>JAHIUU010000026.1 GCA_018817025.1 Candidatus Babelota bacterium | reverse complement strand
CGTGAGCTCTCCCTCGGGCCCACGCCTCCAGCAGCCGCGCTAGAGGTCCCGGGCACTCGAAGATGGCTCGCTGTTCTGAGTCGAGCCAGAATTGGTTGAGACACTCGGCCAGGACGGCAGCGGCGCACTTCTCGTCGTGGTCAATCGGAGCACTCAGAAACGACTCCAACTCACCTCGTAGCGCCCACGCCTGCTTGAGCACGTCGCCCACCTGGGTGCCTTCGGCTATGATCAGAACGAGGGCAAGAGACTGTGGCTCAGCTTCCACGCGGTAGGTATCTGGGAAGCGTTCGAGAGCGTAGGTGATGCAGTTGGAGCGCTGCTCCATGCGGCTCATCCCCCACGACTCAGGGGTGATGTCGACGAAGATGGCACATCCCTCGTGCACCAGGGTAATAGAGCTGAGGTTAGCCATGGTGACCTCGAACCGGCCCAGCCTGCCCACCAGCTGCACGGATGCGCCGCCGGTAGGCCTTCAGACGGTTGTGCTCCTGGCGCTTGAGGCGCTGGGCTTTGGTTTCGCGTTTGGTGCGGCGTCGCCCGAAGAGGAGGACTGGGAGAGGGGCCTCTGGCGGGGCTGTGGTTCCTTGAGCGATGATCATTCGGTAATCTCCTCCACCACAGCCTTCAGCTGCTTCTCTACGGTGTCCTTGAGCTCCAGCTGCGTAGCTTTGCCCCACTCTGTCGCGGCCTTGGTCACCTCGGTCTGCCTGTCAATGGACTCCGCGATGCGGTTCAGGGCGACTAGGAGGCGGTCTGCTTGGCGATCGTCCATGTTGCTACTCCTGATGGGCTCGCTGCCTCGTACCCCAAGAAGTCGTTCCCGAAGTCCTTCTCTGGAAAGAATAGTGATTCATGGTTGGACAAATCGAGGAGACCGCGCACCTTCCCGTCAGCACAGAGCGCCCATGCGGCAAGAGGACGAAAGTTGCGCTTTCCCTTGAGCGATATGATGGCCACCCAACCGGTAGCCGGGATGATCTGCTTGATGGTGTATTTCTTCTTCATGACCCCTCTCCTGGCTGCTTCCCCTGCGCCAGCAGCGACGCGTGCTCAGCCATCTCTGCGCTCACGGCGTACCGGGCGAACTTGCGCTCACCATGCACGAAGGCTTGACCGGCGGCAACGAGCCGCTTGAGCACCGTGCGGAGCCGCGGCTGCGAGATGACGCACATCAGCGCGAGCTCCCCGCTCGACAGGCCGCGCTGCTCCTTGTTGAGGGTCGTCCAGACACGTTGCTGCTCCTCGTCGTCGTCGGGCTCGGCCGCCTGGGTGGCAGCGGGCTTGCTGCGGAGCTTGGGCTTGGCAGCTGGCTTGTCCAGGGCGAAGGCGATGAGCTCGTCATCGGTCATGGCCATGATCTGTTTGCGGATGGTGTCGGCTATTGCTTTTTTCATGGATTCTCCAGTGAGTCGTCGAGTACGTCGTAGTCCCGCGGGGGACACTCGCAGTAGCAGAGGCAGGTGGTGAGGTTGCATGGTTGGGGTGTGCGCCGCGGCATCCTGTTGATGCCCCAGACGATGAGCGACACGGCCACCACGAACCCCATGCAAGCGCCGATGAGTTTTCAGTTCATACCATCCTCCTCAGCTTCTCATGCGCGCTCGCTAGCGTGCGTCCCTGTGTCTGCAGCATCCTCAGGCCGGAGCCGGTGGGGTAGCTGATGGTGACCTCCCAGCGATGCCCCAGTCGGCGGATGTTGGTCCAGACGCCTCGGTTGGGTGTGTCGTTGGAAAGCTCGCGGTTGGCCCACTTGGCGATTTGCTTTTTGGTCATGAAGTCTCCGTGGCGGCGTGTAGTGGGAGCTTTCTCGGATGTTGTCCAGCTTTGCCCTGAGGGCTTTCTCTTCCTCTGGAATAACGCCCAACATGTCGCCGAGTACAGATGTTAGATCACGCTTCTTCATCTCTCGCCTCCCACCTCTCACAGGCTCGCCACTTGAGCACCACGTCTGTCGCAGGGCCGGCGGTGGCCTGAATCTGATGACACTTGTTCCACCCGCGACAGCTACGACTCCAGGTCTTGTATCGGTGCTTGCACGTCCGACACGTCTCTGCCTCTGGCCCGAGCGCAAATCCAAACGGATGCCTCCCCTGCAGCACGCACTGGTTGGCCCGCTCGCGGCACTTCGACGGGCGGTACCAGTCGGGATACTGGACGGTCTCGGCCTGTCCGGACTCGACGAGCAGGCGTAGTTGGCCAACTGTTGGCATGGCTCAGTGGCGGCTCCTGTAGGTGGCGATGCGCTTGTAGCAGTCGCGTGGTAGCCAGTCGTCCAGTAGCACGTAGCCATATTCAGGCGCCTCGGTCGCAACGTGGTTCAACGCATCGGCCAACGCCACAGCGTCTCGCTCGGCTTGGTTCGCGCGCTCGCGGTAGTCAGCGCAGTTCCCGATGGGCACACAATCCATGCTGGCAGCGTGGACCACAGGGCAGTCGTCCTCATGGCCCGCGTAGATTAGCGCACTTTGTAGGTTCTGCTTGTCTACCCGCAACCGCTCCACCTCAGCCTGCTCACGCTCTAGGGCGTCGGCTAGGTCGGTGAGCAGTTCTTGCTGCTGCTCAAAGCGCTGCTGCGTCCAGTCATCCCACGCCTTGCGCCTGTCCTCGTGAGACACGCCGCTATTTACGGCAGATGCCTCATCCTTGCCAGGCGCAAGGTAGCCAGTCTCGACATAGAATAGCTGCGCCAGGTGCTCGACTCGCTCCACTGTCGACATGCGCCACATAGCCAGCAGCTCCCGTGCCCGCGTTACCAAGTCATACATTGCCACCCTCTACTCTCATCGGCCGCCTAATCCGCAGCCCTACGCTCACCCTCGGGCGTCCACTCGCGCTGGCGCCTGATCTCCCAGATCCCCTCGTCGAGGTAGAGCGGCTCGTGAGTATCGAAGCTCCGCTCGTGGACGATGGTCGCCGGAGTTGCCAGCGCGAGGTAGGCCAGGAACTCGCTTGCCTCGTGCATCTCGCAGCCAGTGGCCGTCACCGTGTGGTGGTGGCCGGTCTCGCTGTGGGCCACGATGTAGCGCCCGGCAACGGCCACGACGGGCTTGGCCTCGGCAGGAATGCGGTCTACTCGGCGGACCATTAGGTCGCCCTGGAATGCGATGTTTTCGACTTTCATGTTCTTCCCTCACTTGCTTCAATCTGTTCAGACGGGCAATCGTAGCACCATGCCTGAGCATCTAGAACGGTGCTGCACGTGGCTGGCACGCGGAGCACGAATGTGCGGCCTGTACCGCACTTGACTCGCAGGTACCGCGTGTCCGGCGCATCGAGCTTGGGCGCATCGAGCAGCGCTCCCATGTAGGGGCTCTGGTGCTCGTCTATCACGATAGCTCCCACCTCTTCGAGGATGCGATGCCATCCTATGATCTCACAAGCGGCCCGTCGTCGCTCCAGGTTCTCGGCGCTGAGCGCTTCCTTGGCCGTCAGCTTCTCTGGATGCTCGATCCATTCAGCCGGTACCCTAATCCCATGCCATGCATAGACACGATAGCTATCGCGGCATTCGATGGCTGGGCCAGACGAGCAATGCAACCGATGCAACTCATCGAAATGCAGCTGCCGATGGCGCTCCGTCAAAACTGCGACACCCTCGAGCGGGAACCACCAGCCACAGCTCTGGGCGAGAGCGGCCCATTCATCGAGCAGTGTAGACTGCTCTGGCATGTACGTCGCTCCCACGATGTCCCGAGCCACTACGTGGTAGGCGATCCACCAGCAATATTCTGCCCCCCAGTAACGACAGGCCCAGACTTTCTTTTGTGGCTCACCAAGCTGCGAGGACAGCTGCTCGTCCAGCTGCGAGTACAGCTGCGAGGACAGCTGCGAGTACAGCTGCGAGCGGAGCAGCGAGGACAGCTGCTCGTCCAGCTGCGAGTACAGCTGCGAGGACAGCTGCGAGGACAGCTGCTCGTTGAGCTGCGAGCGGAGCAGCGAGGACAGCTGCGAGTACAGCTGCCCGTCGAGCTGCGAGGACAGCTGCTCGTTGAGCTGCGAGCGGAGCAGCGAGGACAGCTGCTCGTCCAGCTGCGAGTACAGCTGCGAGGACAGCTGCGAGTACAGCTGCGAGGACAGCTGCGAGGACAGCTGCGAGGACAGCTGCGAGGACAGCTGCGAGTACATCTGCGAGTACAGCTGCTCGCCAAGCTGCGAGTACAGCTGCTTAGCTGCAATCAATAACGGCGTGAGCATCACCGCGCTCGCCGGGCCGTCGAGCCAGATCACCTGTGGCTCTTCTCTTCCGAGCCGCTGATAGAATCCCTTCACAACCCTCTCAGCCGTGGGTCGATCTGCGGGCTCAGTACATGTGCCGATGGCACGCCAGCGCTCGCGCTCTTCGTAGATGCGATCCCAATTGCACGATGTGATCACAATAGCCCCCTTTTTTCAGCCGCCATCCACCAGCTTGCGCAACGCGGCGGGCAGCCTTTCATAGCCAGCCAAGCCAGTAGTCGCTTTCGTATCCCGCAGCACCTCCACAATCGGGGCGACGGCGAAGACTGGGACATCATGCAGCGTGGCTACGGCATCTATCGCACCCTGCAGCCTGTCGTCTGGCTCTTCAGTGTCAAGCCGCAAGAACTCGATTTCCTCTCCAGCCCAGCGATGCAATGCTTTCGCCGCCTCCGCAGCGTCCCCGGACATGGCGAAGGCTGGGGTGTGGCCGTCGGCTAGGACTTGGAGGCAGTCAGCAGCTACAGCCCAACCTCCACCGTCTCCCCGCATACCGGAGATGATGTCCCCCTGTACACGCTCAGGATAGTCGCGCCATGCTTGTATGCAATCTGGCTCTTCGGTGTCATCAAGCCGCAAGCACTCGATTTCCTCTCCCGCCCAGCGATGCAATGCTTTCGCCGCCTCCGCAGCGTCCCCGGACATGGCGAAGGCTGGGGTGTGGCCGGTGGCCAGGGCTTCAAGGCAAGCAATTGGGACAGCTGTGTTGACACCCAAAGCACGTAGACGAATTGCAATGGCTATCTTTTCGTGGGTCGCGCGGCAGAAGCTTCGCCACTCCCTAAAACACGCCGGCTCTTGCTCCCGCTGCCGCTCCAGCACGTGGGCGGCGACGGCTTGGGCACAGCGCCGGTAGGACCGCTGCAGTGGGGGCGTGAGGTGCTCCCACGATAGGCAGGGCCCCGGCTCCTGCTCGACGCGTAGCACCCGCCCCAGTTCCTCCCTGTCGAGGTAGGGGGGGAGGGTAACGACAGCGGCAGGCTCACTCGGCTCATTCTCTGACACGAAATCACGTGCCGCTGCTACCTCACGATCGTGGCACTCCGCGCATATCAGTAGCCGCTTGCCGTCCTGCCAGACACAATCGCGACAGCAATGAAACCCGTT
>JAHIUU010000023.1 GCA_018817025.1 Candidatus Babelota bacterium | reverse complement strand
CTCAAGATCATCCTCTCCATATTCGCTAATTTCATCCGCCTCAATGCCGAATTCTTGCATCTTTTCATCAAGCCCTTCAAAAGCTTCTTCCCACTGTCTTTGGATCACTTCTCCGGTAATCTCAACATCATTCTCGTCTCGCCCATTAGCAATACAATTCAGTTTTTGTTCCATTTCATCCCCGTATAACCTGCACCGGATCTGTTTCTCATGTACGCACCGCTCACACCATCTGTCACAATAATTGTAAGGCGTTTCTTTTTCCTGCTCTTTTATTTTCTCCAATATGTTTTCTAAACGTTTGCTCATATCCTCATTTCTGTTTTGACAACCGCCCTTGATCTATATCCCAGCCGCTGTTTGAGATCACACTTTTACAACTTAATTCTGGGTAGCACCCGTATTTGTTTTATGAAACGTTTATCTATAGCACGTTACATGGAGCGGATTGTGGTATTTCTTATCAATTTTTCTCATACGAATCACACCTAAAAACATCAGCTTCTTGTTGATCCATGCGGTTTAATATACAAAATTTCTCTTGCTTTTGATCGCCATCATGTTTACATGTAACACATAAACTCGGCTTAGATATAAGGTCGTCATTCACCGGATTCCCCGCGTCATCAAAAAATCCATGTATTTCTTCTCCGGATTTATTATTTTTCTGCCCTTTCGTATATTTATCTCTTATTTTATATGCCACAAAAGTTGACCGTGATTCACTATTAACAGGATATTTATTCTCAACACACCAATCTACAAGTTCATTAATATCGACATATACCTTTTCCGCATGAATACCTTTTTCCTTAAATACTCTAACACTCTTTTCTGCCTTATCCTCCCATTCTTTATATGCTTCCTCAAGCTGATCTCTGTCTTCCGCAATATCACATAAATGTTTCCATTGGTCTCTACTATACCAAGCAACACCCATGACTTTTGTATCATCGTTTTCGGAATAATACATTTTGCACCTTCCTCGTATTCAGTAGTATTTTCAGGTTCAGGGGACGGGGCAAATCGCGATCCCCAGCTTGTCCCAGATTTGATCTCTGGCCTGTCCCTGTCGATAAGTCTTAATCGGGCGGTTCACGAACCGCATCGTCAAAACGGGGACGTTTTGCAATCGTCGAAACGCGGAGGTTTCGACACACCTCGGACATTACGTCCTCGGCGCACGTCCTTCGTTTCTCTGACTTCTGACCCCTTCAACCCTTCTCTTTTCTGCCATTTCCTTCAGGTTCATCAAATCTATTTAAACAAAGCTAAATATTCGGACAGAGAAAATAATCTATTCCTTGAGAATCCAGTCACTTCTTTTAAAAATCCCACTTTTTGAAAGTCAGCTATCAAGCGTCCCGCCGCGGCAAATCCTACTCCTAAATGGTCTGACGCCTGCCCGATCGAAACAATTGGATGGGAAAAAAGAAACAATAATAATTTTTGAGCTGGTTTCGCTTTTCTTCCCATAGTTATAATTTTGTCATCATATTGTTTTCTGAGTCTAATAATAGCCTCTAAAGTTTCCTTTCCATTCTTAGCTGTATCAATGACTCCCGAAAGAAAAAACTTTACCCACTGGTCAAGATCATTTGAAGCCCTTACGACACTCAGCGAATCATAATACGATCCTTTATTCCTTTCAAAAAAATCTGAAAGATAAAGACAAGGTTTGTTCAATATATCCATATCCACCAACTGCAAAGTTATAAGAAGCCGTCCTGTCCTGCCGTTACCATCCAGAAAAGGATGAATCGTTTCAAATTGATAATGGCTGATCGCAACCCGAATTAAATGGGGAAGATCGATTTCCTTATTGTGCCAAAACTTTTCAAGGTCTGTTAATAAATCCGGTAAATCTTCATGATGTGGCGGAACAAAAAAAGCGTCTTTTAAACTGGAGCCACCGATCCAGTTTTGACTTCTCCTTACTTCTCCCGGAAGTTTATGATGCCCTCTTACCCCTGAGAGAAGTCTCTTATGCGTCTCTTTGAGTAGCCTCATCGATAAAGGCAAATTATCAAGCTCTTCTATAGCGAAATTCATTGCCTTGATATAATTTTGAACCTCTGCCCAGTCATCTCGTTTCTCAGGACTGATTTCGTTCTCAGGCAAAACAACTTCGTCAATATTTGTTCTAGTCCCTTCAATACGACTGGACGTTGTAGCTTCTTTTGCCACATGCATTTTGATAAAGAAATCCACGTCCGGAACTAAAGTTGAGTAAGCATTGAGTTCCCCCAGATACCGCATAGCGTTTTCTAATAAAACAACAATTTGCCTATCTTCCCAATGATAATCAGTGTTGACCAATGAAGGTGAAAAACTTTTATATTCATATTGTTGTTTGTAAGTTCCTGCCTTAAACATATACCACCTCAAATTATACTTAAGAAATCTGCCTTATCAATATTCAAGCCTTAACATGGTCATATATTATCATTTAGCATCTCAAGTGTCAATAAGTAATTTTTTATTGCTATTTAAATCAACAAACATGGCAAGTCCTTCAAAATGATAACAAGAAAACCTCTTATTGTCATTTAAGGCTTTAAATAGCAATAGCAAACCTCGTTAAATAACAGGACGGTAGATTCAAATTACTAGTGCAACACTTCCGCGAATTTTTCATGAGGCGTACGCCACCCCAAAGTTTTTCTTGGACGATCGTTTAATTCATCCTGAACTTCTTTAAGAGTTTTTT
>JAHIUU010000007.1 GCA_018817025.1 Candidatus Babelota bacterium | reverse complement strand
GTTGTATAGATGACGACTCGATACTTGAACTCAAGAACGTTAACTGGAACCAAGATGCTAACTACACGTTCACCAAAGGTGAAATAAAAATTTACGGCAACTGCGTAATCGATGGTGCCGGGACCGCTTTCAAACTTGAAGATATTACGCGACCAATGACTATTGCGTCGAACGCGACACTAAAACTTATGCCAAACACAACTCTTGAATACGACACAAACCAAAGCAATCTTTTTGTTATGACCGACGGCACGTCGACGATACATCTTAATAATGCAAGAGTGCTTGCAACTCAGAGCCTGATACTTCAGACAGGAGTTCTTATAACAGATAAGCTTGGAATTCTTGAGGGTAACCCTGGTACGATTTTGATTGGTGGTTTAAGTAATATTATTGTAGGTGGTGGGTTGGCAAAAGTTGGCAGTGTTGTTTGGTAGGTAAACGAATTTTTTATATTGAGGTGAGCCGCTCTTACTCCCCCAAATAAACCCTCGCTTCATGCTTCTATTTACTCGCTTATTTCACAAATTCTAATTAGTTATCTATTGACTTTTTTTATTGAATCATGATGTATTGGGGGCATGTGTTTCTATTAAAGCAGTATCAAAACTTGAGGATCAAAGCGTAACACTTTATACTCGTGATATCAGAATGAAATTTAAAAAAGTAACAACTAAAAAAGATTCTACAAACAACAGGAGAAATAAGACAATGACAAGAAGGAGAGAATTTATATGGCTTGAAAAAATACATAATATATGATTCAATTGGAATATGTTTGTGAAAGGGTGTCGTAGTCGTTTAACAATAGAGGAGATGGATATGAGAAAGGTAGCCTTTCTTAAGCTGCTAGTTGGAGTAGTAGCATTTTCGGGAGTAGGTCTTTTATCTGCAGGCAACGCTAACTACAAAAAAGTTGGCCCCGCAAATTTACCAGAGCTAAAAAAAACAGAATTCAGAGCTGAAGACATTGAAAAAGGAACTTTAGGCGTCACACAAAAAGATGTTGATGTAACTTTAAAAGGACGAGTAAGACAAGACTGGGTTGGTTACGACAAAATCTACACACTGCGCGCAAGCAACGATGATCAATTAAGCGCATTCAGAACAAAAGCATCTATTGATTTGATAGCCTCATACGGCAAACAAAAATACGGTCGAAGTGCCGCCGACGCAATGTTGCGCTTAACCAACTACGGATACTGGAAGCAAGAAGGTTATTACACGCCATTCGTCAACGCAAAAAAACTAAACCCAACAAGCAACGTAAAATACGATCGTTCAGTTAACACGCTTAATCTTCTCACCTATGTAGAAGAAGCATGGATCAACCTTCACTTCGGCACGTTTTTCGATGCTTATGACAACTGGTTCTCTTACCAAAATCACCCAATCTCATTAAAAGTTGGTTACTTCCCTTACCAACTCGGTCGAGGAATCTCTCTCGGCGACTATCCAATGCACATCCCTTATCTAGGGTGGGCCTCATACGGTTACGATGACACTCGTACCAACCATCCCGGCATCTTAGTTCATGGAAACATCAACAAAGACATCTCTTATGATCTTTACTATTCCAAGAGACAAGAAAACAGCCTTCGTCGAGAGTGGACATGGGAAACCATCCATGAAAGAAGAACTGACGAACGCAGAAAATTCCGCGGCATCGCCAAGGACCGTGAACTGTGGACCGCCAGCATGGATTTCAGACACAATAAAAAATGGGGACAATTACATTTGCAACCATACGGCATGTATGTTGATGCATCAGAACTCACAATTGAATTTGAAGGCGACTCTTCAGCACGCTTTGGTACCGTCGGTATGATGGCCAACTATAAAAAAGGCCAGTTCTCGATGAACGTTGAAGTTGCAGGACAGTACGGACACCAAAATGTGTATCCAATTGACCGAAATCAAGCAACTGTAATGACGGATCCAGATGGAACACAGACGCTGCGAAGCACACACGTATTCGGTTCCGGAAGTGCAATCGCTGAAAGCGACTGGCGCTCGACTTTGCTCCCTCGAAACTCGACACACATTACCTACAGATTTGAGAATGTTGGCGGCCGAGATACTGACACCGGTCAATGGATCCCTGCAGTAACCAAAAACGGAGACCAGCTTCTCAATAACGGTTCACCAATCGCCGACAACTTCAACTCCAACGTTACTGGTAACGCTCGGTTCCGTGGCGAATATCGCCTCGACTATCGCGGCTTCATGGGTGCGGTTGACATGAAATGGGAATTCGAAACAGTTCCTGTCGTGATCGCTGCAACCGGAACATACGCTTCTGGTGATAAATATCCATTCAACGATGAGATGAACAAGCGATATAAAGCATTCTTGCCATATGGTGACTACAACTATAGTGGAAAGTATGTTAAATCACAGATCGTTCTTGAAGCCAAAAAACTTTCTCGACCAATCGACATTAGTTATCATCACCAATATGCATTCAACAACGTCGAAGATATGAGTAACTTGGCCTTCTTAGGACTTGGCACAGAATGGCGACCATTTGAAGACAAGCAAAAGCTTCTCTTGCAATCCAACTTGCTTTGGTTCTGGGAAACAACAACCCTCAAGAAATGGTATAAAGAACAACCATTGCCATCAGGTTTTGAGGGGACAGTTTCATGGGCAAAGAATGAGTCCACCGGCGTCTGGTACAAAGACGGCCATGACAAAGGCTGGAAGACCTGTGATGATGCAAGCAAAATGCTCGGAACAGAGTTAAACTTCGAAGTACAGTATCGACCAGTAGATAACTGCCTCTTCCTAATGCAACTCGGCTGCTTCATCCCTGGCCAACTCTACAAAGACCTTGATGGTCAACCTAACGAGCGAACAAAAGACGGCCCACAGGCATATGTCGGCAACTTCGGTCTTGGACACGATCCAGTATGGAGAGGCACGCTCTCTCTTGACTATCGATTCTAAGAAAAAAAC
Organism: Candidatus Babelota bacterium; assembly: GCA_018817025.1. Taxonomy (GTDB): domain Bacteria; phylum Babelota; class Babeliae; order Babelales; family JAHIUU01; genus JAHIUU01. The sequence continues at coordinate 168,523 of JAHIUU010000007.1, read as the reverse complement.
TGGGATTTTCCCCAAAAGGCCCCTCGAAAACGAGGGGCCTTTTCTATTTGAAATGCTTAAATACACGCTTAAGAGCGGCCTTTGTGGCTAGTCGCTCTTTATGATATAGTTTTTTCCTGCAGTTTTGTCGCAGTCTACGACTATACATGGAGGCCGAATCGTGAACGTAAATCGACGAGTATTTTTCTTATCTCTCTTGCTTTTGATGTCGCTAAGCGGACTTGAATCCAAAAATTCCTGTTGGGACTGGCTTTGCTGCCACAAGAAAATAAGTATACCTGCGTGCTTATCTTTGATCGCGATTCCCACTATATGGGGAATTATGCGTTGGAGGACCAACAAAAAAATTATAGCCCCTATCCACAAACGGGTAGTTGTCGGTGGGCGAACAATAAAGCAGTATCACTGTATCCCTCAGTACTCCGCTGATTGCGGCTATCATGCTACATACAACGCACGGTGTCTCAAACAAAATAATTTTCATGATCTTCTTGATTATAAAAAATTCAAAGAAGAAAGCGCGGTCTGGAAGAAAGCGGTGGGAAAAGCACGAAACAGTAAGTACCAAGGCGGCAACACAAATGTAGATTCAGGAGAAATAGAAGAGATTGTTATTAAGAACCATGTGCCTGCGCTACGCGGCTATAATCGTGAAGAGGGCATGAAATCTGTCTATCTTGAAGAAAACGTTTCGATTATCGACTACGTTGAGGGTATACGGATGATGATCAAAGAGGGCGCAATCGGAGGCGTCGATCGCCATACGGTCAGGAATATTAAACGATTTCGAACAAAGCAAAAACCTCAGGTCATCATACTGAATACCGCCTCAGGCGACGTTTACTCCCACCACGGAAGCAGCTGGCATTGGATGGCTGTCAAATTCGAGTATGATAAGGATAATAGAGTGCAAATGACGGTTGTCGATTCGCTCTCAGGAGACCGTATGAACCATCCAATTCTTGAGCAATTATACCACCTATTTGTTACCGTCGACCTGCCGTAGAACCCTTTTGCAAGGCTCGTTTAAACATGCTAAATTAACGGCTGCGAACGACTTGATAATTACTATAAAAAAAGGACCTCCCATGCTAAACATAGTAAGAAGAAAAAATATTCTATTCGCTATCCTGTTGGTTATGGGAGGCCGATTTACGCAATCACTCCATGCAGACCAAGGCTATAGTCATCGCACCATTAGCGAGCAATTCGAAACAGTCCTAGAGGACCTTAAAACAGCTGTCGAAAAACAGGCGCTCAAAAAAGAAAGTGGCTCATATAATTCCCTTGCAATGTTCTATCAGAGCATATCAACCGCCAGTAACCATTTTGAAAAAATAGAACAAAGCCTGTCAACGGGAGCTCTTGCTAACCAAAAAAAAATTCATGCAAACTTTGAGAACCTCTGCACAACCATTGTAAAAATAGACAAAACACCCTACAAAGCGTCAAATATGCGGCCCCGTCATATTCGTTGGCTCGCAAACTGCATATCACAACTAGGCAAAGCCGCAACTGCTCTTAGAAACAAACGTCTAAATCAAGCAGATCTCAACCTTATTAACACAATCATAAACTTTGCCAAAACAATGGTCTTTTATGTGCTGCAACCATGCTCAAGGTATATTGGAACAGGCTTTGAACAAGCACAAGACCTTTTAGTGCATCGCCCCTATGAATTTTTAACCAGAAACTGGTGGTGGGCAATCCCTGCAACGGCTGCAGGCGCAAAGCTGGTCTGGGACGCATCCTCTTTCGCTAAAAATCAAAAACAAGATCCTAGAGATTGGGACTTAAACGCAAACGTACAGCCAGAATGCTCTTGGTACAAAAGACTTGTTTCTGTAGTTGCGGGAAGCGTTCTTGCTACAAAATTTTCTGACGGATATATCAAGATGGACGGCTATATCCCCGTCGGTTTCCCGGTTGGTCTAGAAAAAGCCGCTGAAACCCACGGCGCTGAATACGAACAATATGAGCAACAATTTGAAAGAGATAGCAATGGAAGCGTTATTGGCGACCCAAAACAAGTAAAAATCGCTTCTCATAACTTCCAGAGAAACTATCTGAGGCGCGTCATAACACAAATACCGGCCCTACGCCAATCTGGACTGGACTGCGGATTCCATTCACTTTATAACGCTGTCTGTCTAGCTACAGAAAACTATGCTGGACTGGTTAATCGAACAACATTCAATGAACGCTTGCTGGAGTGGAAAACATTGCTCAGACAACAAAATGCATTAGCACAAGCAAGGGGGGCCACTACATTTATTGGCGTTGATCAAATGGAAACAATAATTCAAGGCTCTGAGTATTTTGTCCCAGTACGAAGAAACCAACAACAACTATTAAATCAAGATGGTGAGAATCCCATATATAACTACCTCAACGACAATATCTCAATAATTTTCGATCTTAACGGTCTAGAAGCAATCTTCAGCAGGAATCCCGCAGAAAACAGAGATATCTTACTTGCAGGAGATAATAATCACGTACTCCATAACATCCGTCAGTTTCGTCAAGATCCAGTACGACACGGAAGACAAGTTATCGTAGTCAACGATGGATATATGAGAAACGGATACGCACACGGAGCACACTGGTTTGCCATGGTAATCAAACACAACTCTGATAATCAAACAGACTCAATACAGATAACAGACTCTATCGGAAGTGATTATAGAAAACGAAGTATTATCAATCGAGTATATCGACTATTTCGAACCGATCGCAACAACCAAGACCTTCCTGGAATGTAAACAAAATAGGGAACAATGTTTCAGCTCAACAAAATCTTACCAATCATTCTCGCTTTCATACTTTCGCCCGTAATATGCCATACAAACGATAGAGTTGAGTTGCCCGCAGCATTCAATCGTATTCTTGATACCATGTGGCAAGCAACCGAGGAAAAGTTTACAGAAAGCTTTGCGGCTCTGGTCAAGAAAGATATCAACGAAACAAAGACGCTGTTCGTGCCGCTAGCAAAAAAGTTTCTCTTGAAAGAGTTCGAACCCTACAAAATCGTTAACAGATCGCTTCTCGATCTATGCATAACTATCGCAGCGATCGATAAAGCAACAACCGATCCAAAAGACCTCCGGCCACGACACGCACGCCGACTCAAAAACTCGATTTCCGAATTGGGACAAAGTATAATCAAAAGCAACACAATTCCCGCTGGCAACCAACAACAACTAAAATATTTTGTCGCATTGTGCAGCAAGTACGTTCTCCCATGCTTCTCGCTCTATATAGGAACAGATACTGAAAAAACAATCGACTCACTTCTGTTTCAACCCATAGAATTTTGCAGACGAAACTGGTGGTGGTTACTACCAACGGCAACAGGGACAGGCATTACGCTCTGGAAGGGTGCAGGTCATCTTAAAAAGTTTTTGTCTGTGGCTGGGATCGGAGGCGCAGCGGCCCTAATTGGGTCCTCGAAAGAAGAAAACCACAACAACAAATCTAGCGACCACAAATACAATCCTCCAAATCAAACCTTTAATAGTCCCAAGAAAAAACCAAAACACAAAAACATAGGCACTCTATTTATCCAAGACGGTTTGATTTTCAATTCTGAAGATAGAGAATTTGGGCAAGGACCAATAACGGAAAGATTTGTAAAGCAACACCAAGAAGATGGTTCTTCTTACGTACGCGCTATCCAAGAAAACTATCGGGTCAACGCCAACTCCCCTGACGATTACACCGTCTGCGCTCGTCCCTCGCTCAACCAACGTGTCCCTGGACCATGCCCATACTACACGCTTTTTAACATCATCTGTCTACACCAGAATCATGGCGCAAAGCAGGCGGAGTTGCAACAGGCGTTGCTTAATAGAAACGAATTTAATTTGCTACACCAAACATGGATCGCTTCAGCCACAAAAAAAACTTGGCTGGACAATATAGAAATCCAACTTCTTATACTCAAAGCAGTTCCCGAACTCTGTCAAATTAATGGTAACGATTTGATACAAAATAATATCAGCGTTCTTACCTACAACCCTAATAATCTTATTGACAGCCTAGGTGGCATGCTACCAATAAAACAAAACCACACTTACAACGTCTCGCAGCAGCAAATCAACGCCAATATTCGTCGCTTTCGAAAAACGGGCGACCCTCAGTACGCTTATATCTTCACCGGACAAAAACCGAACGCAAGACTTAATGGGATACAGTTTTCTTGGGACGGTTTAAAAAACAGCCGCTTAGCCCACCCGTGTGCCGCCTACCACACCATCGCTGCAAAAATTGAATGGACCACCGGACAGCCCATGCATAGCAACGTGCTCATAACAGTTATAGACTCACATGACGCCATCGACAATCGCTTTTCACGCGTAATACATTGGCTCCATCATCTGTTCGTTCATCAACAGATTGACCAGACGATTTAATTTTCAAAAAATCGCACATTCACCTATACTAATTTGTAGTAACAAATAGTAACACTCTATCCCTCTAGGGCGATTATCATGAAAAAATTAACAGATATTAAGACAGACTTCCCAGGCTGGTACCAAGACATTATCTTCCAAGCAGAGCTGGTCGACTCAAGCCCAACGCGCGGCAGCATGGTCATTCGACCATACGGATACGCAATCTGGGAAAACATCCAAAAAATTCTCGATAAAAAAATCAAAGTTCTCGGCGCACAAAACGCCTACTTCCCACTCTTAATCCCAGAATCTTTCTTAAAAAAAGAAGCCGAGCATGTTGAAGGGTTTGCACCAGAGGTTGCTGTCGTCACCCACGCCGGCGGGAAAAAGCTGGAAGAACCGTTTGTTATTCGGCCAACATCAGAAACTATAATCTACTCTATGTTCTCTCGATGGATCCATTCCTGGAGGGATCTGCCACTTAAAATTAACCAGTGGGCAAACGTCGTGCGCTGGGAAATGCGGCCGCGTGCATTCTTACGAACAACTGAATTCTTGTGGCAAGAAGGGCACACCGTTCATGCCTCTCGCGAAGAAGCGATGCAAATGGCACTTGATGCTCGAGAAATGTACAAAGATTTTGTCGAAAATTATTTAGCGATCCCCGTCTTCAGCGGCATCAAATCTGAAAGCGAGCGATTCGCCGGTGCTGACGAAACCTACTGCATCGAGGCGATCATGCCAGACGGTAAGGGCCTTCAAATGGGGACAACTCACCTGCTTGCCCATAGTTTTCCAGAATCGTTCGAGATATCGTTTCAAGATAAAGATGGAACCATGAAGGTACCATACTGCTCAAGCTGGGGGGTCTCAACACGAATGATAGGTGGTCTTATCATGAGCCATGGCGATGAAAACGGGCTTATTCTGCCTCCGAAGATTGCACCTGTACAGGCAATTATTATTCCTATTTATAGAAATGAAGATGATAAAAAAACAGTGCTCGAGATGGCCGAGAAGCTCGAAGATCTTTTTGAAAAACTTTCGATTCGAATTGCTATCGATAATGACGAAACAAAAACTCCTGGAGCAAAATTTTTCCACTGGGAGTTAAGAGGGGTTCCTATAAGAATTGAGATTGGCCCTAAAGACGTCGCAAAAAACCAAGTCGTATTAGTTAGCAGAGTAGAAAAAGATAAAGCCAAGAAAAAATCTTTTGTATCAATTGACCAGCTTGAGAAAGCACTACCCGATATGCTTGATACGATTCAACGCAAGCTGCTTGAAACGGCAAAAGTACGGTCCGAGAAACTTCTTGAAAAAAATGGTTGGTGCGGCAGCGCGGCGTGCGAAGCGACACTGAAAGAAGATAAGAGAACGATTAGATGTCTCATAGAAAGCAAAGAACATACGAACTGCTTTTCGTGTAACAAGCCAAGTATTGCTGATGTGATCATAGCGAAAGCTTACTGATGAAAAATAATGTAAATTATTTGACTCACTTTGAAATGTTTTTACTAGCCGAAAAGCGGGTCGCTCAAAACACTTTCGTCGCATACCAACGAGACATAAAACAATTCATGGATTTTTTGCGAGCAAACAGGCTGTCGTTAAAGAGGTGCGCCAAGCCCCAATTAAAAAGGTTTTTGCGCATTTTAAAAACAAGCGGGGCGACCGCCAAAACCATCTCGCGAAAAATATCATCATTAAAATTGTTCTTTTCGTTTCTTCATGACCGATTTGAATTTGAAAACAAAGCTACATCGCTTGTCTTTCCAAAAACCGAAAAAAAATTACCTGTCTATCTTACCGAACAAGAGCTCCAGCTGCTATTCGACGCGGCTAACAAAGATAATTCTTATCGTGGCATACGCAACAAAGTAATGCTTTCTTTAATCTATGCATCCGGAATGCGGGTAACAGAACTTGTTTCTACAAAGCTTGAACAAATTCACTTTGATACGGGGTTTGTAAGTATTATGGGCAAGGGAAGCAAAGAGAGGATGGTTCCGCTTCCACAAAATGTTCTTGTTTTACTTCGATTTTATATTGACACCGTCTACGAAAAACTGCTGCCAAAAAAGATAGCTCTTGGAAAAAAAGAGTATCTTTTTCCGGTAAGTTACAAAAAACAGATCAAAGCTATTTCACGCCAACAATTCTGGAGCCTGCTCAAACAAATGATTACGCAATCTGAAATCAAGAAAAATATATCTCCGCACAGCTTGCGTCACTCGCTTGCAACACACCTATTAAAAAAGGGCGCAAACATTCGACTACTTCAAGTGCTTTTAGGACATGAGCAGCTTACAACCGTTCAGGTGTATACCCATCTTCAAGATAGCCATCTTAGAAAAGAGTATGACAAAAAACATCCGCGAGCATAGGGGTATTTTGAGGCGGCAACTTTTTTTGCCAATTTACTATTACAATCTTATACTTATTGCGACTGATATTTTACATTAAAAAAATAGCTCCAAAATGACAGGGTTTTATGATGAAACAAACGTTTAGAGTTGATCAGAAATCACTGGTCAGCATGCTCTCTTCGATGCAGCCAATCTGCAGTAAAAAAACAACACTCGATGTTACCGAATCAATTCTTTTTCAAGTCATGCCCCGTGAATTAATTTTAAAAGCGACTGATCTAGAAATTAGCCTTCAATCGAGTGTTCCAATCGAAAGCACCTTGGAAGACTCGACAACATTTTTGATTTCAGGCAAACGGGTTTTTGAACTCGTAAAGGAAATTGAAGGCGAAATCGAGTTTATTCTCGCAGAAAGCCACCTTCGCTTGAAAGCAAGGGGGGTCGATCTTCAACTCAATATTAGATCTGCAGAAGATTTTCCACCATTCCCAGAACGCATCGAAAACTTGATGCAAATAGATTCAGAATTCTTGTTGAAGCTGATCGGCAAAGTCAGCTTTGTTATCCCAAGCAACCACTCGAATAATGCTCTTAACGGTGTCTTGTTCGAATGTAACGACAAGGCAATGAAGCTGGTTGCAACTGATGGCCACTGCCTGGCCGAAATCACCACTGAAAAGTATACGCTTCCTGAAGGAAAAAAATGGTTGCTGCCAAAACGCGCCGTTTTAGAGCTGAAAAAAATCTTAGAGGGTGGCGACACAGAGAATCTTTTTCTCGGGATATGCAGTAGCCAGCTGGTATTCTCTGGCGCCCACTTTAACTTCTTCACAAAGTTAATTGTCGATCCATTTCCACAATACAAACCAGTTATGGAGCGAGAAGGGTTCTTTCCAGCAACGGTGGCTAAAGGAGCTTTTGTAAAAACACTCAAGCGAAGCAATTGTTTATTAGCAGGTCAATTTTTATCAACAAGCTTTACATTCAACAATGGATCACTCGATATTTCCTTACACAACAAAGAGGTCGGAAAACTAAAAGAGTCGATCCAACTTGGCATATTCGATGGTGAAAAAATCGAAAGCAGATTTTATTCGCCATACCTATTGAGCGGCTTGCAAGCGTTTTCTGAAGACTCCGTACAGTTTTTTATTAAAAACAAAACGAAGCCTATTATTTTTGAATCGAAACAAGACGACCACAACATGATCTATTTGGTTATGCCTGTTTCAGCAACATCGAGTGATGTGTAGTGGGAACCTAAAAACACGTGTTTATAAACAAACTCAGGATTCAAAACTATCGCTGTTTCCAAGACAAAACCTTTTTATTTGAGAAGTCTTTCGTCTTGATTGAAGGGGGAAACGGCTCTGGAAAAACAACGATTTTGGAAGCACTTCATTATGGGTGTTTCCTTAAATCGTTTCGAACCAATCAATCAAAAGAGCTTGTCTCATTTGATCAAAAGCACTTTTTCATTCAGGTTCACTTTGACGAAAAGCAGGGCGACCACAACCAGGTACAAATCGGCGCTACATTTGAAAATGGACAAAAAAAGCAGCTCGTAAAGTTTAATAAGAAAACGATAAAGTCGTATCGTGATCTTATTGCCCATTATCGAATTGTAAGTCTTGCTGAAGACGATATGCAACTTGTTCAGGGGGCACCCGAGCACAGACGCTATTTTTTAAATCAGATGCTTGTTCTATTTGAACCGGATCAACTTGCCACACTAAGACAATACCGACAAGTACTTGAGCATAGAAACCAAATGCTCATACAGAGCCAAAGGGGAAAACACTTAGAGATTTGGACTAAACAGCTATGGGAGCTGTCGCTTTCCATACAAAACAAGCGAGTTGCATATCTTCAAGAACTTGAAGAAAAGATTAACATGCTTCTTCGCAACCACTTCCCATCACTTAATCTTGAAATAGCGTTTTGCTATCGCCCCAAAGAAATTAAGCCCCCCTCAAATACAACTGAAACATTCGACCTATTCTGGCAAGTGTATAAAGAAAAAAAGCTCGATGACGAGCTTCGATGGCGGCGAAGCCTGTTCGGCGCTCATCTTGATGATTTCTCGATCATCTTTCAAGAGAAAAAGGCCCGCCACTTCGCCTCTCGCGGCCAACAGAAGCTAGTTCTCTTTCTAATCAAGATTGCCCTTGCTCAACAACTTGAGGCCAAGGGCATGCAAATCTGTCTCCTTCTCGACGATTTCCTGACCGACTTTGACAATGGCAGGCTCGCAGACTGCTTATCGCTCTTGACGAAACTCCCTTGTCAGGTATTCGTCACCTGCCCGCTCAAATCGATTATCTTAAAGCACCTCCCTGAAACCCCGACCAGATCGAATAAAACAAGCAAGATTCAGGTCATAAAGCTGCCCTAGACATTCTCAACAAGTTAACTATAATGGTCTGTATACTGAAATTTTAGCTTCTTTGATAAGATGCAGCAAAAGATTTTCTAAGAGAAAGAAAAAGCTTTTTTCCGCTAGAAACCGGGCTTTTTGAGAAAAATTTGATTTTACTGCTCAGTAAAGTATTCTAAAGATACTTAAATTAACTTAGGCTTCATTACTACTCTCCTTTTTCCACCGTGTGGGATCATTCCTATACGGTGGTTTTTTTTGCACAGCCAAGCTGCACAGCTTGACAATATGAATGTTTTGCGCAAGTCTAGCCTGATAAAACCTGCGCAAAAAACAACCCCGCCTAAGCATTCTTTGAACACGGTATACCGATAAAACGAGATTATCTTTTAAACAATTAAACGGAGGATTCTTATCATGAACAAAAAACTATTTTCTTTACTATCGCTGCTCTGTGTTCTGTCGTTGGGACAGGCCCGGGGGATGAACAATAAAAAACTTCCAGAGCTTCCAGAAGATTGTTTTAAGGAAATTTTTAGCTTTCTTCCCATGAACGACCTATTCAAGTCTATTGCTTTAGTTAATAAAGAAATGAATGGTTCCGTTGAATTTTTTTCAATGGAACCTTTTTGGGGACCTCGAACTTTAAAACTCAACGCCAAAAAAATCGATGGGAAAACAGTTTTTCCATCGATTGCCCCTGACAATGTTCGAGTGGAAATTGTAAATTCAATAAATCTTACAGACGAGAAATTGAAATCTATTATTGAAGGCCTTGGAAAAAACATTTTCTCCCTGGATCTTTCCTCTTGTCGTAAGATAACCAATAAGGGTTTAAAGCATATCTCCAAGATTACAAACCTCAAGCACCTAAATATTTCCAGGGGGACACTTCCAATCAATAATAATATAACCAATGAGAATGAGCGCTTAATGGAGGAGTATTTTGCCAACTGCCAAGACCGCATATACCCAGTTTTTATTTCATATTCCGAAGAAACGATAACCATTGATGGCTTAAATTGTATGGCTGACGGGCTTCCAAACCTCGAATCCCTGAACCTTTCCGGCTGCGATCAGATAACCAATGAGGGCTTAAAAAAACTTCTTGCCAAACTAAAAAAACTCGTGGTCCTGAATGTTTCCCAGTGCTATCTGATATCCAACAGTTGCCTAAAAACTCTAGTGCTACTTACTCCTAATTTAGAAATAATAAAGAACTGAGAAAAAAGAGGGGGTCGTTATGAATAAGAAAAAATCGGTTTATACTTTGTCGCCGCTTTGCTTGCTATCGCTTGGGAACTTGCTTTCAGCACAATGAACACCAGTTCGAAAGCCTTCAGGCGGTGATTTTTAATTGCTGCGAAAAATAGATACGCCATGTATTCCCCATCTCCTTCTCAGACGAAAAACCTAAGACGGTTGGACATTGACGGCAAAAACAAAGACACTAACAGCGATCTTCTTACACGCCCGGGCCACCACAGTTCTTGCATTTAACCGCAAAATCTTAACATAATGTTCATTATCGGAACCAGGGGTTGTGCTTAAACACGCCCTTCGCTCCAACTAAGATTCAAAGACTTCAGGTTTGGACATTGCTCGGCTATCTGCTTAAGAAGCCCACGATCTGTTATTCTGCGCACTCCCTAAGACCCAATTCTCCAGATTCTTCAGCTTGGTTATGTGCTTAAGCCCCCGGTCTGTTATGGTGCACCCGTAAAGATTCAATGAGGTCAGGTTCGTCAGCTTGGCTATGAACTCAAGCCCCTCGTCTGTTATTTTATTACACCAGAAGAGATCCAAGGACCTCAAGTTCTTCAGCTTGGTTATGTGCTTAAGCCCCTCGTCTGTTATTTTATTACACGCACCGAGATTCAAGACGTTTAGGTTTGGGCAATACTTGGCCATGTGCTTAAGCACCAGATCTGTTATTTCATCGCATCCTTCAAGAGTCAATTCTTCCAGTTTCTTCAAGTTGGCTATGTGCTTAAATCCCTCGTCTGTTATTTTATCGCACGCACCAAGACTCAAGATTTTCAGGCTTGGGCAATTTTCAGCTATGCGCTCAAGCCCATTATTTGTTATGTCACACCCGCTAAGATTCAATGCTATTAGTTTCTTCAGATTTTCGGCTATGTGATAAACCCCATAATCTGTTATTTTAACGCATATGCTAAGATTCAAAGTCTTCAGTTTTTTGCAATTTTCGGCTATGTGCTTAAGCCCAAGATCTGTTATTTTATCGCACTCTTCAAAAATCAACTCTTCCAATTCCATCAGCCTAGCTAAGTGCTCAAGCCCATCATCTGTTATCCTCTTACACCGGGCAAGATTCAAGGACCTCAGGTTTGGACAATGCTTAGCTATGTGCCCAAGCCCAAGATTTGTTATTTTAGTACACCCATCAAAATTCAAGACCGAAGTACAACCGCCTAATAATTTAAGCACAGTTTTTAACTCTTTATTTGTAAGATTTTTTTGGTTTTTAATCTTAACGTGAATTCTTCCTGGTCCAAACTTTGGAAGCCCCGAGGCATTCCCAGAAGAAAGGACGTGGAAACAAGGACATAGTAACGATAGTAAGGATTCAAGGAGGCCCGCAGTGATCTTCGAAGCATCAAAAACCAGTTCTATGGGGTGACGGCCCGACTCAACGAGGTATTCGTTTATAGAATCGTTCCAAGTCTGACAAACTCTTCGATGCTTTAATGTCTCATTACCCTCTAGATAGCTCATGATTTCTTTCAAACAGTCGTCTGGCAAATTGTTTATTTTGGTTTTTCCCGTGGCATCCATCCCCCATGCCTGTCCCAACGACAAAACACACAGTAACGACAGTAAGTAAAATAGTTTTTTGTTCATGATAAACCTCCCAAACTAAATTTCGTAAACCAATGTTTTTCTAAAACAACCTACCTATAGCTTAATACAATCGACTTAATACAATTAGTCACCAATTTTAGCAAAAAAACGGGCGTGGTTCTACTAATTGATAAAAAGCGCCATTTCAACGCATTTTTTGCAATAAATCCTGGCGCTTCTGCCACAAGCCGCAGACGCAGATTGCCAGAGCGTCGGTGACGTCGTTTTTCGCTATTTTTGCCATTTTGTTCAAACCAGGAAACAATCTTAAAACCATAGCTGCCACCTGGTCCTTGGTCGCCCCCCCAAACCCAACTACCGACATCTTTATCTCGCGGGGAGAAAACTCTAAAAGACCAAGGTTATTTTGGTTGGCAAGAAGGTACAAAACGCCACGAAGATACCCTAGTTTTAGAAAAGTCTGAGGGTTTTTGCCAAGAAATGACGTCTCAAGAGAAACCTGCGTTACCCCGTACAATTTTATTTTTTCAGAGAAACAATTGTAGAATTCTCCAACACGTTCTGATAGATGGTTTTTGGGGCTCATTTTCAGATAACCATAATCAAGTAAAAACGCTTTTCCCGTTTCGTCCTGTTTCAAAATGGCATAACCGGTCACAGAGAATCCTGGATCGACCCCCAATATGACAAAGGGGGCTTTTTTCTCAGCTGCCATACTTCTCTCCTTTACTCAAACACCACGCGCCTAGTCAACCTCTCCAATGTCCTCAAACCGCGCAACCTCACCAATAAACCTGGCATATAATGAACCAATCGGCCCGTTTCGCTGCTTACCAATAATTATCTCGGTTAAGTCAGGATGCTCAGTATCAGGATTGTAAATTACATCACGATAGACAAAGAAAATTACATCGCCGTCCTGCTCGATGGCTCCAGACTCGCGCAAATCAGACAACATTGGTCGTTTGTCCATGCGACTCTCAAGCGATCGAGAGAGCTGCGACAACGCCAAAACTGGAATATTGAGCTCTTTCGCTAAAGCTTTCAGAGATCGAGAGATCATCGAGATCTCTTGCGTTCGATTCTCAAACCGCCCTCCACCGTTAAGCAACTGCAAGTAATCGATTACTAATAACTTTATGTCGTGCTTTGCTTTCAGGCGACGGGCCTTGGCACGCAACTCCATAATTGTCATCGATGCAGAGTCATCGATATAGACCTGTGCCTCAGCAAGACGGGCTGCCGTGTTCGTCAACTCCATCCACTCATCTGAGGTGATCATGGCGTTACGAATTTTTTGATGCGGGATGTGAGATTCGGATGAAAGCATACGAAGAACAAGCTGCTCGGCAGACATTTCCAATGAAAAAACACCAACAGAAAAGCCGGCGTGCCAGGCGTTAAGAGCCATATTCAGAGCAAGCGCAGTTTTACCCATGGATGGTCGAGCGGCCAAAATCAACAAGTCGCCCCGCTGCATACCAGATGTCATCTGGTCAAACTTGGCAAACCCGCTCGGTACTCCTGTTACCCCCTCCCGCAACGTCTTCACGTCTGCAAGTTGCTTAAAGGTCTGCTTCAAAAGCGTGTTGAGAGGAACAAACGACTGTGTCGATATTTTACTTGAAACCTGAAAAATTTTTTTCTCAGCAAAATCAAGGAGCTCACTGATATCATCAGCGCCATGCTCATAACAATTTGAGATTATTTGGGCAGATGAGTAGATCAAACTTCGTAGTATCGACTTTTCTTTGATGATTTTTGCATGCTGCTCAACCAAGCCAATAGAAGGGATATCTTCTTGAAGGCCCATCAAATACATCAGTCCACCAATATTTGCCAGCTCTTTTTTTGCATCAAGATGGTCCTGCAGCACGACAAGGTCTATTTTTTTTCCAACTTGAGAAAGATCGACAAGCGCCTGATAAATCACCTGATGAGGTCGGCTATAAAAATCTTGTGCCAATAAAAAATCGCTCACATGAGCGATGTTTTGTTCATTAAGCAGTATGGCAGACAGAACCGCTTTTTCGGCGTTAACATTTGCGGGAAGGCTTTTGCCCAAAATACCTTCTTTTCCAACAGTAATGTCCTGTTTCTGTGTCATCGATTACCTGGGTGCCCTGTTATTTTTCTTGGAGAGAAGCAACTTTTAATAGTAATTCCGGTTTTAATTTTGAAGAGAGCTTGATGACAACTTTATGCTCACCAACTGATCGAATTGCTTTCTTGAATTCCACCTGTTTTCGATTAATCGAAACATCTTTTTTCTTAAGAAGCTCAACTATCTCATCGGCACCAACCGCCCCATAAAGCTTCCCGTCGTCATGAACTCGTTCTTTGACAACCAAATGCAGATTCTTAATCCGCTCAGCAAGCATGGCAGCCTTGCTGTTAATCGCCTGAGAATCTAGTTTTGCGCTAACCTCTCGCTTATTAAAAAACTCTTTTTCATTAACCCCTATTTTTTTAGCCAATTTTCGCGGAATTAAAAAATTCGATGCATAGCCATCAGACACTTTGATTATTGTCCCAGCCATGCCAACCTTTTCAACATCCTGTAGCATGTAAACTTTCACGGTATTCCCCTTATTCTTAAGCATAATTGAATCTAGAATTGAGCCCGATCAGTCTACCAAACTTTTGCACGTCAAACAAGATGAAGACACCACCAGACAATTTCCATGATACCCTATCACAAGTACTCTAAAAACCAATCCAACACAAAAACAACTCAAAAAACCATGAAAAAAAACAGATTTACTAGGACTTTTGCTTTTTCTCTCTTTTCTTGTCAGAATACTTACTATTAGAATTTTCCCTGCTTTAAACGAAGAGGTTATTATGAACAAAAACAGGATCTTTAATGTGTTATTGCTGCTTTGTGTTTTGTCACTGAGACAAGTATGCGGGATGGGGAGCATAAAAGAGCTTCCTGACAATTGTTGGGAGGAGATTTTTGACCGTTGTAACCAAAAGACTCTTTCTAAGATTTCCCTCTGTTGCAAGCAGTATAATAAGTTATTCAAAACATATCTCTCTAAGTCAAACTGGCGAGCATTGGAATTAGTCATAGATGCTTCAAAGATCAATGACAATGGGCAATCTTTTCTTTTTGCCTGCCTCCCTTTTAATCTTACTTCTGACTGCTTAAAGAGTTTTCCAAAATTTGGTCGCGGAAGAGTTTGTATAAGGTTTAAAAATAAAAAAGAACTTACTGATAAAAAACTGGCGATTGTACTTAACAAGTTAGGCGAAAGCGTTTTCTCTCTCGATCTTACTTGTTGCGCGAATATAACGGTTAAAGGGCTTCGACAAATAGTAGCCGATTCTAAGCAGATGAGTAATATAACGAGTTTGAATCTTACCTGTTTTGAGAATTTGACAAATAAAGACATCATAGCGATAACTAACCATGAACACATGAGTAAGTTAACGAACTTAAACCTTCAATTTTGTAATAAAATAAAAAAAGATGCGCTTATTACGAGTCTTGCTAGAAGACACCCTAATTTGAAAATAAAATAATTAGATGACGTGCCCAACATACATAACCCCCCTATCATAAAAACAAGCGTTTAATTTAGACAAAAAAACCATTGTTTTTCTGAAGTAGCCGCAAAACCAGCTGTCATTAACAAATGCGATTAATGGGGGTTTTGAAACAAAACCGTTTAGATTACCGGCCAAAAAAAGCTCCGAACATATAAGAGGCTGTATCGAACACGCCGGACTCATGACAAAAAGCCGCCCCTCTGTCCCCTTACTTACAGAAAGCTTCCCATCAAGAAAAAGTAAACGGGCCCACCCATATCGTTTCCAGAAATGAGGTAGCTGCTCTGTAAAGGGCACCCCTTGGCTTTTGTCATAAAAATTGATTATCAGACGTCGGCCTAACCAGTATACGGTTTGATAGAACCTGTCGCGCTGCTCACCCCCCAATCTCACTGAACCAAGCATGATACTGCAGTTCTCTGGCAATAGCTGCCCCCAGAACCCAATCAAATCTTTATTTTTATTGAGCGCAAACGGAAACGTCGTCTCCGGCCCAACCACAACCACCCGGTCATACTCCGACGCCCACTCCCCTAGCCTCAATTTTTCAAGCTGCCGATAGATGTGTGACGTACATGCAAATATATCTTCTTTGATGGGCGCAGGACATGGGGAAAGGTAGGCAAACGCATACGTCTTGCCCGCACAATCACGAAGAACGGCTCTTTTCTGTTTAGGCATATGATAAAAGGTAGAAACACTTTTATAACGCATCAATGGAATAAATGGATTAACAAACGGGTAACCCGTACCTAAAAACCAAAACATATATGAATTGAGAAGAAAGAAATAAATAAGCGAAGCAAAAAACCAAGAAATAAAACGTGAAGCAAAAAACCAAATCGAACTCGTTAGTGAAGCATACAACACAATACATACATACAAAGTAAGAGAAAACCAGACAGATGCGCTCGATTTTCTAACCAGCAAGTCGAACAACCAAAGAAAATGTAGCCCATAGGCAACAAGACCCCACACGAAGCCATAAAGAAAAAATTTGCTTACACGATCACGAATAAAAAAAAGGGATATGGGAAAAAAAATAATCGACCAGGCGAAATAGTCTGAAAATAAAAATGGGATGCTAAACAAAAGTGCCGATAGTATAGTTTTTAATATATTTTTTTTTGTTTCGCCGAACAAGATGACACCGTATCAAACAAACTGGTTTATTGTCTCGGCGCAACACCGACTCTATCAACAGCGCGCGCCCCTCTTTAAAAGCCCAATCAGTATCGCGCAGGACGTATCGTTTGACAACATCAAGAAGCACCCGCTCAGTTGCATAAAAATCTTTGTACCATCGTTCTCTCGCAAGCACAATATCATACTGCATGGACACACGCCGCCACCAACCAAGCGTTAGCAAGCCCAAAATAGTGGTGGTCGCAAGCGTCAACATAAGTATCGACGCACCCTGCTTTTTATTGTTCATTATCATACCGTCTCCCTGCAAGCAGGGCTTAGGAAAACCCTAGGCGAAAAATTTGGATGCCTCTTTATTGTTCACCGTTTCTCAAACGAACAAACCAACGCTCTTTATCAAAAACAACCCAAACTCCAGAGACAATATCACCATTATCGCCCTTTCGCTTAACGTCACATGTCATGCGGGCAAGCCCGCGAAAAACAAGATTCGAAACCTTTTTCACCCATGATCGACGCACAAAATCATATACCCCTTCAACCCGAAATAATTTTTTATCTCTCAGACAATAACTAATATCTTTTGCGACAACCATTCCATCAGGAGTAATAATTTTTTTGCGAAAAATAAATTTTTCAAAGTCCCAAAACTTACGATTGCTGGTCGCATGCATTATGTCGCGACGCATACAATCAGAAGAAAGATGTTTTTGTAATTGTACGTCAAGCATATCACCTGAAAACAATATATATCGATCGAGCTGAAGCACAATGCGACCGAGAACAAGACTCAAAATAAGCATCAGCGAAAGATACACAACAATCTCAAGAACCGTAAACGCTTTTCGTCTCACAATCATAGATAACTCGCTCAAGCACCTTCATTCTTTCGAGGCACGATTTTGTCAAAAGCCAAGCATCTCGCTGAAATCGAACCAGTATCAAACAAGAGAATGTCAAAATTACTAATGCAACTGAAATCTCTATAAGCAGAAAGGCTTTTTGATGAAAAAAATTGCCCATTTGACACCACTTTTTTCAACATGGTACACTGCAGCTGGCTAGTAAGTTTTATCTAACCAAACGAAACGAGAGTACCATGAAACGATTTTTTGAACGATTTCTTTTCATCTCATTAGTCATCTTAATTGGCCTGACAACCCTCATAAGGCCAGCCCTAACCCAAGAACCGCCAGTAGACTTCGACAAATTCTTAGAAGAGCTTTTCGGCCCGCCCCCAACAAAAAAAAGTGAACCTGTGCCTACAAAAAAAACGCCTCTGCCCTCAAAAAAGAAAGAGCTCGTAGAAAAAAAACAACTAACCGCAAAACAAGCAGAAAACGAACATAGAACGGTCCTCAAGCTGAACGAGGCAAGCAGGCTCTTAGGGGAGCTTATCCCAATCACAAAGAACGATCTCTTTTCTCCCGAGATTCAAGCCAAAATTCACAAAGAAATTTATAAGAAAGTAAAAGATGTTCAAACAAAGCCTACCGGTATCATCGAAGACAAACTCTTAGAAGACGAGTTTCTTGAAAAAGCGATCGATAAAAAAGTCCCCTACCAAGAACAAGGTGTATATGGGCTAGAAGCGCTTATCAAAGAGATTCTAAGCGAAGATATCTACATCGCAGCGCTTGCAACAAAAAACAAGCTTCTGAAAAAAATCACCAATTTCACCACAAAACTTTCTGTCCTCAACAAAAACAGCAACCAATTTTTAAAAGATATCGCACAAGTAAAACCAACAGAGCAAGAACAGCTCACGCAATTATTACTCCCTCTCAACCAAAGGAAGGAGCCAATTTCACTGGTAAGAATTGAAAAGAAAAAAGTTTTTGATAAAGAGATTAAGCGACAATTTAAGGGACAAAAAGGAATTCAAAATCAACTCAAAACGTTACACGAACAAAAAAATAGTCTCGAAAAACAACTTCTCGATCTATTTACCAAACAAATCCAAGACTTTACCAAACAACTCGAAACAATCATAAACGACCCCGAGGTAAAAAAGAAAATCGAAAAAGTAATCAAAACGGCGGAAGAACTCGCTCGTACTGCAAATCGAGAATCACGATCTCAATACTCAAGAAGCTACGGCGGAGGCCGAGAACCAGGGGACTATCAGCCACGTAGGCAATGGGATGGCAACGGGGATAGGGATAACTGGCGACCATCGTATGGCCAAGCCCCACAATATGGTGAACAATACGAAAAAAAAGATCTGCCTGAAGAAACAGCAACAACTGAAGAAGCAAAAAAAGACGATACTAGTTGGCCACCAAAAAAAGACACGGAAGAAAAAAAAGAGAAAAAATCTGATCTCATCATGCTTATGAACAAGGCGGTCGAACTGGTAAAAGATATCTGTTCTCAGATAAAAGGAACAACAACCATAGATGACGATATACTTCGAACAATACTAGAAAACAACCATTATAAGATAAAAGAACTCAATGATATTGTTACCCAAGTTGAAACCAGAAAAAATAGTCCCCAGGCAAAGAATGACCAAAAAAAAGACGAGTGGAAGCCGGCCAAAAGAGCTTATGAACAAACGTTTCAACAGTATATCGAGCCACTCGTACTACTTGGCAAGTATGGTAACGTAACAATCACCGAAAAGCCAAACGGCCGCTATGCTATAGACGTAAAAAAGCAAACACAGAACATAATCAGAGCGATCTATAAACAAATAGCATTCCCAAAAGAATTAGAAGATAGGATCAAAGAAAAAATAACCGAAACGATTCAAAAAAATCTTGTTGCGAACATGGCCGGCCTGAAAACATTCAACCCAAACACCCATCTAATCTCGTTAGGCATAGATAAGACTCTTGAGCCAATCAGAATGCATCTATTCAAAACAGCCCAGATGCTCGTCGCAGCAAAAAACAACCCTATCTCAATCGATGTTGCAACATCCAATCTTAACATCACAAATGCGCATCTTGATCTAATCAAACAGTTAGAGAATTTCGCGAACGGCAAATTTAGTAGTTTTTTACAAAAGCAGATCTTTGAAGTGCAAAAGCATACCACCGAAACAGAAAATCACTTTAATGAGCTCTCAAGAGAAATCGAAAACATTATTGAAAAACAAAAGATTACCGGGACCTCAAAGCAAGCAATCCTCAAGACGTTCGCCTATCAAGGAACAACTCCAACAAGAGGAGCCCCTCAGCTTCGTGAGCTTTTCAATAAAACAGTATCAATCGGCGGAAAGAACTACCAATACCAAGAGATCGCCCAGTATCACCTCTCAGCTTCAGCGCTAAACGAGCTCGACCAGTGTATCCAACTCATAAACGAAATTAAAAACGAAACTCGTGGTAAATGGAATCTAAGGCAACCGGCTACCCCAGCAATCAAAATACTCGACGCAATCTTGGCAAGAGAGTTTGATGTCCAAGCAGATAGAGTGAGGTCGATACAAAGCGCACAAACCGCGAACGTTCTTACCATCCCGCTACAAACCTACGTCGCCAACAATCCTGGAATAACCGATGCCGAGCGCTTATTCTCACAATACTATGAGGTAGAACTCAGGCGACAATACACGCTATTTGTTCACTGCGAACTGAAAATCAACAACAAAACAAAGATAAAATCTTTTATATACAGACCAACCGGAGCTCGAAGGGTAACGTATGATTAAAAAGGCATCGATTCTCTTTCTAACCGCTATAGCGGGAACACTCTCCGCTCAAAATAATATTGAAACAATCGATCGGCTTTTGCTATTTGCACAAAACGACCTGTCAAGTCTTGAAAACCAGTGGCTCTCTGTTGAAAACAACCTGCTTACGCAACTTGAACAAGCAACAAACGCTCTTCTCAAGCAACAGCTACTTGAAAAGCACCAGGCCCAGCAAGAAGCGATCGAGTATAAAATCGAAGAGGTCGAGAAACTTATCGAACAACTTAAACAAAAAAAAGAATTCCTGCTTAACCCACCACTAGAACCAGTTGTTTCAGAGCCAGTTATAGAAACAGAACCCGACAAAAATATTGAAGAAATAGAAGAAGAAGCGTTAGAGCAACCAACGCTTCCAAGCGACAGAAGAGAGGTCAATAAAAACAAACCAATAAGTATGTCCAGATCATCATCCTGCCCGGCAGAAAGTAACCCTTGTACGACAAGAACTGAAAGTCCAGCCTTACAAAACACGCTGCTCAACCAAGAACAAGATCCTCGGTTTCGGTGCAATCGAGATGAACAACTACCCTTACCAATAATCTTTATTAATCTAAAACCAACAACTAACACAAGAAAGCAGCGATTTAGTCCGCGAGTGCTTTGCTCACCAGAAACGCCTCAGGAACAAGAGAAGCATTGTCCCCCCGGGGTTTTCAGGCGGCCCTAGGCCCCTAACACCACAACGCATCGCCGACATAATTCGTCCGGATGATCGGTCGTATCCCATTGCCAGCACCGAGGACACTTGACTCCATCTGCATGTTCAACTCGAACGTGCAACCATGGAAGATTTGTCGCTTCAAGATTGTCAGGCGAATCTGCAAACTCGAATTGTGAAACGATAATAAAATCTTTAAAAAATCTGTTATCTAAAGATAAGAAATCTTTGGCTTGCTCATGACTTTCATCAACATATACTGTCACCCTTGCTTCTAAAGAGTGCTTGATCAGACCCTTCTCTCGTTGAATCTCAATCGCTTTAAGCAGATCCGGACGAACGGTTTCAAGCAGGCTCCAATAACCAGTCATACGAGCCGCAAACGTTACAACCTCAGAAAGATTGGAAACAACCCCATCTCTCAGCATGGGATGTGGCCAAACAGGTGTCTTTTGCTTTTGCAACAAACCCCATATGTCTAACCCTTCGGGAAACGACTGCAGGTGGATCGACTCGTGCTTGTCTTGCTGATAAAAGTCAGAAACCTCTTCTGAAAGAAACGATAAAATTGGTGCCATTAGATGGGTTAGAGAATCAAGAATATGATAGATAGCTGTTTGAGCTGAGCGCCGCATCTTGCCATCAGGCTTTTCGATGTACAATCGATCTTTGCAGATATCCAAATAAAACGAGCTCAAATCGTTTGTACAATATTTATTCAAAAGATGAAACACCTGAGTGAACCAGTACTTGTCGTACGCGTCAGTAACAGATGTTGTTATTTCTTGCAGCTTAGAAAGCGCATACTGATCAAGTGGAAGCATGTCAGCAACAGGAACCATATCTTTTGTAACATCGAAATCGTATAAATTTGAGATCATGAAGCGACAAGTATTGCGAATTTTTCGATACACCTCTGCAACATTTTTTAAAATTTTCTCAGATATGATAATGTCATCCTGAAAATCAGATGCCGCAACCCATAACCTTAAAATATCGGCACTGTATCGTGTAACGACATCTTGAGGCGACACAACGTTGCCCTTTGATTTCGACATCTTTTGCCCACGCTCATCAACGACAAACGCATGAGTCACAAACGATTTTGTACAGGTTTCATCATACATGATCATGGAGCTGAGCAGCGACGACTGGAACCAGCCCCGATGCTGATCAGATCCTTCAAGATAAAGGTCCGCTGGAAGTTTTAGGTCTGGATAAATCTCTCCAACCGCCGTATGGCTTACGCCGGACTCAAACCAGACGTCAACGATATCCATCTCTTTTTCAAAGTCACTTAGATCGTGGGTGCCACAACTTGTGCAAGAAAAATTATCTGGAAGTATGCCTGCCTGAATGAGCTCTTGAAGCGTGACACGATCCCAATACTCAATGCCCTCTTTAGCAACATGCTCGGCAACTTTTCTAATAAAATCTGGATCTAGAAAAGCATGATCGCACTTTTTACATATAAGCGCCGTAATCGGAACACCCCACTGCCGTTGTCTCGAAAGACACCACTCTGTCCGACTGGCCATCGACGACGTAAGTCTCGTCTTGCCCCAGTCTGGAATAAATATTAATTGCTCTGATTTTTTTATCGCCCGCTCAACCAGATTGTCGTGTTGTAGATCACAAAACCACTGATCGGTCGCTCGAAAGATCAATGGGCTTTGACACCGCCAACAATGCGGATATGAATGTTTAATCGATTCTTTATGGAAAAGTCGTCCAACCTCTGCCATCTTTTTAATTGACCAAATCTGACCGTCAAAAACCAGCATCCCCTCAAGCTCTTTTGGCTCGATATCTTCTGTGTATTTCCCATCAGGAGAAAGTGGTGAGAAAATTTCTAAATTATTCTTTATGCCAAGAAAATAGTCCTCTGGACCACAGCCTGGAGCTGAGTGGACGCAAGCAGTTCCGTCTTCAAGCATCACCATGTCATCAAGAATTATGGGGGCCTGTAGGGATTCGATATAGGGGTGGTTGACTTGAACGCCAGCAAGCAGGGCGGGCGAAAACCTAGCCAAAATTTTCTTTTCAATACCAGCTTTGCTGCAAACCTCGTCAGCACGTTTTTCGCCAACGACAATCGCCTGATTATTTTCTTTGCCCTGTAGCACGACATATGGGGCTGTTGGGTGAAGTACAACGGCCCGATTGAGCGGAATGGTCCACGGGGTTGTCGTCCAAACAAGCAGGTTTATTGATAGGTCTGGATTTTGTTGAAAAAGTTTTGGAAATTTTTGCTTCACACGCTCGTGTTCCAACGGAAACAGAATATAACACGATGGATCTTTTTTATCCTGATATTCAATTTCTGCGGTCGCAAGCACCGTCTGGCACGACGCGCACCATGGCACCGTCTTTCCCTTGCGCTCGATGTACCCTTTTTCGACAAACATCGCAAAGCTCTTCAAAATCGACGCTTCGTACGCAGGAGACATCGTAATGTACGGGCGATCCCAGTCGGTTACAACACCAAGTCGCTTAATCTCATCTTTTTGAATGTCGATCCAACGTTGCGCATATTCACGACACTTTTTTTTGAACAGAACTCGATCTGAGCCAGCCTCGCCCAACTCTTTAAGTACTTTAAGTTCGATCGGCAACCCATGACAATCCCAGCCAGGAAAAGAGACAATCTTATAGCCTGACATACGCTTAAATTTACAGGTGATATCCTTAAGCGTTCTATTAAGGGCATGCCCCATGTGCATGTGACCATTGGCAAATGGCGGCCCGTCATGAAGGGTGAACGTTTTGTCACCACTATTTTTGTCGACTGCTTTGTCATAAAGCTTTTCTGCTTGCCAACACTCAAGAATCTCAGCCTCTTTTGCTTTTGCATTCGAACGAATAGAAAATTCTGTTTTAGGTAGATTTAGAGTCTCTTTGAAGCTTTTTTTTTCACTCATAATAAATCCTTAAAAGAGAGAATACGCTTGGAGCAGCCTATACATTACGACACCAAAAAAGGTCGTATACACGGGCAACTTAACGATCTGAACACCCCATAGTTTGTATGCAATATTGACAAACGCGAGAATAATCAATGGTGGATAAATCACAACAAGCACCGGCAAAATAATTTTTACAATACCCGCAAAACCAATATTGGAAACCGCAAACGTAATCGCCATACTTACCAGAAGAGCCGATCTATAACCCATTCGACTTCGCAAGACCTCCGTCCTAAAAAATTCTGAAAACACAACCGATAACGCGATCGCTGTCGTCAGGCAGGCTAGGGAAACCGCAAGGCAAGCTATTATTCCGGCGTATGAACCAAGGGTGTAATAGGCTATCGAACTAATTAACGCGTCAGGCTCAATGCCGCCCAACCGCTCGCCATAGAACGATGAGACGCAACTGAATCCAGCATAAATTATTCCCAACAAAGAGATGCCAATCGTTCCAGCTTTTAGCGTCTTCCAAATAACCTGATGCTGAGAAGCATCACCGTTCTTTTTCTTTACACGCTGCTTAAGCCCTGCTATCACGACCGCAGAAAAGAAAAACGCAGCAAAGATATCCATCGTATTATAACCCTCGACCAGCCCCTCAAGAAAAAATACACGACGTCTACCGAAAATTATCTCCGGCGTAAGACCACTCCAAAACCCCTTGATAATAATCACGGCAAGCGATACAAGAAGAATAGGACTCAAAACCCGGCCCAAAACGCCAACAACCTTGCTTTTTTTCATCGCAAGCAGGTAGATAACGAAACAGGAAATAAAACTGAAATAAAAAAGCGTCACCCCTGGCAAAAAGCTTTTTACTGTGGTAAACGACAACGCAATGCATCGAGGAATAGCTGCAAATGGCCCGATAAGTGCCATCAAAAAAAAGATTATAAAAGTCCCAGGGATTTTCCCCAAGCGACAGAAAAATTTTTTGTAGTCTCCGTCGAACAAAACCATAGAAACAAGCCCAATAAATGGCACCAGAACAGCGGACAGCAAAAAGCCAATGACCGCATAGATGTTCTTGTCACCAGCATAGCGCCCAATAACAAGAGGGAACACCACATTACCCGCACCAAAAAACATAGAAAATATTGCTAAGCCGGTAGCAACCGTATCCGATCGCCATAATGATCTCACTAATCTCATGGAAAACCCTTTTCTTTCATCTGTATTATATGATATAAGAGCATCAGTCTATCATATCAAGGCGTTTTTGATAACGACCACCCGCAAACAACGCATCCAGCCACGCTTGCACCGTCGCGACCGCCCGATCACCGTCTAGAAAGTCTGCTGGCAGCGCAAGAACATTTGCACCGTCATGCTCACGAGCAACCGTTGCCACCTCAGGAGACCAACAAAGCGCCGCGTATATTTTTGGAAAACGGTTTGCGGCAATAGAAACCCCTATTCCAGAGCCACAAATAAGAATCCCCCGATCAGACTCTCCCTCAAGAATTTTTTTGCAAACAGATTTGGTGACAACCGGATAGTCTGCCCGATCATCACCATTTGTTGTACCAACATCAACCCACTCGATCTGAGAAAACGCTTCTTTCAACTGCTCTTTAAGTGCATAACCACGATGATCAGAGCCAATAATAATCTTCATCTTTGACTCGCTTTCGGCCCTTTTGTTTCGATGAAACATTTTTGATTTCTTTGACTAAAACAGGGTGCCCCCCTTGCCAGCCAATTTCACATTGACGAGCAACCGAGCTGAGAACCATCATAAATGGTTTTTTTGTTTGAATTGATTCTTGCAAATCTTTTATTGGAAATTCTACGAGATATGGTTTTTTGAACTTTGGCCTTCGATATTTATGACCAAAAAGCGTAAGCAGCTCTGGGGCTAGCTCTTCGATCCCAATCTTCTTGATACTGCTTGGCATAATCTTTTTGCCATAAGCATCAAGATAAATAGTCCAGGCAGCGTTTTTGTCATCCAACTCTGGGTGGAATGGATCGCGCACGTCAGCAAGTATGTAGAACGAAATGGTTTCACGATTTTTATCCAGCTCTCCCCCCACCATCGACTCTTTGTCAGCAGCGCTTTTGCCCCGGCGAGCGCAATACTGGTCGACATATGACCTACGCGTGTGATCGGACATCCAAAGGACGTCAAACATCGCGCTGGTCTCCCACTCATCATACACACGCACTGACCGCAAATTTTCTTTGACAACATCCAGGTCTCGCCCATCTCCATGCTCTTTACCTTGAGAACTTTCTGATGGAACCAACTTGTACGCCTTGGTGCACGAAGAAAGCAACAGAACACCACAAAGTATGCCAAAAAGAGATAGCTTGCTCATAAAACTTTTTTTATTTTCCATACATTCTCCCAACTCTTACGCTATACTCAAATTATATTTTAACAGCACTGACATAGTAGCGAATTTTTGAGGTTACTGACAATAAATCTACGAAAACATGGAGAAAATTTATCATGGCTCCACTCGCTTCATTCATCGCCTGGCGCTACCTGCGATCAAGGCACAAAGACAAAAACATATCGTTCATGATCCGAATCTGTTTTCTCAGCATTTTCATCGGAACATTTGCCCTCATGCTCACGCTTATCATCACAAACGGATTCGAGAAAGTTATTCATGAAAAAATGCAGGGTATAACCTCTCAGGCAATTATTCACGCGCCGGGCCAACGGGTTGACCCTGACAGCATCAAAAGCGTTTTAAAAAAAGAGTTTGGGGCGCTCATTAAGGCGATGAGCAGCAGCAGTATCAAACAAGTTATTATTGAGCATGAAAAGCAACAATCTGTACTTTTTATCAAGGGCGTCGAACCTAAAACAGAGGGGCTCGTCTCGAGCATCGAAAAAAAAGTCGTGCTACCGGTGTACGACAAAGCCCCGTTAGAAAAGATTCTTACAGAAAACAGGATTCTGATTGGATACAAGACGGCACGAAGATATAACCTATCAATTGGAAGCGAGGTAAAACTCCTTATCCCGGAACCTGGTGGCAAAAAACGAATCTTCCTGTCAAAACAAAAAGCTATTGTTGGAGGAATTTTTAAGGTCGGACTCGAAGAATATGACAGCAACTTTGCATACTGTTCTCTCGACTTTCTACGCGCAACATTTGGAGAAGAAAAGGGAGTCGATCAGATCTCACTCACGTTTCAACCTGAAAACAAAAATAATCTTCTTACTCGCATGCTAACCTTCGCACCTGACCGGGAAACAGAAATTATTGCAAAACTACGCCAACGCCTACCTGGCCTGACCATTAACTCCTGGAAAGATTTATATCCTGCACTTGTATCTTCACTGAAGCTCGAAAAATACGTCATGTTCTTTATTCTCGCGCTCATCACCCTGGTCGCCTGCATGAATATGATCTCACTGCTCTTCATGCAAATCCAAAACAAACGGCGTGATATTGCTATCTTTAAAGCTATGGGCATGGCACATAAACATATCAACCGAATTTTTTTATCGATCGGTTTATCGATTACGCTTTTTGCATCGATAGCCGGGCTTGGGCTTGCCGCTATTGTCGGTTATATACTGGAAAAATATCCGTTTATTCAGCTTCCAGATGTCTATTTTGTCTCCTATCTGCCCGCCCGCATGGACCTAGAAATTTTTGTCATCGTGTTCGCTTGCACCATGCTCCTTGGTTTTTTTGCAACGTGGGTTCCGGCCAAGCGAACAAAGAGGATTCATGTTGTTGATGTTCTAAGACAAGAGTGAGTTTTTTCATGAAACAGATAAAACGAGTATTTTTACGAGCAGACTTGAATGTTCCTATTAAAGATAAGAAGGTCATGCAGGATTATCGATTACGTTCGATACTGCCAACGATCAATGCTATTCAAACAGATGGAAATAAAGTTATTCTGGCAACCCATATTGGTCGACCTGATGCGTCAAGCAGAAAAAACTTTTTCGACGAAAATCTTTCAACAAAAATTCTTGTCCCCTGGTTTGAACAACACGGGTACTCAATCGATTATGAAATAGATCTTCTCAAGGCAATCGAAAAAAGCAACCGTAATCCCGAAAAAATTTTATTACTCGAAAATTTGCGATTCTTTAATGGAGAGCAACAAACAAATGTCGAATTTGCGAAGCTACTTGCGCAACTTGCAGATAGCTATGTCAACGACGCGTTTGGGCTGCTTCACAGGAGCGACACATCGATCACCCTCCTTCCACAAGAATTTGATCCTGACCATAGATCATTTGGCTTGTTAGTAAAAAAAGAGTTGCAAACGCTCACAGCCCTCAAAGAAAATCCCCAGCAGCCATTTCTTATTATTCTTGGGGGAAACAAAGGCGAAACAAAATTAAGAGCACTTGATACGCTTCTTGGCAAGCCAAAACAAACCCGCCCAGAAACAATCCTGATTGGCGGCGCGATCGCGCAAGATTTCCCTGAAAAACTTTTAAAAAAAGCAAAACAAAATAGCGTTACCGTAGTACTCCCAGTAGACACCCAAAAAGATAACAACAAAAATATCGTAGACATTGGACCAAAGACAATCGAGCTATTCAAAAAAGAGATCGCCCGGGCAAAAACGATTTTTGCCAACGGCACCATGGGGATTTGTGAAACAAAAGAGCACGAAACAGGAAGCAGAGAAATATTGCAAGCAGTCGCCGACTCAAATGCCACCACAATTATTGGCGGTGGCGACGCCGTCGCTGCAACGTTTCAATTTGGACTTGAAAGCAAAATGAGCTTTCTTTCCACTGGTGGCGGGGCAACGCTGGCATTTCTGGCAAACGCCAATCACTAGGCAAATCCATGCAAATAATACGATATCTTAAACGAATCAAAGAACTTGGCCCCCTAGGGGCCTGGCAACGAATAGCACATAGAGCAAATAAAAAACTGTTTACACTTCGATGGAAACGTAAAGCAATCGCTCGTCAAGCCAATCATGCCTGGGAAAAAATCACGCAAAAACACAGGCTCAACCAAGATTTTCGTTTGTTTTTTGATGCGTGCAAAAAAAATAATTTTTGCGTTCGTAAAAACCTATCTCAACCCAACAAGCATGCTATCTTCAACAAAAGGCCCTGGCCCCAAAAAAATAATCTTTTTTATCAGGATATTCGACCAAGCAGCGCTACGAAGCTAGAGCTTAATCAGTACGCCCCAGATATAAAAGAACCATGGGAACAATCACGATTTCAGCACGAGTTTGATCACAAAGATATAAGTCTATGGATTGATAAGAATAAGTTCCTGATCGGCGTCAACTGGGTCTGCCCAATGGAAGCCGCAATTCGGGCAATTAATTGGATCGCTTGGTTCGAAAAAAATAAAAATTCACGTGGAATCGAAGAACAGTTCTGGAAAAAATTTATTTGCTCGCTCTATGACCATGCGTATTATCTCAAACACAACTGGGAAACCTCTGACCGTCCAAACAACCATTATATTGCTGACTTAGTCGGCTATTTTTATTTGTGCTGTTTTTTTGAGCAGGTCAAATATTTTGCTAGAGCAAAAAAAATTATTTTTAAAAAAATTTTAGAACAATTTGCACACCAGGTGCAGGATGACGGAACAAGCTATGAAGGTTCGTCTTCATATCATAAACTTGTTACAGAGTTATTCGCGCTTTTTGCGCAAGCATGTAAAACAACCCAAACAGATCTGCCAGAAGCTTTTTATGAAAAACTTGATCGTATGGCAAGGTTTATCGAACTCTGCACAATTAATGAGCAAGAGTTCGTGCAAATCGGCGACAATGATAGTGGGGTGATTATTAGCGGGGGCACCCGGGGTGAACAGAATGCAGGCAAACGGGATAGCGGGTTAAGCCATTATCCAAACTTTGGGCTAACCATAATAAAAAAACAATCTTGGCACATAACCTTTCGACATCCAACCTATCAATCAAACCAGCCAACAGGACATTTTCATCGAGACGAGCTCTCTATAACACTCGCATACAAAAGCATTCCGGTTCTTGTCGATCCTGGAAGCTACGTCTACACCTCGAACCAGACGTGGCGCAACCTCATGAGATCGTACCAATCGCATAACACGTTCTACCATGAAACAGAACAAGTGATCAATCCAAAGATCTCTCGCGATCTTTTTCAGCTGCCAAAACAGATACAGCAAGACACCACAAAAATTGTTACAAAACCAGAGTGTGTCTGTGTGCAAAATTCGTTTCAGAATAGAATAAGAGAAATTAGGCTAGAAAAAAACCGTTTCTGCGTTAACGACAAATACGAGACATCCAAGAAATTCGTATGGTCCCTCCTATTCCACCCAGCAATTACGGTCACCAAGATAAAGCCACACAAGTGGGTGTTATCCCTTAAACAAAAAAAGCTGCTCGTATTCACAAGCAGCCTCAACTTCTCAGAGACAAATGGTTTTTATTCGCCACAATACGGCGTTATGCAACCGACCGTAAAGCTTATCGCGCAACAAGCAATCAAAGACTTAGCAGCGCAACAGCGTTTTTCAATAATTCCCGTTTCCACGAACTAAAATCCATACTGGACTCAAATAGCAAAATGCCATGATTGCCATGCTTCATGTCCCACGCGACCGAATCGGGATTCTCCAAGCCCAAAGAACTTCCTAGCGATTTGACTTCAGAAGCATTATGCAAGTCAATATCTTTACGCTTGAAGCTAGGCAATACCAACCTTCTCATCTCGTTGTGAAAAGTCGCAAGTTTCATATCTTTTGCAAAATTGTTAGGGGCTGACCACAAATCATGATTGTGCAGTTGACACTCCTTGTGACAAAAACCTGCTGCACCGACAAGATGGTCAAAATCAGGGTTATCAATAAGATAAACCGCTCGTGTTAGGCCGAAACAGTAATGATGGCCAAGCTCATGAAGAATGAGTTGAGGCAAACCATGTAAGTCATGGTTCTGTAAGATTTTATGTGGTAAATGGGAAAGGCACTCGACAAGCCGTAACTGCTCACCGCCGCTCGTTTTTTTGTTTTCTTCTAAGTTCATCATCCCACACTCCTTTCTCATCTACCCTACAAAATTTTTCCTCGCAAAACAATAAACGGGAAAAACAGACTCTACTCACACACCTGCCGAACAAGATTTCCCAAACCTATCGCGTGGGAGGCCTTCACCAGAACCCTAACAGGATGCTCTACAAGCATCTTTTCTAACATTGTTGTCGCCTGCTTCCAGTCATTAACATATACTATGTCAAGCAACTTTGGCGCGGTCTGCGCAATGTGCCTAGCCCGATCACCAACCAAGATAACCTGACTGATACTGGTCGTCTGAGATAACACCTGTCCAACCTGCTGATGCAAAAAAACTTCACGCTCCCCGAGCTCAAGCATATCACCAAGGACCGCAATTTTCTTCTCCGCCGGCAACTCGTGAAACGCAAGCAATGCTGCGCGCATACTCTCTGGGTTGGCGTTATAGCAATCATTAATCAACCAACCACGGTTTTTTCGAAGTTTTCGGCTCTCAAATCGTCCTTCACAGCCAGCATACTCCTGCAAACCATCAACAATTTTTTGTAAATCGATACCCAGAAGAGACGCTACGCTGCTCGCCGCCAACGCATTATGCACCTGCCCCCTGTGATTGGTCTGAAGGCGCACAAGCACTTCTTCGCTCGATATATGCAAAGAAAAACAAACGCCAAAAGATTCTTCTTCGCTATATGTACGAATAGAACTAGCACGAACGTTGTTGTCCTTCTTCTTGAGACCAAAGCTGATTACTGGATGAGCATACGATACGTCACTGAGTAATTTTTGGTCACCGCAAATTATACCGGTATCGGTCGAACCAAAAAACGTAAATATCTTGCGCTTTTCGCAGGCAATCTCTTCCAACCCCCCTAGGCCAGCCATATGAGAATGAGCAACCGTTGTTATAATCCCAATTGTCGGCCGCAAAATCGAAGCTTTCTTTTCCATCTCATCACGCAAACTAATTCCCAGCTCAAACACTGCAACCTGACAACCAAGTCTCATATTGACAATGTTCAGGCATAACCCAATCAGTGAGTTTTGGTTTTTATAAGAAACGTGATGAGAGAGATCTGTCTGGCGTAAGATTGAATGAACCATCTCTTTGGTTGTCGTCTTACCAATCGATCCGGTAATGCCAACAATTGGACAATCGAACCTACCACGCCACTCCCGAGCAGTCTCGACTAACGCACGCACCGTATCTGGCACGCAAATAATAGAAACGTTATTTTGATCAAAACAAAGTTTGGGAAGACGATCTTTGGCAGACACGTTTATGACAAGAGCGCAGGCACCCTTCTTAATCGCATCATCTAAAAAATCATGGCCGTCAACCCGATCACCTTTGATCGCAAAAAAAATCTGGCCCCGCTCGATTGTACGCGTATCAATTGAAACCGTACTTGTTTGTAATAACTTCTGTATCATGATTGGTTTCCATTCTACTGTTTCGTCAGCGTCAGAAGCAGGACTCGCCCTGCGGCTAATCCTCTCGCAAAACTTTTCTCGTCTTGCCACCCTGGCTGGGCGCAACAAGACCGTCAAGTTCTAGCTGTTCGATAATTCTTGCTGAACGATTAAACCCTATGCGATACTTTCGCTGCAACATTGATATCGATACTTCGTCGACGGTCTGAAGAAAGCTTTTTATCCCGTCATACAAAGAATCTTCAAAATCGTTTGCGCTAACACTGCTTGCTCGCCGCAACACTTCGTTTATCTCAAGATATGAAACGGCTTGCTGCTTGCGCAGGTACCCAGTCAAGCGTGAAATTTCAGCACTTGAAACATACGCACCATGCACTCGCTTCGGAGCTGACGCACCGGAGTTCAAGAATAACATGTCGCCTCTGCCAAGAAGTTTCTCGGCACCTGATCCATCAAGAATCGTTCGTGAATCAATTTTCGAAGAAACACGAAAGGCAATTCGTGCGGGAAAGTTTACCTTGATGATTCCAGTCAACACATCAACTGACGGCCGCTGTGTTGCAACAATCATGTGAATCCCAGCCGCTCGCGCCATTTGAGCCGTGCGAGCAATCTGCGTCTCAACATCTTTTCCGGCAACCATCATCAAATCAGCTAGCTCGTCAATCATAATCATAATAAATGACATCTTTTCAGGAACAAGCTTGTTGTAATCAAAAATGCTACGCGCACCAACTTTCGCCATGCAATCATAACGGTCCTCCATCTCTTGCACGACCCACTTAAGTACCGGGATTGCCTTATGAGGGCTGGTCACAATCGGAAATAATAGATGTGGGATATCTGCGTATGGCGCAAACTCTAAACGCTTGGGGTCAATTAAAATTAGTTTGAGCTCGTTTGGGGTTAAACGACACAGCAAAGAAACAAGCATGGCGTTTAACCCAACCGATTTACCAGAACCGGTCGAACCAGCAACCAAAACATGTGGCATCTTTGCAAGATCCTGAATTTCTGGATTGCCGGTAATATCAACCCCTAAGGCCAACGGCAACGCCACCTCTTTTGACAGCTGCGATTCGCTTGTCAACACATCTGAAAGAAAGACATCCTGCCGAACCTGATTCGAAATCTCAAACCCAACAACACTTCTCCCAGGAATCGGCGCAATAATTCGAATGCTTAAAGCGGTAAGTGCCATCGCAAGATCGTCTTCAAGCGCAATAATCTTACTAATTTTGCTGTCAATTTCAGGTTTATATTCAAATAATGTTACGACAGGCCCCGGGCGAATCGCCGTAACACAACCCTTTACGCCGAAGTGCTGTAGCTTTTCTTCGAGCTTCGTTCCTCGATCCCGACACTTTTTTTCAAACTCCGACCGTTCGAGATTAACCACGCGCATCTCCTGAAATTGAGAAAAGTCAGGAAGACTGTAGGAAACCTCAGGTTCACGTATAGGCTCAACTGGCGCCAGAGGTTCAACGGGCCCGTGTAAACGTTGTTCTTTCTCGCGAGCCTGCGCAGTATTCTGTAAAAACAAAAATTCGTCGCGAGCGACATAGACAGGGGCCTTTTTTCGCCGAAGTTTTTTGAGCAACATTTTCCAAGAAAAGAAAAGAAATAAACCCCCTGTCGTTGCTAGTCGTGCACCAGCACCACCAACAGTCTTTAAAAAAGTAATTATTGAAATCTGGGCGAGTAATAGAAAACATACCCATGCCATCGAATAAAGCACAAGAAAACTACCAACACGCCCAAAAACCTCTAGGAAAATTGTTTCCTGAAAACGACCAACTAGACCGCCTGGTTCGCGAGTAATA
This sequence comes from Candidatus Babelota bacterium, assembly GCA_018817025.1. Classification (GTDB taxonomy): domain Bacteria; phylum Babelota; class Babeliae; order Babelales; family JAHIUU01; genus JAHIUU01. Next base: position 134,310 of record JAHIUU010000007.1, on the reverse strand, counting down.
AAATCAAGTCGATGCATTCGAAACAACGTTGCGCTGATGAGCAACAAAACGGGAAGCGTCACTAAACGCATAAACGTTTCTCGAAAAAATAAAAAATACGCGAGTGTGCCAAGGCACAACAAAAGTATAAAGCTAGCGCTTCCAAACAGAAAAAAAGAGAGGGCCGCAATATGCGCCCCAACGACCCCACACCAATTAGCAACATCTTTGGTGCCACTAGAAAAGTAAAACCACGAACTGTCCGTTGGACTATAAGAAAAAACCGAGGCGGCAAGAAAAACAAGAAAACTGACAACGAGAACACCTATAATTTCCAGCCTGTATCCCAACAAACCCCAAACTATAGGGCTCTCTAAACTATTTTTTCCATATTTTTGTTTTGCCATAGCAAACTCCTTCTGTCCCATTTTTCCCGTAAACCCGATTATTTCAACAGTACTGATTGTAACAGAAACAGAACGCCCAGCGCCAATAGATAGAACCCAAATCTCCAGAACTTTTTTTGGTGGGCAAATTGACGCACCAACGCAAGCGCACCATAAGCGCAAATCGTTGCAACTGCTCCAACAAGAAATCCCTGCCAAGAAAACAGAACTGACTTGAGAAGCAGAACTTCGTGGCTTTTTTTGAAAAGAATAGTCACGCCTGCGCGAAGAAACGCAGCGGCTATCAGAGGAACATAAATCAGAAACGAAATTTGAAAGGCCCGTCGTGGCGATAGCTTAAACCAACGACTGGCAACATAGGTTGCTCCAAAGCGGGATATGCCAGGCAACAACGCAAGGCCCTGGACACAACCAAGCAGCATTGCTTGTCGCATATTCCATGACTCGTATTGATTTCGCTCGGGCAACCAATGAAGAGAAAGCAAGCCAATGCCTGTCACCAAAAGTCCAAGCCATAAAACAATATCACTTGAAAGCAGCCGGCTGTCAGCCAATAATATCTTAATCAATATATAGAATATCGCAGTGATACAGTCGACAACAAAAACCATCTGAACGATTTTCACAAAAAGCGAAATGAGCTTCTTGTAGCTAGCTCGAGCAACCTGAAACCGAAATAGTTTTCTGAACAAAAAACCCCAATCATTCCGGAACAAAAACATAATAATCAGGAGCGTTGGACCATGCGAAATGTGATCCAGAAGATCGAACGTTTTTTTAGAAAACGATAGCGACAAAAACTTTTTTATAATAAAGATATGCCCCGAGCTGCTTACCGGCAACGATTCAAAAACTATCTGAAAAAATAGCAGTATCAAAACTGTTTGCATAACTACTCACAAAAAGTTTTAGTTTTTCAAACCAAACATATAGTGTAAACGTTCCTCAGCATCGCATTTCTGGGTAAAAACATCAAAAAATACTTGATCTCGACGATAACACCCGCTAATATAACAGCGTTGCGCGCTTCTTCTAACAGAAGTGTTTCTATTATTTTCGAGACGACACAAAGAAAGGAGGAGGGGATAGAACACTAAAAATTACATAATTCGTAGTTATTCATATAAGTAGGCATGCCCAATTCGGGCAAAAACCATGGAGAATGCATCGATGAACAAAAGTCTAAAAGGACTGCTTGTTACTCTTGTCGCAGTCGGCTCAGCAGTCGCAGATAATCAAACCCATCTCAATCCGGCACGCATCTGTCGCGAAGGTGTTGCCGCATACACCACATTCCACAACATGAAAACCAAAAAGACTAATGACCTTTTCGGCGGCAACCTTGAAGCAACAGGATTCTATGGCCGTTCGGTCAACGGATCACATCTCGCAAGAAGCTTCGGCGCCGACGGCACAGAAACTCTTCAAGTTGTTGCAGACGGTGCCAACGCAATAAACCTCGGCCTCTTTCGTACCAGAAAACAGGTTTCTAGTGATCTCCTCCTTCATTACGCCTCGCAAAGCGAAAACCCTCTTGCCGGAACCCTTCGCTTTGATCCTAAGCAAACCATGTATGGCATCAGGCTTGACTACTTCCACAGATTTGATGAATGGCTCGACGGGCTATTCTTCGCAATGACCATACCTTTCGTTCATGTCAAAAACTCCCTCGGTGTAAAAGTCGAAGGATCGGTAAGCGGTGCAGCTGCAACAGAAGAGATCAAGCTCCTCGACCTTTTCACGGGAAAAGCAATCGTCAGAGCCGCTGCTGCAGATTCACAATCTGCACTCAAATATGCAAAAATGTGCCCTGACAGCAAAACCGGTCTTGGCGATATCACCGCACAAGTTGGTTGGAGATTCATGGAAGGCCGTAAGTATCATGCTGGCATCAACGCAGAGCTAATCCTTCCAACAGGCAACAAACCTAATGCTACATACCTCTGGGGCGCACGAACAGCTGAATGCAAATGGGGTGTTGGCGTAGGCGCAGACGGAAGCTCCCTTCTCTGGGAAAACGAAGATCAAGATCTTCACATTATTGCAGCACTACAATACCGATATCTTTTTGATGGAACAGAAAAGAGAACAATCGGTCTTTCAGAGCTTAAGTATCATGATGGATCGAAAGTCAATCTCATTAAAGATCCTCTCTTGAGCCAATACTACCTCGTTGGTACAGCTGGCAAAGCCGGACTTCAACCATTGGCAAACATCTCAACGTTTGATGTCACCGTAAAACCGGGCAGCCAACTTGACGGCACAATCGCCTTTGCCTATAACAACGCTGGGTTCACCCTCGACATCGGATACAACATGTTCTGGAAAGAAGCCGAAAGAGTTCGCTGCAAGAGTGGCGGAACCTGCTCAAGATCATGCGAAACCAGTGCCGATCCATGTGATACAGAGTGTGGCACAAAAATCACATGTGTCCCTGGTGACTGGAAAAATGAAACATATGGCGTTGCAAAAGTTATGTTCGATTCAACGGCGATTTTCAACGCTGCTGGCGGCACAGACACCCTTGCATTAGATACAACAGGTTTCATCGACGCATCTGAGTTTAACTATGCGGGCGCAGAAACACCATCTCAGGTGATCAACTCTGCGTTTATCGCCACCGGATACTCCAAAGAATATTGGGGCTATCCTATCATGGTTGGCACCGGCATTTCCTATCACTTCCCATCAAGCAACCGAGACACCCTCGAAGGGTACTCACTCTGGGCAAAAGCCGGCGTTTCGTTCTAATAACGAAACCAAAGAAAATCAAAGGGCCTGGTTCGAATGAACCGGGCCCTTTTTCTTGAACAAAAAAAACTTGTAATATCTAACACGCCACGTTAGCATGATAAAGTTAGTAGTAAGTCTTTTTTCACTTTTTATGAGGGAGCTCGGCATGAGGCATGGAAGAAAAGTATCTATATCATTACTTGTCGCTTGTGCAGTCGTCGGAAGCACATTCGCGAGCGAGGCTAACAACAAAACACATCTCAATCCAGCACGAATCTGCCGTGAAGGCGTTGCCGCATACACAACGTTTCACAAAATGAAATCTGACAAAATCGAGAAAGGATTTCGTGGCAGCATCGAAGCGACAGGATTTTACGGCCGCTCGGTCAACGGCTCACACCTCGGCAGAAGTTTTGGCGCCGATGGCACTAGAACAATCCAAGTTGTTGGCGACAGCTCAAACTCGCAAAATCTGGGAACACTCCGCACCAAAAAACAGGTTCTCAACGATCTCTTGCTACATAACTATTACGTTTCTGCCTACTCCGCAAGCACCCTAGCCGGAACACTCTGTTTCGATCCAAAACAAACGATGTACGGCGTTCGCCTCGACTACCTCCAACGATTCGACAAATGGCTCGATGGGCTTTTCGCAGCGCTCGTTATCCCATTCATTCATGTCAAAAACTCTCTTAATCTAAAGATTCTCAACTCGGTTCCTGGGGTAGACTCAGACGAGGGGGTCAAATTGATTGATCTGCTTGTTGGAAAAGCGGTTGTCAGAAGCTCTGTAGATGAAGTAGCCGTAAACGCCCAAGCCGCGCTCAAATACGCAAAAATGTGCCCTGATAGCAAGACTGGACTTGGCGACATCACCGCACAAGTTGGCTGGAGATTCATGGAAGGCCGCAAGTATCATGCCGGCATCAACGCCGAGCTGATATTTCCGACAGGAGACAAAGCCAACGCAAGATACCTCTGGGGCGCACGAACCGGTGAGGCCAAATGGGGTGTTGGCGTAGGAGTCGATGGAAGCGGCTTGCTATGGGAAGAAAAAGACCAGAATCTCCAGATCCTTGCAGCCATTCAGTATCGATATCTCTTTGACGGAACAGAAAAGAGAACAATCGGTCTTTCAGAGCTCAAGTACCATGACGGATCAAAAATCAATCTCGTTAAAGATCCTCTCTTGAGCCAATACTACCTCGTTGGTACAGCTAGCAAAGCCGGACTTCGACCGTTGGCAAACATCTCGACATTTGATGTCACCGTAAAACCGGGCAGCCAACTTGACGGCACAATCGCCCTTGCCTATAACAACGCTGGGTTCACCCTCGACCTTGGCTACAACATGTTCTGGAAAGAGGCCGAAAGAGTTCGCTGCAAGAGTGGCGGAACCTGCACAAGGTCATGCGAAACCAGTGCCGATCCATGCGATACAGAATGTGGCACAAAGGAAACATGTATTCCTGGCGACTGGAAAAATGACACCTACGGTATTGCGGACTGGCAGTACAGCTCAGCTGCGATCTTTGCTGCGGACGGCACCGACACACTTGCAGACAGTACTGACGGTTTCATAAGCGCATACCAATTCAACTATCGAGCTGCCGAGACACCATCCCAGCTGATTCACACGGTATTTACAGGTATCGGCTACATCAAAAAATTCTGGGGCTACCCTATCATGACCGGCGCCGGCGTCGCTTATCATATACCATCAAGTAATCGAGACTCCCTCGAAGGGTACTCATTCTGGGCAAAAGCTGGCTTCACTTTCTAGCCCAAACACCCAAACAGCTTCTATAATAGCCTGGTTCGATCTGAACCAGGCTATTATTTTTTACCCCGCCCAACAAAAACCAGTCTTTATTAACAAAAAAGCTCACTTTTGGCAAAAAACTGTCTCGCGGTAAGATTTCACAAGAAACAACTATTGACTAGGCGAAAATTACATATAAACTGGTTTGTAAGAATTGACAACTATACATTGAGGAATTAGTAAGAATAGTTTAGTTGTATGTTTGACGTCATCGGTTGGCGTCGCTGTTTAACAAAACCTAAAATAGAGAGGTTATCATGGAAAATACGAAGAGAAATGTCTTTGTTTCAGCTGTAATTGCAGCAGTTTTTGCGGTCGCAATCGTACCTACTTCAGTTCAAGGAAGAGGCGTTCAAGAAATAGAAAAAAGCACCCAAGCAAAAATAGATCAGCTCTCAAAAAAGCTGACCCAAATGCAAAACCAAGCCAAAACTGGTAAAGGTGAAACTGCAGTCAACACAAAAGAAATAACAACGCTTGAAAATAAAATCATAAAACTGCAAGAATTTGTCAAAACACTTGCTCCTAACAAAAAAAACGTAGCTCTTAAGAAAAACGTAGATCCTAAGAATAAGAGCATGAAAACAGCTCCTTTAAATACTGCTTGTACACAAGTCGAGTTTAATGACGAGGACGTTATCTAATTGCATCAAGAAAAAACTAAAACAACATATTTAAGGGTGGATCATTTCGATCCACCCTTTTCTCTCTTTATACCCCTTTCCAATAAAAGAAAAGACCCGATCCTGGGACCATCCAACTGTACCATGTACGGTACGTTCGCAACCCCGTTCACCCCTAAGGCTTAGCATCACCTATAGTAAATCCATCAGCCCGAGCTACAAGCAACTCTTTAGCCGGCAATAAAACCAACACAAAAACTTAATCGAAACTACCAAAAAACAACCGTCGAACCCTGCGACGCCTCGTCACTCTGATGAGATCCCTATACCTAGAGACAAAAAGCCTCTTATTGAAATTATTTTTTACAAATCGTTGATTTCTAGACAAGCATAGCCCTATAATTAAAATTGACAAATAGAAACAACGCAGAAAAAATAAGACGGGCCAACGAGGTGCGGGCGGGCCGCGCGACAGGTGGTTCATCTGAAAAAGAGGAGTAACTCATGAGATACGCAAAATTAGCGCTGTTATTCGCTATTGCCATGACCCCTTGGCTAGCACAGGCAAGAACCATGCAGGAGATATACGGACCAGGCTTTACCGGAAAAATAACACGAGAACAGACTAGAACAAAGACAGCTGAAAAAGAAGCCAAAATAATTAGCATATCTAACACAAAAGGCGATACGTCGAAAGTAGAGTTTGTAAGAAAAGAACCTTTTATGGCCAATCTGACTGAATCACGAGGCTTGTTCCAAACAAGAAAAAACATAAAAGACGATGCATTTAAAAACAATTATACCAATTCTTACATCAACAGTCGCAAGAATATTACTGATAAGAACTTCGTCAAAATAATGGCTGAGGTTTATTTTTGCCTCCTATATAAGGGCATCCAAGACTCCTGGATTGAATCAACCAAAAACACAACGTACGAATTTATTGATAAAGCAGAATCAGTCAAACCAAAAGGCTCTGAGGACGCTGACCGCGCAATGAAAATGGTTTTAACTCGTGTTGCAAACAACGAAAGAACTCCTGATGGACAAAAAGGCAAACCCCTTCACAAGTCAGGGTTATCATCAAGTAGAACAAAGCGGTTAATAGGGCTTTATGTGAAATACGGTATCTCTTACATCAGATAGACAAACTTCTTATGTAAAAAAAGAGAAAAGGCGCTGACTTCACAGCGCCTTTTCTCTTTTTTTAAACGCTCCCTACACCTCCCCCCAAACTTTTTTTAAAAAAATCTTGCTATCAATGAACCAGTCATTTATCATAGATGCATACATGAGCAATAGCATCATTGGTTCGTAAAAAAGTAAGTAGCCACCGCAACCATTGTTTGGTTGCACCCTTTACATCAATGCTTCGCACCATGATTCCCGTGCCCAGAATGCAAATCCGCTTTTCTGTGCACAAATCAGCTGAGCTCGCACAAAAAGGTTGTAGTAGTTGGTAGGAGAACAAAATTTTTTGTTCTCAGTTTTTTTAAAAAGGAGGAGTGTTATTCATGAGACGATTCGTTCATGGACTTCTCGCAGCGCTGATCTTGATCGGCTCAGTGTCTGCAAAAACCTATACAAACAAGACGTTCTTGATGCCTCGTAGTCACAACATGAATCTTGCGATGGAATATACAACATGGCACAAGCAAATGGCTCTGATTGATGATGATAAGTTTGGCGGAACCGTACAGGCAACAGCCTTCTACGAAGATTCAAACAACAAGAAAGAACTCGGACAATACTTCGGTGTTTGCAACTATGACAATGGCAGCAGCACCGATGATTTCATTTCGGTTGTCCCCCAATGGGATCCAATTCCACATCCAAAGCATATCGCCGCACCATTTGTACTTCACACACCAAACTTCGCAACGATAGCTTCTGGACTAACCTTATCAGACAAGCTTACCTGGAGACCATCCAGAGAGTCATACGGCGTGCGCCTTGACTATCATCAAAAACTGGACAAAGTCTTAAAAGGCTTGTTCTTCAAAGTAAGCGCTCCAATTGTACACGCCAAAACAAGCATGGGCTATACCTCATCATGCTGCAACACAAGTTGTGCTACAACATGCGAAACCAGCTGCAGCACAGGCTGTGATACAACATCAAGAGCATACTGCAACAAGCAAGCTCTTGAAGTCAGTGGTGCATTGACAGGCGCAGAAAAGAGCTTGGCTGACTATCTTTCAGGCTGTGTCACCAACGACGACGCCACAGCAAAACAAGCTGCTCTTTGCAGAATGAAGATCCACAACGGCAACAGCGAAACAGGCATTGCTGATATCGACCTTATGCTTGGCTATAACTTCTGCTACAAGCCAACCAAGCACGTCGGCGTCAACATCGGACTAACAATTCCAACAGGCAACACGCCTAACAGCGAGCACGTCTGGGAAGCAGTTGTTGGTAACGGTGGACACTGGGCGCTTGGTGCCGGCTTAGATGCTGCATTCCAAATCTGGAAAGATAAAGATAAATCATTAGACATCTTGATGGCATTCAACTATCGATATCTCTTCAGCAGCACAGAGCTACGCACGGTTGGCTTCAACTGGCCTGCAGGACTCGTCAATGGTGGATACAACGTAAACTGGGCCGGAAGACCTGCCATGTACGGTCACTACTGGTTGGGCGCCAAACTAGGCAGCACAACCACAACACCTATGGCTAACTTCCTAACACAAAACGTCAAAGTAACACCAGGCAGTCACTTCGATGGCATCGTGCAGTTTGCATTCAACTATGACAACTGGACGTTTGACCTAGGATACAATCTGTTCGCCAAAGAAAAGGAAGACGTCGACCTCAAGTGCAATTCTTGCGAAGATGCTTGCTCTACAGCCTGTGATACAGGATGTAGCGACGCTTGTTGCCCTGTCATAACATGGGAAGACAACACCTATGCCGTTGCAAAGAACACCTGGGATACCAGTGGAGCCTTTGCAGCAGCAAACGCCTACCTTGCAACAGCAGACTGGATCAACAGAACAGATCTTTGCACAGATCCATGCACAAACCCATCAGTTGTCACCCACAAGATCTATGGTGGCTTCGGCTATGCATTCAAGGATTGGGATTATCCTCTCATACTCGGCTTAGGCGGTTCATATGAATTCGCTACCGACAATGATTGCCTTGAAGCCTGGTCTCTATGGGCTAAAGTTGGCTTAACATTCTAATCGACACTTAAATTTACAGCCAAAAAAAGAGGCGGCGCGTAATGCGCCGCCTCTTTTTTATAGCTTCCGACAAAACAAATATGTTATTCTTAGTGCAAGCTTACCAAACAAAAGGAGTGTAAGATGAAAAAAAGTTTCATAAGAATAGCTGTTCTTTTCGCCATACTGATCACCAGTACAAATCATACAAAACTTTTTCCAATCATTTATACCAACAAAACTTACATGGCCATCCCAACCCCTCACTACTATCTTCCCATGAAGTACACATCGTGGCACCGAATATTAAAACAGGGAAGCAAAAGCGAAAAGCCATGGGAAAACACACTGCTTGCAACTCCTTTCTATCACAACTCAAATAACGAAGGCAAGCTTGGGAAGTATTTTGGAACAAACTTTAAAAGTAAACTCAAAGTTAGTCTCCCCTCAGAAACAACCGATTTGCAAAGCGACAATATCATGCACCGATATGATGACTTTCCGTCGCTCGATGGAACACTCTGTATTAAACCAAGCCATACGACTTATGGGATTTATCTCTCTTATAACCAAGAACTTAGCAATATTCACAAAGGACTCTTTCTTCGAGTCAATATCCCGTTTGAACATGTTGAAAACGATCTACATGCAACCGCAACTCAAACCAAACATCTCGGCAAGGGTATTCTCGACTTCTTCAGCGGCGCCTACTCTAATGTCGACCCAAACAATTTACAAGACGCGCTGACCCATGCAAAAATATGCGGCTCTCAGGGAAAAAGCGGCATCGCAGATATCGAACTGTTACTTGGATACAAACTCGCCGAGAAAAAAGAACATGAGATTAGCGGCAGCGTAAAATTAATTATTCCAACAGGAGGCCGTCCTCAGGGTGAATATTTATTCGAGTCGGTCGTTGGCAACGGCAAGCACTGGGGAATCGGCACCAATCTCAACGCATCGATGAACATTGTAAAAAATGAAACAAGCAGCCTTGAGTGTCTAATCTTTCTCGAGTACACCTACCTATTTAAAAGTGACGAAAAAAGAACGCTGGGATTTCGAAATGGAACCGGACTTTTTGAAGGACATGAAAACACACCTATCAACATTCCATGGTTTTATTATATTCTTGGCGGAGAAATTGGAAAAATGGGCACCTTCCCCCTCGCCAACATCCTTACTCAAGAAGTTTCGGTAACCCCTGGCGGTAAATCACAAGGCCATGCCTCGTTTGCCTACCATCGAAACAATACCACAATCGACTTTGGATACTCGTTTTATGCACAGGAGGGAGAAAGGGTTGCGCTGAAATCTTGCTGGAACAGCAGCCGATATGCTCCAGCAAATCCAAGCTACCAAACCACTGCAGCATTTGATGTCTCCAACACAGCCCACAGTGCTGGACAATCGATCAAAGAGTTCGAGCTTGATACGTCAGTCCCGGAAACGCCCGCTTTCTTGAAGCACGCTTTTCATGGTGCGATCAGCTACACACACTCAGAGTGGGAAAATCCATTCATGTTGGGATGTGGCTTCTCCGTCGACTGGACACATGACAATGCAAACCCAGTCGGCTACACGCTCTGGCTTAAAGCTGGAGCTACCTTTTAAGTAAAATAACAGAGTTAGCGCCACCAAATCCGAATGAATTTGAAAGAGCACACGTTACTTTTTTTTCACGTGCTTGCCCAGGAACATAGTTTAAATCACATAGGTCGTCTTGGTTCTCAAGATTAATCGTCGGAGGAAGCACGCCATGCTTTAACGCCAAGGCCGAAAAAGCAACTTCAACCCCGCCGGCAGCACCAAGCATATGTCCTGTCATTGACTTCGTACTACTCACCAACAAATTTTCACAATCGCCAAATACCTTCCTAAGAATTTTTGTTTCAGCGGGATCATTCATCGGCGTTGCCGTTCCATGTGCATTCACATACCCAACATCCTGCTTATTCACACCACCCTGCTCAAGTGCATGCTCAATAGCATGCACCGCCCCATACCCCTCAGGGTGGATCGCCGTAATGTGATAAGCATCTGAGTGAGCTCCATAACCGGCCAATTCAGCATATATGGTCGCACCACGCTTACGAGCAAGATCGGCGCGCTCTAAAACAAGAAAGCCAGCACCCTCAGCCATAACAAATCCTGAACGATCTTTGTCAAATGGACGACTTGCTCGAGTTGGATCACCTTTCCATGTCGACAGCGCCCGCATATTTCCAAAACCAACAAACGCGAGCGGCGTCAAACAACTTTCCGTGCCCCCTGCAAGCATGTAATCTGCATGCCCATCCTGAATCGCACGAAACGCCTGTCCTATCGCATCATTACCAGAAGAACAGGCGTTAACGACCGCCATCGTCGGCCCCTTAAGCCCAAATTTTATGCTCAACCAAGCGGGCGCCTCATTCGAAATCGCACGAGGCAAGGTAAATGGCGATATCGATCGATACCCACTTTGATCAAGAGCTTTTGCCGCATCGGTTATCACGCCAAGCCCGCCAATCCCAACGCCAACATATGAACCAAACCGCTCACGACAAATGGGCTCAACTTGCGTCAAGCCAGAATCGTGCATAGCCTCTCGAGCAGCAATGAGTGATAAGTGAATAAATCGATCAGTTCTACGTTGTTCTGATGGAGATAAGATAGCGTCAAGTTGCTCTTTAATATCACCAACCTGACCTGCGACTGATGCCGCATGCCCAAAGTCGATGTCTGAATAAAACGCGGCGATACCAGAGCGGCCTGCAACAACTGAATCCCAACTTTGCCGAGCCGTTTTCCCTACGGGCGTAACAAGACCTATCCCCGTAATAACAACAGATTTTTTTGAATGCATAACTTACTTTGTGCGAGCGCCGTGTAAGTAATCAGCTGCTTCCTGAACCGTTTTGATTTTTTCGGCGTCCTCATCTTTTACTTCAACACCGAAAACCTCTTCAAATCTCATGATCATTTCAACAATATCAAGCGAGTCTGCCCCAAGATCTTTAAGCGTCGACTCCGCTTTGACGTTTTCTTCAGGAACGCTCAACTTCTCAACAATAACCATCTTGACTTTTTGCATCGTATCTTCTTGCGCAAATGCCATCTTCTTCTCCTATAAAAAGCAATTCTAAAAGAAACCAAAGCATTAGAATAGCGTAGATGCTATTTTTTTCCAGGATTTATACAACCATGCCACCGTCAACGTGAAGTACCTGGCCTGTAAGATAATCAGCATTACCTGATGTAAGAAAAGAAACGACTTTGGCAACATCTTGAGGGGTACCAAATCGATTAAGTGGAATATGGGTTAACGCTTCCTGCTTAACTTTATCGGAAAGCTTTTCTGTCATAGACGTCTGAATAAATCCAGGAGCTATAGCGTTAACTAACACGTTACGCGCTGCGTACTCTTTCGCGAGCGTTTTCGTTACCGCAATCAACCCTGCTTTGCTTGCCGCATAATTAATCTGCCCAGGATTACCAACCACACCAACGACGGAACTGATATTGATGATATAACTTTTTTTCTGTTTCATCATACGCTTAAGCGCTTGCTGCGCGCAAAAAAATGCGCCTTTAAGATTTACATCAAGCACCGCATCCCAGTCAGCCTCGCGCAAGCGAACCGCAAGCATGTCTCGTGCAATACCAGCATTGTTAACAAGTATGTCGATAGGCCCGTTAATTTTTTCGAATCCTTCGCGAATTGACTCAAGTGAAGAAATATCCACCTGAATAAAAGAAGCCCCCAAATTATCTTCTGGGGGCGAACAATCGAATATAAAAACGGTGTCACCACGAGACACAAGCTCTTCAACAATCGCTCGTCCAATCCCTCGTGCCCCACCGGTCACTACTGCGTTCATCAAAACTCCTACGTAATATTGTATCGTTATAAACTAGCCTGCTGAACCGCGGGTCTTGACTCATGATCGCACTCATGGTCATAAGTAGGTTCTGGCACCGGCCGCCCTAACAACTGTAACAATTTGTTAATATCTTCCTGTTCATTAATCGAGATTACAACTTTTTCTGGCCACTCACGCTTGATCATCTTTCCAAACTTGGTCCCTGGTCCAACCTCAACAATAACATCCATCTTGCGAAAGTACCCCATCGCTTTCCACCAATAGATATGCGAACTGGTCTGCTTCACGAGAGAATCTTTAATGCTTTTCGGACTCCAAACTAATTTACCAGCAATATTGTTCGCCAACGGAATCTCAAGCGGCCGAAAGTCTGCTTTCAAGAGATAAACAGAATACTGCTTTTCTGCTTGAGCAAGCATACGAGAATGAAATGCACCGGCAACATTAAGCATGATCGCCTTCCCACCAAGTGCCTCGACGTCACGCTTTACCCCTCGCAGTTCAGGCAGCGTACCAGACACAACAACCTGAGACGGGGAGTTATAGTTTGCAACCTCAGCAACATAGTCTAATGTCTCCGGTCGGTCGTACTGCTCACAAATTAATTGTAATTTATTCTCAGGAAACTTGAGCGTCGCAAGCATACCGCCCTCTTGAGACTTAACCGCCGAATCCATAAACTCAGAACGTTTTTTCAGAAGATAGATCGCATCTTGAAATGAGATACCACCAGCAACATGAATCGCTGAATACTCTCCTAAACTATGTCCTGCAACAAGATCTGGAACAATCCCATACTTTTCTTTCAATAAAGCGGCAATCGAAGCGCTAACCAAAAAAATCGCGGTCTGGGTATTTGCAACTTCCCGCAGCTCTCTCTCTGACGAAGCAAAGCAGAGCCGAACAAAGTTTGTGTCCAAACAGCTTGACGCTAGCTCAAAATGTTCTTGAATTATTCTTTCTTGATCATATAGATTTTTGCCCATGCCAAGGAACTGTGATCCTTGACCTGGAAATATCATACCTATTCTCATAATGTTCCAACCTCCCATGTAACACAAAGAGAAAATCTCTATTTATTTTATTCTAAAGCCCCCCGACCAATTGCTTCACGCGCTTTTTACTCTCCTCGCAACCGAGGACCTCCATGAGCTCAAACACACCTGGGCTATGCGTAGAGCCGGTCAAAGCCAGCCGTAAGGGCTGTGCTAAGGCAACCAACTTCACCCCAGACAATTCACAAATATGACGCGCTAACGCAATAAGATTTTCATGAGTATGTTCCTCCATTTCATCCATCCCTTTCACGAACTCGAACAACAACGTCTTCGTCTGAGGGGAGACCCATTTTTTTATAAGACCAACATCAAGATGCTCCGGCGCATGCGCAAACGAAATCATGTTGTCAACCAACTCACACATCGTCGTCGCTCGCTCCTTATACAACTCAAAGAGTTGCCCCAACATATCCTCTTTCCAGACCGCTGTCAACTTTTTCAATTTGTCATTTATTGCCTCAGCCGCTGCCTTTGCAAACTCATTAAACTTCAAATTGCGTATATAGATACCATTCAGCCATAATAATTTCTTTGTGTCAAAAATAGCCCCCTTTTTTCCGACCTTGTCGAGCGAGAAAAAATCAATCATTTCCTGTTTGGAAAAAACCTCTTGATCGCCGTGTGCCCAACCAAGTCGAACCAGGTAGTTAAAAAGGGCTTCTGGCAAAAAACCCTGATTTTTATACTCAACAACAGAAACCGCCGCGTCCCGCTTGCTCAGCTTTCCACCAGAAGAACCCAAAATAAGTGGTAGATGGGCAAAGATTGGGGGCTCGGCCCCTAGGGCATCATAGATAAGCAGTTGTTTCGGGGTATTTGAGATGTGGTCTTCACCACGAATAACATGAGAAATCTTCATGAAAATATCGTCAACAACAACACAAAAATTATAGGTCGGGACACCATCGCGACGCAAAATAACAAAATCATCTAGCTGATCGATATCAAACGTTACAGTCCCACGGATAAGATCTTTAAACGAGATTTTCTCTCTTTCTGGAAGTTTGAATCGAATGGCATGGGGCTTTTTGAGGTCTTTAGGCGTGTACGACTTATCACGACAAGTACCGTCGTATTTTTCAGCAATACCCTTCTTGAAATCTTTTAAGCGATCTTCGACATCTTTAGGTTCGCAAAAACATGGATATACTAATCCCTTTTCTAACAATTGATTAATCAATTGTTTGTGCTCTTCAATACGAGAAAGTTGAAACGTTAGCGGTTCATCTGGAGTAAGATGAAGCCACTTAAGAGACTCTAGAATTGAATCGACATATTCCTGCTTGGATCGCTCAACATCAGTATCTTCGACTCGAACCAAAAAAACCCCGTTGTTGTGGCGCGCAAACAACCAATTAAAAATGGCGGTACGCGCCCCTCCAATATGCAGATGCCCAGTTGGTGACGGCGCAAAACGAACTCTCATGCCCATTACTCTGCATCACTATCGATCAACCGAAGTCGACTCATCGCGGCAGACACCCACGGCGACGCATATTTTTCGTCTTTTCCATACTTGAGCACCAGCTGGTTCCAATAATTTCGCGCCTCTGTAAACTGCTTATGACACCAATAGTAATTTCCTAAATGAAACAACGAAAGATCGTGCGCCACGCTTTCATCATCTAGAGCAATCTTTTTAAGCATGGCAAGACCCTCTTGAATGTTCTTGTCATTTTTCGTATCGGTTAACAAGAGCGCAAGCTTGCTCTGATAGTAATCTTTGCTTTCTTTGTTGGTTAACAACCTAATAACCTCACGAAGCAACTTGATCGCCTCAGGAATATTACCTAGATTTATTAGGGCCTCAACCTGAAACGCTAGAAAAAACGGAGCTATACCACTGTTTCCATGGTCTTCATACGCTTTTTTGAAAACCAACGCAACTTTTTCCCACTTCTCATTCGCACTCGAAAACTCTTTTTTCCCAAGAAAACTAAGGTCTTTCTCTTTTGCTTCACCACTCTTTATCGGCGCATCAAAATATTCAAATGCCGTAACCATCGCCCGGTAAGCCCGCTCTTCGCGGCTTACCTTATAATATGAATATCCGTAAGTACCTCCTACCAAAAGCATCGTAACGCCAATGGCGACCAGTAAGTAATTCTGATACTCTTTTATCATCTTAATCAAATCTTTTTTCATAGCTCTCTCCTCCGTTACCTATTCGGTACCATAGGTTCAATAGTATACGATTCAACATTAACCAACGAAATTTTTTGGGCAAACCTAATTGCTTTCTCAATGTCAGACACGGACGCATTTCCATGCACAATGACCACCGGCTTTTTCACACCAAGCAACAATGCGCCACCACTCTTGCCAAAAGAATGCTCTTTCTTTTTGCCGCAAAGCCAAACGGTTGCCTCAAATGTTTTGAGTAACACATTGCCAGCAAAGCCATCACTGACAACAACGTCAACCTTACCTGCAAGCACATGCTGCGGCTCAACATTACCAACAAAATTGAGAAAAGACTTTTGCAACAAAGCAAAAGCCTCTTTTGTAACAAGCGATCCCTTCCCCGGCTCCTCCCCATTCGACAACAACCCAACCGTTATGTCATCGCGATCTCTATCAAGAAAATCCTGCGCGTATTGTACACCAAGATGAGCAAACTGATAGAGATTATTAGCCTTACAATCTGCGTTGGCACCAAGATCCAGACAGACCGTCGCACCAGATGCTCCTGGCAAAAGGCCAACAAGCGCCGGCCTCTCAACCCCCTTATTTCGCCCTATCAAAAAAAGCGCCGCCGCCATCATCGCCCCAGAATTGCCCGCCGAAAGAGCCACCCTACAATCTCCGTCTCGTACCGACGCCACGGCCCGAACCAACGATGAATCAGGCATCAACCGAACCGCTTGCACCGGCTCTTGGCCCATAGAAATAATTTGAGGGGCATTCATAATAGAAATGGGGTACTGTTCCCAGCCAGAATCGAGCTGATCCAACACGCGGCGCAGCTCATCCTGCGGGCCGAATAGACAGACGGGAGTGCAGGTCGCCTTTACGTAACGCAGGCTTCCTTCCAGCACAGCCTCGGGAGCAAAATCTCCACCCATTGCGTCGATCGCAATCACCTGAGGCTCCTTATTCGTTTTTCGCACCTTCCGGAACCACCGCCGTCTCAGAGGCAACGTCCTGCCCTTGGCGTTTCGCTTCTAATTCTCGACGAACCTGACCACGCTCGTGCATGCGGTCGGTCTTCGTTCTAAGGACCTTAACACCCTTATATTTGCCACACTCAGAACAAACTTTATGCGGCACAACAGGCGCCTGACAAGACTGACATACTGCTATAGACTTAACTTTTAATCCCTTATTCGCAGAACGCTTATCTCGGCGAGATTTAGATGTTTTACGTTTTGGTACTGGCATAGCAAACTCCGATTTAGTAATAAGATAAAAATAACGTCAATAAGCGTAAATTCTGACAGGAAATTTGTCAAAAAATAAGTGTAACATGTTGTAAAATTGACATTTTCTGGCACCCTTAAGGGTATATTGGGCTGTTATAGCAACAATCAATAATCAAGAATCGACACAGGAGTACTTTGATGGCAAAAATAACCATGGAACTAGTGAAAGAATTACGGGAGAAAACGCAGGTAGGCATGATGGACTGCAAAAAAGCACTTATCCTTGCCGAGGGAGACATCGAAAAAGCTATCGAAATTTTACGCAAAAAAGGCGCGTCCGTCGCTGCAAAGCGAGCTGAACATGCAACGAACAACGGTACCGTGGCTGCCTACATCACTCCAGATCATAAAACAGGCGCCCTCCTCGAGATCGGCTGCGAAACAGATTTCTCTGCAAATACCAGCGACATGAAGACATTCGCGAACACCGTTTGCGAACATCTCGCAAAAACCTCCCTATGCTCAAACAAATGGTGCGAACCAGCATGTCTTATCGAACAAAAACTCGGCGATAAACTCGTCAAAACAATGCTCAACGAGCTTGTCGCCAAAATCGCAGAAAATATAAAAATCTCACAATGCGCACGATTCAGCCCTGAAGCGAACGGCTTCGTCAATGCCTACATCCATCCAGGAGCAACCCTAGGGACAATGATAGAACTCGAGGTCAAAGGTTTAGACGATGCAAACAAAGAAATTCTTGTACAGCTATCACGAGACATTTGCATGCAAATCGCCGTCAGCAACCCACTCACCATCGACCCATCACAAGTCAACCAAGAAACAATCGAAAAAGAAAAGTGTATTATTGCTGAGCAACTGAAATCTACCGGCAAGCCTGAGCAGATGATCGATAAAATCATGGTTGGCAAGATGAACAAATTTTACGAAGAGGTCTGCCTGATCAAGCAAAAATATATTAAACAAGACAAACTCTCCGTCGAACAACATATGAACGACGTCGCCAAAAAAGCCGGCTGCACCATCACAATCAAGCAATTCAAGCGTTTCGCAATCGGCAAATAAGCATGAAAGTTCTTTTAATAAAATTAACGGGGGAACTGTTTTCGTATGAACGCGAAGGACAAAAACAGTCTCCCTCTTTAAAAATCAAACAAATAAACAATATTATTCAACAAATCAAAACCCTCAATGCACAACACCACGTAGGACTCGTCATCGGTGGCGGAAACTTCTTTCGAGGGGCAATCACCAACCACAGTCTTGGCCTTGAAAAAACATCGGCACATAACGTTGGCATGCTCTCAACAATCGTTAACGGAGTTGTCCTTCAAGACCTCCTATCACAAGCAAACGTTCCTTCCTCACTACTCAGCGCCTTTTCATGCCCAAGTATTGCACTGCCACTCAGTCAAAACTCAATCGACAATGCATTCATGCAACACAAATGTATTATTTTTGTTGGCGGAACAGGCAACCCATTCTTCACTACCGACACAAACGCAGTCCTGCGAGCTCTTCAGCTCGGGGCTGATGAGGTATGGAAAGCAACAAAAGTTGATGGTATTTATGCGGACGATCCACTCATACACCCAGACAGCAAGTTTTACAAAACAATCAGCTATCAAGAGGTGCTTGATAAAAAACTAACTGTTATGGATAAGACGGCAATCACCCTTGCCCAAGAACACAATATTCCGATAAGAGTTTTCAATCTTTTCACCCCGAACGCACTTCACAAAGCACTTGAAAATCCTGACTTCGGAAGTAGAATACAGTAGAATAAAATAGCAAGTTTCTTTAAACGTAACCAAGGAGCAGTAAACCCATGGAACCATTTGTTTTTGCAGAAGGGGACACGAGAAGCTTCGAAGCAATACTCAAAGAAAAGATGACCAAACCGATAGGACACTTCGAAAAAGAGCTTTCAACAATAAGAACCGGTCGGGCGTCGTCCGCTCTTGTCGAAAACATTCCTGTTGAGTGCTATGGCCAAACCATGCCAATTAAAAATCTTGCAACCATATCTATCCCAGATGCAAGACTGATTACCATTCAACCTTGGGACAAGAGCATTATCCATGACATCGAAAAAGGCTTGTTGACGTCAAACTTTGGCGTCACCCCAATTAACGACGGAGAGGTAATTCGCCTTCAACTCCCTCAAATGAGCGCCGCTCGACGAGAAGAAATGGTTAAGGAGCTTGGCAAAAAAGCAGAAGACGGTCGAATTGGCATTCGAAACATTCGCAAAGAGTATCATAACCAAATCAGGGACACAGAGAAAAAACACGGAATCTCGGAAGATTTTGCTCGCAGGCTTAACGATACCCTGCAAAAAGTCACCGATGAATTCATAGGTAAAATAGACTCTATGCAAAAGAAAAAGTCTGGAGAGTTAACACTCACTTAAAAAAACAAAAAGTACAAAACGTGTACGACAAATAGCAACAAAAGGGCTAGGCCTTCTTTTCGGCCTAGCCCTTCTTGACATCCAACCTTTGTTTTTTTCATTAGACTATGGACAACAATCGCATACGATAAAAACATAAGCGGCGCAACCGGCCTCAACATTCTCAAGTCGAGCGGCCTTGCAGCCCCGATCGCCAAAAAACCAAGAATCAGTGTCGCTTGTTCAAGTACAGAACCAAACGAATTTCCAAAAGCAAGCGAGTACTCTTTTCTTCGAACCGCCTGAAAACTAAGTGCTAGTTCTGGCAAAGACGTCCCAACCGCAAAAACAGTCACGCCAATTGTCTGAATACTGAGCGCAAAGTGATGAGCAATTACAACAGCACAATCAACCGATAGCTTTGAAAATGCAACCACAAGCGACAAACTAAAAAGCAACTTCCCAATAACTTTCATTCTGGTCTTCCAGAATCTTTTTCTCGTTAATACTTCTTCAGCGCTCAACGCTTCAATCGCTACCTCTTCGGGCACAACCTTGACCGCCCTCGATCTCCAAAGCCACCAGATGCTAGCAACATATAAAAGCAACAAGATAACCCCGTGCCAGGGACTTAGGACCCCTATAACAAAAACCAGCGCCATAACCAATGCCGCTATCACCAGCATAAGCATCAAGGGAAGCTTTTCTTCTGTTTTGACATTAAGCGTTCCTAGCATAACCGCAGGAAGACCTAGAACAAGCGATACATCAATTAAATTCGAGCCAACGATGGCACCAACTGCGACTCCGGGAACCCCTTTCCACAAAGACGCAATCGCAACAGCAAGCTCTGGAAAACCGGTCGCCATCGCCATGAACACAAAACCGACAAAAAATGTCGTTATTCCTAAGATGCTAGACAAATCAAGAGCGTGTTCGACCGACTTATCACTCGACCACCATAAACCAAGCAACCCAAAAACGACCCCTAGGGCGCATGAAATTATTACGAGATCCATCGCTATTCTCCTATTTTTTACCAAGTATCTCGCAAAACAAAATTAAAAAACAAGAGAATCGCCCACTATGCAAGACAACCGCCCTGCGATGGGGGGTGGTTGCGGTGGCGGTAGGACGGGGAAGATATGTGAACAATCGAATCTCGTAACCAATTGCAATGTTATTGTTACGAAGAAAGAGATTGCTATAATAGAAAGACATCTAGAAAATATCGATACTTTGGACGTTTGTTTAAATAAAATCGCTTTGGAGCGCTTGAAAACTGGAGAAGCTACAATAAATGATATGTGTTTCGTTCAGCATGAGCTTTTGGAAGCAGATCTTGTTTCCAGGGGAATTACTCAGCCTGTGGCACATGATATGGCACTGGAGCAGTTGGGCCCATAGTCCTTGGCAAATTTATAGTCCAGAAATCGTCACGGAGACAGATAAGCTGATGGGAGCAAAAACATTGCTTGCATTTATTGATGAATGCCTTGAGAAAAACCAATACCCAAAAGAACAAATCTTGGCCACTTAAGCGAGACAGAAGCCTTCTGGTTCGCAAGGCCAAACCCTAAACCAATTACACACAAATAAAAGAGCCACCACAATTAAGTGGCGGCTCTTTTATTTTGCCACTTCATAGGGAGAAGACTGGCGGGAGGTAATCGACATGTTCAGGAATGGTAAGGTTGGGGTAGAAATGGGGTTGGGGGGCCCCTGTAGGGAAGCCCTAGGCGATCGCGCAATAAAAAAGCCCGCTGACACAACATTTGCCAGCGGGCTTTTACTTTTTACAATCGTCTTTTATGCGAATATTGCGGCAAGCGCCTCGAGCCATAAAGAATAAACAGCAATTTTATCAACCGCCTCGGTTCCAAACTTCCATATGGAATCCACCAAGATGATACCAACCATGCCGTTCGACATATGTTCAATTCGAATGGTCACCCAGTGGCCGCCTGTATTAACAATAAATACTTCGGGCTGTCTCGTGTCTGTAAAACGCTTCGAAGCATCGCAAATAACCTTTTGTTTCAAAAGCTTTTCCCGTGTATCTTCTTTCGCAATAATAGTTCTACAAATCCCGCTAACTATTGAAGAAACTTTATCGCCATTAAGCTCAAGCATCTCTTCGTAGGACATCATGTTTTCTGTTCCAACATATTTGTTATAATCATTCGATAAAAGGTTGTTGTCGTTAACATACCCAACATTCATACTACGAATGCCTTTGAGTACTCCAGCACTTTCATTTACTTCTTTTATAAGCAAATTAGAGTTAAGAAACTCTACAAAAACATCTGGGTTTTTCGCTTCACACAAATACTTAGAATTTATATATGCGTGTGTACCACATCGAGCCCCTGTCTGAGAATTGGCCGGCAACTGAACCACAAGGAACTTATTCGTTAGTCGCTGGATAAGTATGTTTTGATTATTTGGCATAGTA
This sequence comes from Candidatus Babelota bacterium, assembly GCA_018817025.1. Taxonomy (GTDB): domain Bacteria; phylum Babelota; class Babeliae; order Babelales; family JAHIUU01; genus JAHIUU01. The sequence continues at coordinate 112,422 of JAHIUU010000007.1, read as the reverse complement.
TATGACTCGCCCACAGTCATCGCTTCTAGGACGAGTTTCTCCGTCAGCTGATCGACAAGACCTAGCCCCTGACGCCCAGTTTCTTTTGACATTTCTTTCGGCCAAGATTTGCTACCATCATTAGCAAGCTCTTGCAGGCTCAATTGCTTCGCAAGTTCCACGGGATCAACAGGATCATTAGGCATCTCGAAAATCTCCTCGGGCCATTCAGGTTGCACCGGCTTATTATTCTCGAGCAAGCTCTGTTGGATCGCGCGCTCTAGCTCAACATCATTATTATTAGCAACATTGGGCTGCTGCATTTTATTTGTTTTTTGATTTTTTCTCGTTCTAGGGTTCTCTTTTGGTTGCACTGGCCGTTTGATCTCAGGCTTCTTATTTCCATTAATCTCCCCCACACCCCTCGCATCTACCTGAACAACAGACATCACAAAAAACACAAGCAAAACGGCTTTGAGTAAAAGCGTAATTTTTTTCATGATCACCTCCATAAAGACACAAGCTTATCAAATTTCTACCTGTCAATCATATCACAGGCCCCCATAATGTCAAACAGGCCCAAAACGAGTAAATCCCCAGCCGAAAAGACCAGGGATCAAAATCGGTTTGGTTAAAAACCAAACAAATGGGGGTTAGAAGAAGTTGTAAGTATTCTCTAGATATTCTATAGTACACCATAATTTCTATGTGTCAACTGTTTTTCATTTTCAAATACAAAAAAACCACCATAAATCTCAACTTTTCAAAAAATTATTTATACACTGAAAGCCTGCGTTACCACTAAAAACAACTAAAACTCACATAAACTGGGCATATTTTCCACAAAAAGGGCTTTTCGACATGAGCAACCCCCAACACTTCGCGCAACTCCATCTCCATACCGAATTCTCTCTTCTCGACGGAGCAATCAAAACTAACGAGTTGCTCATCTTTGCAAAAGAACAAAACTGGAAAGCGGTCGGAATATCCGATCACGGCAACATATTTGGCGCCGTAAAATTCTTCAAACAAGCAAAAAAAACCGGTATCAAGCCCATCCTGGGCTGTGAGATGTACCTCACTCCAGAAGCGACTATCAAAGACAAAAACAGTCCCTACTATCATATTCTTCTCGTCGTTCAAAATAAGATAGGCTACAAAAATCTCTGCCAACTCATGGCGTTCTCATACCAAGACGGCTTTTATTACAAGCCACGGATCGACTATAAAATCCTCGAGAAATATTCAGAAGGTCTCATCGTCGGTTCTGCCTGCGTCGGCGGGCATATCCCAAGCCTGTTGCGTCACGGCAACATCGATGAAGCCAAAAAATGGACTGAGTGGGGTCTCAACACATTTGGCAAAGACAAATTCTATCTCGAGGTCATGCCACCTGACTTTGAAAAACAAAAAATAACCAATAAGCTCATCTTTCAATACGCAGACGAATGGGGCGTCAATCTTCTAGCAACCAACGACTGCCACTACCTACGAGCCGAAGACAATGAAGCTCACGAGATTCTTCTCGCAATTCAGACAAAAAAACTTATGTCCGACCCAAGCCGCATGACCTTTGGCGAATGCAAAGCATACGTGCGAACAACCGAACAGATGCTTGAATTTTGCCACGGACACGAGCAGGCGGTTTGGAACACAGGAAAAGTCGCCGACATGTGCGAGTTTGAATTCGAGTTTAATAAACTGTTCTTCCCCAACTTTCCCGTGCCAAAAACACACTCTCAAGAAAGCTATTTTAAACAGTTATGTATTGAGGGCTTAGATAAACTCAAAGAGAAATCTATAATCCCCCACGATCAACACGATACGTACAACAATAGACTAGAAGAAGAGATCGAGCTGATAACAAAAATGGGCTTCGTTGGTTACTTCCTCGTTGTTGGAGACTTCATCAAGTGGGCAAAAGAACAACAAATCCCGATCGGTCCAGGACGAGGCTCGGCGGCCGGGTCGCTGGTTGCCTGGGCCCTCCAAATAACCAACGTTGACCCAATAAAATACAATCTCCTGTTCGAACGATTCCTCAACCCAGAACGAATCTCCATGCCCGACATCGACATCGACTTCTGTATCGAACAACGGGAAGACGTCATCAACTACGTTAAAGAAAAATATGGTCACGAGTGCGTCTGCCAAATCATAACCTTTGGAACCATGATGGCCAAAGGGGTGATCAAAGACGTTGCCCGAGCCCTCGGCTTTCCATTCCAAGACGCTAACGCCATCACTGATCTTATCCCCAACCAACTTAAAATAACGCTTGCTGATGCTATGGAACAGGAACCAAAACTGAAAGATATGGTCGAAAACAATCCAAACGTTAACAAGCTCATGAAACTATGTCTGAGACTTGAAGGATTAACTCGACACGCCTCAAAGCACGCCGCCGGCGTCGTCATCGCCCCAGAGCCTTTACGAAAGATGCTTCCACTTTACGTCCCAGCTAAAACCAACGAGCTCGTCACCCAATATGCAATGTCAGAACTCGAAAGCGTCGGCTTCTTGAAAATGGACTTCTTAGGCCTAAAAAACTTAACCGTCATCGATCGAACCCTCAAAGCGATAAAAAAAAATCACGGCGCAACTATCGACCTCGACACCCTAGCAATGGACAACCAGCAAGCATTTGATTTACTAAGATCCGGAGAAACCTCCGGCATTTTCCAATTTGAATCTGAAGGAATACGTGAAGTTTTGCGAAAACTCCAACCAGAAAAATTTGAAGATCTTATCGCCGTCAACGCACTCTACCGACCGGGCCCACTCGGTTCAGGCATGGTCGACGACTTTATCGATCGTCGTCACGGACGAAAAAAAACAACCTACATGTTTCCAGAACTCGAGCCAATCCTAAAAGAAACGTATGGCGTCATCGTCTACCAAGAACAGGTCATGAAAATCGCATCGGCAATAGCTGGGTACACCCTTGGCGGCTCTGACATACTCCGACGGGCAATGGGAAAGAAAAAAGTCGACGTCATGGCAGAACATAAAAAAATATTTGTCGACGGCGCAAAAGCGCGTAACTTCAACGTAAAAAAAGCTGAAGAACTATTCGACCTCATGGCCTACTTCGCAGGTTACGGCTTCAACAAATCGCATTCTACCGCATACGCGCTCATCGCCTATCACACCGCCTACCTCAAAGCAAACTACCCTAAAGAGTTCATGGCAGCACTCGTATCATTCGAAACCAGCGATCCAGACAAACTCACCTTCTACCTGCAAGAAATTTCACGCATGGGAATCAAAACAATACCCCCAACCATAAATCGCTCATCTATAGAATTCTCGGCGCACGAAGACGGCATCCTGTTCGGATTAAAAGGAATTAAGAACGTTGGCCGGACTGCACTCGAGAATATTATTCGAGAACGAGACTCTCGAGAGTCTCGAGTGTCTAATGGTAAGCCGAAACCGTTTCTTGATCTCTTGGACTTCTGCAAACGAGTTGATCTCAGAAGTATCAACAAACGGATCACAGAAAGTTTAATCGCCGCTGGAGCGTTCGACGAGCTCCCAGGCAACCGTGCCCAAAAAACAAACGAGCTCGAAAAAATCATCCTAATCGCAGCAAAAGAAAAAGAGGCCGCAAAAACTGGCCAGATGCAACTCTTCAGCGCACTAGGCTCAACCAAGTCTTCTCAAGAAACCGAAGAGTATTACTCGTTTCAGGCATGCGATGAGTGGTCAGACAAAGAAAAACTTGAAAAAGAAAAAGAGGTCGTCGGCTTTTATTTAAGCTCGCACCCTCTTGAGAGCCACAAGCAAACACTCATGCTTTTTGCACATGAGCCATTTGAAAAAGCGTTTGAAAAAATAAAAAACTTTCGTGGCCGGCAGGAGCCTGTCATCGTCTGCTGCGGGCTCAAGCAGTCACACCGCGAGATCACCACAAAAAAAGGCGACCGCATGGCGTTCGCTCAATTCGAAGACTTTTCTGGACGATGCGAAGTGATTATTTTCCCGAGGCTCTACACAAAAGTTGAGCCGTGGCTTGATGAGTATAATGTATTTGTTATTAAAGGGGCGCTCGACACGACAACAGATAATAAATGTAAAATCAAAGCAAACGATATTGTCCCGATCGAGCTCATCTTTGACGAATGGGCAACTATAGAAAGTTGCACACTCGAGCTTCCCGCATCGTTTACTCAAGAGACAGTCGAAAAAATTAAAACAACACTACGCCCGGGAAAAACACCACTTAATGTAACGTTCTACGAAAACGGAGAAAAGCTTCTCCTACGAACCAGAAAACGAATCTCCGTCGACCAAAAACAGCTTGCTGCTCTCCTCAATACAGGGATTACTTTCAAACTGGAACTCTAAACCTATGGAAAAAGTTATTGTGCGTATGCCAAACTGGTTGGGCGATCTTATCATGAGCACCCCTGTGTTAATGGCTTTACGAAAATGCCTTCCTAATGCTCACATCACCGCCTTGTGCCAGTCTAACGTCGCTGATTTGCTTCTCGCAAACCCTCACGTAGACAAAATCTGGAATTATAATAAACCAAAAAACAGACATGAAAAAAGAGCAATTATCCTAGAATTAAAAGAGAAAAAATTCGACACCGGCGTCCTGCTAACCAATTCTATTTCATCTGCATGGTGGTTTTTTCGCGGAAACGTCAAAAACCGCATCGGCTTTAGCAATAACATAGACATACGCTCTATTCTTTTAAGCCAGGCTGTTTCTTTTCCTAAAAATAGAAAAAACCAGCATCTTGTTTTGACTTATTTATCGCTGCTTGGTGCAAATAAACAAGACGTATTTCATAAATTACCTGAATTATATGTTACTGAAAAAGAAAAAATTGCAGCTAAGAAAATTTTGAAAAACCATGGATGGGCGCAAGAACAAAAAATTATCGGGATCTGCCCTGGAGCTGCTTTTGGGACAGCAAAACGATGGCTACCGGAACGATTTCGGGCTGTTGCTGAAAAACTCAGCCGAGAAGATAGCGCACAGATCATTTTTCTTGGCAACAAAAGCGAAATCGAACTAAGCAAAACGATTTGCCAAGCACCACAAATTATAAATCTTGTTGGAAAAACATCTTTGCGCGAACTTATTTCTATAATCTCTGTGTGTGACGTTTTTCTTGCGAACGACAGTGGACCGATGCATATTGCCGCAGCCTTACAAACCCCTCTCGTTGCTCTATTTGGACCAACAGACGCAACCGTTTCAAGGCCATACCCAAATGGTAAAGTTATCCAAAGACATGTTTCTTGTTCACCATGTCACCGTCGCGAATGCCCTCACGATCACGCTTGCATGAAGGCCATAGGTGTCGACGAAGTGTACGAAGCTCTAAGAGAACAACTTTCTAGCCCGCTTCGCCAACAAAGAACTGATTCCCTCAATCTCATCAATCACCCCTAAGACTTCGCCTTGAGAAACGCCCTTCTTCTCAAACAGATCCAACAGAAACATAAAGTGCTTCATGAACTTTTCTTTGTCGCCATGCTGTGCATATAACAAAACAAGATTTTTGTGGGATTCGTAATCATCAGGCTTGATGATTACGATATGTTCATAAACCGCAATCGACGCGTGTATTTTATTTTCTTTCTGATACAAAAATGCTGCCTGTTTGTATCGTCCAATCGCCTCTTTATCTTCAAACGCCCACAAAATGTCCCCTTCAACCTGTAAGACATATGCTCGCTCATCGAACGAATGCGAAAGCAGTCTGTAGAGCGTCAATGTTTTTTCTTTTTCTCCGCGAGAGACTAATTCTGCCAACTTAAACCAGGCCACACTGGCACTCCTATTTTGCTCCATGACTCTCCCCTTTCTCTCTTGCCCAATGCCCATCACTCGGGTATAATCGCTACCATGAACACCGTATCAAAAAGCTTGCGAGAAAAAAAGAAACTGGCAATTTCTGGCGTCTCGCAAGAAAAAGTAAACAAACAAAAACTACATGGTAAGAAAACCGCTCGAGAGCGAATAGAGCTCCTGATTGACCCTGGCAGTTTTGAGGAGATCGACACGTTCGTCACATCGCCGATTCTCAAAGAAAAACTGTACACCGACGGCGTTGTTACCGGTTTTGGCTCAATCGACGGCCGCCAGATGGCCTTATACTCACAAGATTTCACGATCAAAGGCGGCTCCCTCGGAAAGCATCACGCACAAAAAATTTGTAAAATTATGGACACAGCAGTCAAAATAGGTTGCCCAATAGTTGGCATCATCGACTCTGGTGGCGCTCGAATCGACGAGGGCATCCACGCACTCGCCGGCTACGGTGATATTTTCATGCGCAACACCCGCTACTCTGGGGTTGTACCGCAACTATCGATTATCTTAGGCCCATGCGCCGGAGGCGCCGTCTATTCGCCAGCTCTCACTGACTTCATCTTTACCACTGAAAAAATAAGCCAACTGTTTATCACCGGCCCCCAGGTAATCAAACAGGTCATGCATCAAGATATCGATAAAGAGTCACTTGGAGGTGCGAATGTTCACGAGGAAAAATCAGGGGTTGTCCACTTTGTCTCGCCAACAGAAGAAGCTTGCTTTACAACATTCAAACAATTCTTCTCATATCTGCCTAGCAACTACAAAGTCGATCCACCCAGAGACGACCAACCAGACGCACCAAAGAAATTTATTCCGGCTCAAAAGCTGGTTCCCGAACAGGCACAAAAAAGCTACGATATCCGGGCCGTTATAGACTCAATCATCGACACAAACAGCTTTTTAGAAATTCAGAAAAAGTTCGCACCAAACATTATCATCGGGTTTGCTCGTGTCGAGGGGACGGTCGTTGGGGTTGTCGCAAACCAGCCACTAGTTCTTGCCGGCGCACTCGATATCAATGCTTCATGCAAAGCAGCTCGCTTTATAAACTTTTGCGACAGCTTCTCCATCCCAATCGTCTCATTTGTCGACGTACCAGGCTTCTTGCCAGGCGTCGACCAGGAGCATGCAGGCATCATTCGCCACGGCGCCAAACTACTTGCGGCATACGCGCAAGCAACCGTACCAAAAATCACAATAATTTTACGAAAAGCATTTGGGGGCGCCTACATCGTCATGGGCAGCAAGCACTTAGGCGCAGACTTTGTATACGCATGGCCAACCGCCCAAATAGCGGTTCTTGGCCCACAAGCAGCGGTCGCTATTCTCAATAGAAAGCAACTTGGAACGATCGACGATCTAGAAGAAAAACAAATTCTTAAAAAAACACTCGAGAATCAATACTCACAAGAATATCTCAATCCCTTCGTCGCAGCCGAATACGGCTATATTGATGATATAATCGAACCCTGCAACACGAGAAAACACCTCATAAAAGCGCTTGCGATCACCAAAGAAAAAGTGGAGCATCTTCCACGAAAAAAACACGCAAATCTTCCTCTCTGAGTAACGAGAGATCGCCACACATTAGCGTTAGGGCTCATCGCCTTCGGCTCTTCGGCCACGCTTGCGATTAAGCAGTCGGCCCCTAACGGGGGCTCCCTTCGTATCCCGCCTGTCCCGAGTGATTGCGAAGCCTTGGCGAAGGGGGATGTATCGAGGGATTCGAACCAATAATTCTAAATCAAACAATAGAAATCCAAACACATCCAACAATTCGAAACCATATTCGTATTATTTCAGCTATGTTCACGCCAACGGGGGGCATAGGGCCGATGTCATCAACTTAAGAACTTATCTGAAAATTCTACCTAGCTTTAAAAAATTTGCCGTTCGCCCCGAGTGATTGCGAAGCGAAGCGTAGCAGTTGTATCGAGGGGTCCAGCAAGCTTTTCCCAATAATCTTGCAAAAAAACCACCTAATCACCTATATTTGAAGTATAACTGGGGGTAGTTTTGGAAAAAACACTTGGGGTCATCATGAATAAAAAACAGATATTTCTTACCGTTTCTATTGGCACAACAATCGCTCTTATCGCCAGCACTTTCTTTTATAAAAAAACACAATACCCAGATACCGTAACAGGCCAAATTGTCACACTCAAAAAATTAACACTTGATTCAGCAGTCGATTACTATAAATTGCTTTCTAAAGAGCTCTCAGAGTTTCTTGAGCTTCCAGAAAATATCTCACAAAATTACATAAATCAGCACATACAAATTAAATTTGATAAAATGCAAAAAAACCTAAAAATCGCCTACAATATTTGGGATAATCGCGACAACAGGATGGTAGGAGCTACCGAAATCAGAAAGAAAGACCCCGACGACCCAGGCCAGTTTGAAATATGGATTAACGAAAACTATCACGGTGGCGGCCGGGCTCAAGAAGCAATGTATCTGATCTCTAAAGCTTACTTCGAAGCTAACCCAACTATTAAAAGCTATAACGCTTATGTCCGACCATGGAACCCACGAAGTCTTCGGGCGCTCGAAAAGTTTGGGTTTAAAAAAAGTTATGATCGAGTCGAAAATGGGAAAACAACAGACTATGTTCTTGAATTAGATCGCAAAACAATCGAAAACAAAACAAAACAAACGGGAGAAACTCTGTGAAAAATAACCAAAAGCTATCGATACAAAAAATTATTTCTGGGACAATCGTCGCCCTCGTTGCAGGAATAACACTTTATCTCTTATTTACCCCAACCAAACAACACAAAAAAGTAATTTTAAAGACGCCCCACACAAAACCTGCCTCCCAACAAAAAGTTTCTTACCCAGACATGATTAAGGGACAAATCATAACACTCAAAAAACTAACCGCCGACTCTGCGTTTGATTACTACACAGCTTTCGATGAAGACGTAAGAACGTATCTTGAGTTCCCAGCAAAGGTATCTTACGGATACATTGAACGCTACGTGCGGGGTGAAGCAAAAAGAATAGAAAAGAAAGAAATGATCGCCTACAACATCTGGAATAACCAGGATAATAAAATGGTTGGCTCCATTCAGATCAGAGAACTAAACGACTATGATCCAGGCCAGCTTGGCATGTGGCTGAATAAAAACTATCGTGGAGGTGGCCGAATCCAGGAGTCGCTTTATCTTGTCTCAAAAGCGTATTTTGACACTAACCCATCAACAGATAAATATAATGCTCACGTCCGACCATGGAACCCACGTAGCGAACGCTCAATGATTAAATTTGGGTTTAAAAAGGTTGGCGACTACATCGAAGACGGTAAAATCACAAGACACATTCTTGAATTATATCGAGACGTTATTAACCGCAAGGCTCGCCAGTAATAGCATACACTTCCTGCTCAGACAACGTCTCTCTCTCGAGAAGCTTTTCAGCGAGTTCAACAAGCAAATCTTTGTGCTTCTTCACAAGCTCTTTTACCTGGGTAAACGTCTGGCTTAGTAGAATAATCGCAGCTTCGTCGAAGCGCTGTCTGACCGCATCAGACCAGATAGCATTACCGGCAACACACTCCAGATCTCCCGCCCCCATGCCAAACCGTTTGACCATATTGCTTGCCATCTCGCTTGCTCGTCTTAAGTCATCCGAAACCCCTGGCGTAACCTCCCCAAAAACTAACTTTTCAGCAACATACCCAGCCTGCATGCACATCAGCTCATGTAATAGTTCGCTTTTCGTACACTGACCATCCTCATCACCTTTGTTTCTTGTCCAGGTCACGCCGAGTGCATTGCCCCTGGATAAAATCGACACCTTTGTAACCGAAAGCCCTTTCAAGACAGCAACAAGCGTATGCCCAGCCTCATGATACGCCGTTCGCTTCAAAGCCTCTGCCGTCTGTTCTCGGTTTGCTGCAACCCCCAACACAATCTTATCAAGCGCCTCTTCAAAATGATTTCTGCGCACACAGAAATCATCACCTCGCGCCGCCAGCATTGCCGCCTCATTCACAAGAAGCTCCAGACTAGCGCCACTAAAACCAACGGTTCTTTTCGCAAGCTCAGACACGATCTCAGTAGATGTCACTTCTAAATCAAGCAAAACTTTGCTCAGGTGACAACTCAAAATATCCTGACGGGCTTGCTTAGCCGGCAGCGGAACACGAACCTTTCGGTCAAACCTACCCGAACGCATTAACGCAGGGTCCAACTCATCGGCAAGATTGGTCGCTCCAACAACCATTATATTTTCATCTCGCTTAAACCCATCCATTTGCTTTAATAATTCATTAATCGTGTTGTTATACTCGCTCTGTCCTCCTGAAGAATCGAGGGTTTTTCTGTGTCCTAAGCCGTCAATCTCATCGATAAAAATAATAACCGGTACCTCTTTCGCCATCTTGCGAGCAAAATTGAAAATCAACCGAACCGTCATGGCACCGGTACCAACATATTTTTTAACGAATTCTGATCCGGAAATCGAAATAAAGCAACAGCCGGCCTCACCGGCAATTGCACGCGCAATTAGCGTTTTTCCGCAGCCAGAAGGGCCGTGCAAGAGAAGCCCCCGTGGCCCTCGTGCACCAAGCGTCGTATATCGCAAGGGATTTTTTAGAACATCGACAACCTCTTTCACCTCAACCAACACCTCTTCCTGACCAGCAACATCCTTAAACTTTGTTTTTTCAGAAAATGTATAATAGAACAATTCGTCCTGACCTTGATCCAAAACTTCCTGCTTTTTCTCTTTCACTCGACTCAGCGACTCGCGAAGATGTTCTTGTGAAATAGATCTTTCACCAGCCTGACCAGCAATCAACGCTGCCTGAAAAAAAAGCTCCTTTAAGAAAAGCGCACTAAAACCGGCGGTCTGGTCAAGCAGTTCTTCCGCAAACCCATCACTCCAACCAAACTCATTAAGCTCAACATCATAGAGATAGTGCGAAATGAGAGAAGCTCTTCCATCTCTTGTCGGTAGAGGGATGTGAACCACCCTATCGAAAACACCTGGCTTTAATAACTCAGGATCAAACTCAAGCGAAGAGTTCGACGCAGCAACAACAACAATAAGATTTTCTTCATCATCGATGCTCTCAAGCAATTCGGTAAAAACATGAATTCCACGTCGCTTTTGAATATTGAAACGGTGAAAATCGCTCATCTGCGCAAAAACATCAAAATCATCTATAAAAAGAACCGTCGGCTTCTCCTGAGCGGCCTTCCTAGCACAATCAAAAATAAATCGAACCTTCGCCTCACTGGGACCAATCGAATCGTCCGACAAGAAATAACCACTCACCGTAATTAGCTTACTGCAAAGCTCTTTTGCAACAATATGCGCCAGCAAGCTCTTTCCATTTCCGCTCGGCCCTTCTATAAAAAGCCCACGAGGCTTTCTTGCACCTAATTCTTTATATTTTTGAAAAGAAAAAACCGAGTCAACAAACTCGGCAACCTGCGATAAGGCTCGATCTTGGCCAACAAAAGTCAGGTCCTGATCTTGAAAATCAGTCTCTAAAAAAAAAGTATCGTTGTTACCAACATCTCCCTGCAAAGCTTGTCCTTGAGGGGCAAAAGACCGAACAATTTTTTCTAAAACCGTAACCCCAAATATCCCGAGAAAAGCACCAAATAAAACATCTCGGCCACTCGCCTCAGATTTTTGAATAACACTAAATTGACCAAACAAACAAACGAACAGAATCGTAGCAAGCAGCCTCTTCTTCATGAATCCCCGTCTGACTTTTGCAAAATAAAAAAGATTTGAAATGTACGGCACTAGAGTATCAAGCACCAAGAGTCATCGCAAGAAAATCCGGGTTTCTCACCAACATAGCCCCTCATAATCGACTTGCCCTCGGAGATACCATTGTCTCCAGGGCTCTTCCATTCAGACCTCCAGAAACACCACAAACGATTCTCAAAACAATCAAGAAATCGTTTTGTTGAACTTTTTTTCAAATATTCGAGGTCAAAAAACGTCACCAAAATCCCATATAAACCACCATCAACCAAAATATTCTCATAAGCATTAATGAGAAATTCCTGCAGATTACTATCTCCATTGATATGCTCGTCATCCACATCTTCAGCAATCATAAGATCACATTTATTTTCTGGGAAATCTTGGCAATTGGAAACATACGCTCCAAGATCGCCGTAAACAGCAATATCCAGCACTACATCTTCATGATTATTCTCAAACCATCGAAAAAACTGTACAAACATATCGTTTGTCACCGTTTCATCAAGAGTTGGTACCATACAATTACTGTACAATTTCTTACCATACGTTGCGACAAAAGGCTTTCGATTCTTACCATAAACTTTTAGAGCGCTTTCATAATCAGAAGATTCTTTCAATGACTCTTTCGACAAATCCCCATCAAGAAAGTCCTTATAGATCGTATCAATAAAAGTTACACTAATCTTTCTAAAGCCAATCTCTATCAACTTATTAATCATAACCCACTCAGAAAAAAGTTGCCCCGAACCGATAAATGTCACCCGTAATGACTTATCTTTTTTCATACGCGTTTGAGCATTTTCATTTTTCATAACTGAGACAAGAACGTTACCCTCAAAAAAAGCCCTTCTTTCAGGATGCTTTTTCCTATTGAAACGACAACATGAACACTCATAAAAAAAATCTATCTTAGCAAACCTGTCGAACTTAAGACCCCTTTTGTAACGACGAAAAGAATCCCAAATAAAATCTTCATTTATCTTGTACGGAACCCCTACCCCCCTCGAGAACCACGCTTCAAATTCACCCTCTGTCGCCCTATTCCCAATTAAACCTTTAAGCTCATTGACAGGCAAATACCCTTTAAGACGGTTAGAAATTTCTTTATAAACAATGCTTTCTTGCCCCATCGAAAGCACAGAACCGGAAAAAAATAACCCCAAACTCAAAACGAAAAAATTACTCCAAATCTTCTGTTTCATGATAGACTCCTTTTGTTGTCTGCAAGTTGCTGTCCGCAAGCAAATATTTTTGCGCTTTTTTTACCAGTTGTCAAAAAAGGGCTTTTATGGCAAAAACGCTTTTTATTCTCATGCAAAATTACCGAGACGAAGAATTCACCGAACCATACACCATGCTTCAACAAGCAGGCCACATCGTCGACGTTGCTGGACTAGAAACGGGCCCTGCTATCGGCGTCAATGGCCACGAGCACTCCCCTAACCTCCTGTTCAGCGACCTATCAGAGGCCGAGTTTGACCAATACGACGCACTTGTCATCTCTGGCGGCCCCGGGTCAAAAAAATATCTCTGGAATAACGAAGCGATCTACAAAACCATACAATATTTTCATGAAAACAAAAAAATTGTCGCCGCAATCTGTTATGCCGTAATCGCAATAGTCCAAACAACCATCTTACGCAACAAGCATGCAACCGTTTTCCCAACCGACGAAGCAAAAGCAATTTTTGAAGAATACGGGGTTCGCTTCAGCAAAAGCGGCTGCGTTACTCTCGCACCAGAAAAAATTATCACGGCCCAGGGACCAAAATTTGCAAAAGAGTTCGGTCAGGCGATTATCGACTTGCTCAAATAAAAAATAATCAGGAACAGTCAGGAACAATCATGGCATCCAAAAAACCAATTTCAACAACTCAAAAACGAACAAACGTCCTGCTTCTTACAATCCATGCCCCGTACAATCACGAACTGTCTCGTGAAGATTACGAAAGCGAGTTCTCAAGCTTAGTCGAAACGCTTGGTGTCGAATACGAAGAGGATATGACCATCAAATTGCGTCGTATCGACAAGAGCAATTTTTTAACCAAAGGCAAATTACTCGATGTCCTAGCGGTCTGTAACGAAAAAAAAATCGACGAGGTTATCGTCTCAGAACTGCTTTCACCACTTCAAGAGCGAAATCTTGAAGATTTCTTCGGCTGCACCGTCTACGACCGAGAGCGACTTATTCTCGAAATCTTTCAAAACGCCGCCCACACCGCAGAGGGAAAAATACAGGTCGAAATGGCACAACTTGAGTATTTCAAAACACGACTTGCGGGTAAAGGGGCACAGCTCGCGCAACAAGCGGGACATATCGGTACACGGGGCCCTGGAGAAACTGAAAAAGAGTATCTGAAGCGGCACCTGACCGAAAAGCATCGTCAAGCAAAAAAACGCTTACTCGCGCTACAAAAATCACGAGACGTTCAGCGCAAGCGGCGCCTCGCCAGCAAACTGCCTCTCATCTGCCTAGTTGGTTACACCAACGTTGGAAAATCAAGCATTATTAATTTACTCACAAAAAGCGACGTGCTGGCTGAAGACAAGCTATTTGCGACCCTTGACACCACCACACGAGAGCTATTTGTCGACAGCAAAAAGATAGGTCTTCTGTCAGACACTGTCGGCTTCATTAGTCAGCTCCCACACCACCTCATCGAAGCATTCAAATCAACCCTCGATGAGCTTCAGTACGCCGACCTAATGCTACACGTCGTCGACGTCAGCAACAAATCATGGCCCGGACAAATCGAGATCGTACTCGGTACCCTTTGTGACCTCGGCGTTGACCAAAAGCCCATGCTCTATGTTTTTAACAAAACCGACAAACTTAGCGACCAAGAGCTTGAAGAGCTTAGGAATGAGATTGAAGCCTACCAGCCTCACGCCCTAACACACGCAACCTCGAAAGATGGCCTCGCAGAACTAATCGAAGCACTCAAAAATCATACGTTTTCATAATAACCAATAGCCCAGTCTGCCCGCCAAAAAACCCGCCAGCCTCGAGCCGAGGAATTCGAGCCGTTCGTTCCGAGTGATTTCCGAAGTTTTATGTGAGGGGGCGTACCATGGCAGGGCTCGCCCCCCAACCAAAACAGCCCTTTTTTAGTGCCGGTTGACAAATGGAAAACCTTTTGAGATAATTTTTCCATAACTTATTTATATTTGCTTAAAACTTGCTTTTATGTAAAATAGTAGTTTTTCCAAGTAATAGACATATATTAGAAAGGACTTATATGAAAAAATATACACTTATCGCATTAGCAGGACTTATCTTGTCTGGTTCAACAGCGTTTGGCATGGGATGCAAGGGTGATCCTGGGAACAAAGGGCCTCAAACCCCCGTGCAACAACGAACCAATAAAAACACACCCAAGACACCCGGCATATATCGTACTTTACCTAACACATATCCAAGACGAGAAGTCCCCACCGATGAACCCCGTAGACACGTTAATGGCGGCAATTCCCACATCGTCCCAAATGACCGTGCACAACGCAGCCTAGATTACGGTAAAAACAGCTAACAACCTATAGAAAGAGCCCCTCATGAAAAAATATACTTTTATTATACTAGCCGGACTTATCTTGGCTGGATCGACAGCGTTTGGCATGAAAAAGACACTGCGGGAACCAGACATCGACCGATACAATACGCCACCAAGACGGACGGTTTCCCAGCCCCAAGAAAATGGGCCCACCCTGCAGGACTTTTTGGACGAAACATTATACAAAACCATTCTAGATAGTGGTAACCCGAATGATGTTAAAGAGGAACTCGTGAAAACACTTCTTAAGGCTGGCGCTAATCCATACAGCGTAATTCGTGAATTCAGCGAGTCTTCAATAGGGCTCTTAAAGAGAAAGCATCGCAACACATTCTGTCGAAAACTCTACAAGCTCATCATTGGCAAACCATATATCAAAAACAACTAGCCCAACTCGTAATGTTCTAAATCAACGTAAATCGGCCCTTGCTCTGTGAGGGTCGATTGCTTTAGTACAAACTCATCGATTGTAAAAGGGATCGGCTCCACACAAATCTCATTAATCGTCTCGCGTAACTCCCCAACATCAGAACTCTCTTTAACCCGAGCAAGCGTCACATGAGACTGAAACGCTCGTTTTCTTGCAACAGTACCTAACGACAATGCTTTTTCAATCTCATGCACCAAATCAACAATCCCTTTCCCCTCAACATCAAGCCAAATAACTTTAATAACCATCTCGCTACCAAACGTACCAACGCACCCAAGTTTCGCTTGAATAGGATGAAATGAAATCGACCCCAAAAGTTTTTTAATCGGTGCAAGGGCAACCGGCTCAATATAGCCAACAAACTGCAACGTCAGATGCGCATGCTCAGGATTAACATAGGTCCCCTGAAACAAATTGTGTTTGCGCAAGACATCCTGAACCCTACCAATCTCTTCTTTTACAATCTCTGGCATTTCGATAGCCACAAAAACTCGCATTAAGGTTCTACCACCATTACCATCATTATTGCTGCTTCCCATATCAATTCCCCTTAATAACTGCTAATGGCACCAGCTTTGCAACTCGTCTTGCAATCCCTGCACCCTCAACAATATCAACAACGTTGTGAACATCTTTATAGGCTAATGGAGCTTCTTCTGCAAGCCCCTGGTCTGATGTACAACAAACAACAATCCCTTTACGCTCCAACGCTTCTCGTAATGTCGCCCCACGAACCTCACGTTTCGCCTGACGACGAGACATACGACGGCCGGCCCCATGACAGGTCGAACCAAATGATTCTTTCAGGCCCTGCTCCGTACCAACCAACACATACGAAGCTGTCCCCATCGTCCCCGGGATTAATACCGGATGGCCAACAGACTTATACTGTTCAGGAATTTCAGGCCGGCCAGCGGGAAACGCCCTGGTCGCCCCCTTACGATGCATAATCACCTCAACATTTTTCCCGTCAATCTCATGGACCTCTCGCTTGCCAACATTATGCGCAACATCGTACACCGTTCGTAAATTTGATTCACCACCAAGAATGTTCATCCAAGCTTGACGAACATTATGCGCAATCACATGACGATTCGCCCAAGCATAATTCGCACTAGCGGCCATCGCTGCAAAATACGCTTTCCCCTCGTGAGAATCAAACGGCGCACAAGCAAGCTCACGATCGGGCAGCGTTATACCCCAGCCCGCCATCTTTGGCACCATCTGTCGAACATGATCTGTACAGGTCTGGTGCCCAAGGCCACGAGACCCACAGTGAATCATAAAGGTCACACCGTCTTTGACTAGTCCAAACGACTTTGCAACATCTTCATCAAAAATTTCTTCAACTTTTTGAATCTCCAAGAAGTGGTTCCCTGAACCAAGTGTACCAAGCTGACCAGCCCCACGCTCTTTCGCACGAAACGAAACCGATCGAGGATCAGCGCCATGCATACAACCATTCTCCTCGCAACAGTCTAGGTCTGCCGGAACCCCATAACCAAGCTCAACCATCCGACGCGCCCCCTCCTGCAAAACTCGATCGAGCTCAGCGCCCTTAAGCTTAAGCGCACCACCCTTTCCAACGCCCGAGGGAATAGCACGAAAAATCTCATTGGCAACGTCACTCAATCTAGGTTTCAGCTCCTGAACAGTCATAGATGATGCTAACAATCGAACTCCACAGTTAATGTCATACCCAATACCACCAGGCGAAATCACCCCACCATCATGAACAGCCATCGCCGCAACGCCGCCGATTGGAAAGCCATATCCCTCATGAATGTCCGGCATTGCAAACCCTGCGGTCTGAATTCCAGGAAGCGTCGTGACGTTCACGAGCTGCCACAACGACCGATCAGTAAGAAGCTGATCGAGCATCTGCTCACTAACAAAAATACGAGCCGGAACACGCATATCACTTCGAAACGACTTGGGAATCTCGTATACAAATTCAGCAATCTTTACAAGAGCCTCTCTGGGTACAACCTGCTCCATACACACCCCTTTATAAATCGAATAAAATTTCTGCAACCCATGCTCCATCACGCTCTTCTATCCTAAGACCATGATGCGTAACAGCTTTTATCTCGCCCATCTCAAAATTATTAATCGAAACACCCCGAAAAACACCCCGAACACGCGTATTGGTTATCTCATCAATGCTTACATCGAAATACGCCTCACCATTAACATCTGATAAGTAAAGCGCTTCTGAAAGAAAATCAACCAGAAGTGACGGTAAATCGTGTGAAAAAATATCGAACGAGCGCTCGACAACCACCTCCCCCTTTCCTAGAGGTCCAATACTCTCGAACATCCCCTTCACCGTATTGCAAAATAGCATTTGCAAATTCTTACCGTAGACACGAATCTTCAAATCTGCAGTATGAGACAAAACCTCAAAACCTTGCTTCATATTTCCCTCATAGGGTCTCAAAAAGCGCTCAGCTTGCCATTAATTATAATCACGGTACACTTTAATAGCGTAGTATCTATGAAAGCAATAATATCAGGACAGGGGTCGCAATCGCAATTAGAGAATAAATCTTTATCAAGACAAAAGGCGCTTATGTTCAAACAAAAGCATTTTCCACATACCGGCCAGCCAAGCTTCTTTGCTCTCGTGCCGTTTTTTGTGTTCATCGGAACATACGTGCTCTTAATAGCTCTCTTTCCAGAAGCCAGCAACGACCTCAAGCTAACTGCCTTTCCTACCTTTGCTGGAATACTAGCAGTAGGCTTCTCACTTTTCACCTTTCAAGAGCGAATCTCCATATCAAAAAAAATCAAAGTTTTCATCTCTGGAGTCGCACAGCCAACTGTCATGTACATGTGCTTCATATTCATCTTCAGCTCAATATTCTCTCACATCATATCACTCTGTGGCGGCGTTGATTCCGCAATCAAACTTTGTTACGTCCTCATACCCCAGCAATGGATGTTGCCTGGAATCTTTATTGCTATCTCTCTTTTTTCTCTCACCATAGGATCATCAATCGGGGGCATTGCAACATTCGCCCCGGTTGCCGTTGGTCTTGCACCAAAACTTGGCGTTAGTCCCGCGCTAATGGCGGGAATCGCAGTCAGCGGTTCGATGCTTGGAGACAACCTTTCAGTAATATCAGATACAACAATCGCGGTCGTTCATACAACCGGCTGCAGCCCATACAAAAAATTTAAAAGCAATGCCATGCTGGTTTTTCCTGCGTTCGTTCTCACACTAATCGTTCTCTCTATCATAAATTACAATCTCCCCTCACCAGTGACAGAACAAGTGGTCACCTCATGGAACATTTCTGACGTCATAAAAACCATTCCCTATGCTGCGGTATTCCTTCTCGCAATACTAGGGATCGATGTTTTAATCGTTCTTGCAATCGGCGCAATCGCCGGAGCAATCCTTGGAATTCTCTATGCAAAGTTTTCCATTCTGCTGGCTATAACTTTCTTCTTTGAGGGCTTTTATCAACACAAAGGCGTTGTTGCTATGTTATTACTCGTTATGTTCATCGCCGGCCTCTCCAGAATCGTTGAACACAATGGGGGGATTAAATATCTTTTGCGAAAATTCCATGCGAGAACAAAAACTAAAACCAGCGCTGAATGCTCGATAGCCATGCTCGTCTCTCTGCTCGATATCGCCGTCGCAAGAAACACCATCGCCATCTTAATCGCCGGTCCTATGGCAAGACAAATTGGAGGTCGCTTCAAACTAAAAAGTGCTCGTATCGCAACACTTCTAGACCTTTTTTCCTGCGCCATCCATGGCATAATCCCTTACTCGTCACAATTGCTCCTAGCCGCCGCGATGGCTGGAACCACAAGTATATCGATCATCCCATACGTTCATTATCAATTTATCGTTTTGGGAGTCGCTATTCTTTCGATTGTAAAAACAAAAATCAGTGAGGGTAAAAAGAATGTCAAAAAAAATCGCTATTAACGGGTTTGGGAGAATCGGCAAAGCGTTTCTGAGAACAATCATGCAGGACCCGAATACACAAAATAAACTTTCTGTCGTCGCAATAAATATCGGACCATCAAATCCAGAAAGTCTGGCTAACTTCTTTTGTTACGATTCGACACTTGGCAAATTTAAGGGCTCGGTCTCTTATGAAAACAAAAAACTAACAATCAACAGTCACTCGAGTCACACCATCGAAATAGTAACCGAACCTGACCCAACAAAACTACCATGGGGCAAACTCAATATCGACTTTGTTGTCGAAGCAAGTGGTTTATTCACAACACGAGAAAAAGCAGCCGCCCATCTGAAGTCAGGCGCAAAAAAAGTTCTCGTCACAGCACCCGCACAAAATGAAGACATCACAATTATCCCGGGAGTTAACGACAACCAATACGACGCCAACAAGCACGCTATTATCTCTCTCGGCAGCTGCACCACAAACTGCTTCGCCCCCATGGTCAAAGTACTTAAGTCAAACTTCACCCTACAGCAGGGGTTTATGACAACCGTTCACGCCTACACCAACAATCAAGCGCTTCTAGACTCTGAACATGAAGACCCACGTCGCGGCCGGGCTGCTGCCATAAACATCATTCCGACAAACACCGGCGCCAGCAAAGTAATCACAAAAATTTATCCTGACCTCGAAGGCAGGCTGCTCGGGTCAGCGCTACGTGTCCCGGTTGCTGTCGTCTCACTCGTCGACTTCACATTTACAACAGATGAGCAACTCTCAGCAAGCTCCATCAATCAAGCTTTCGAGCATGCCGCTCAAAACGACCTCAAAGATATACTACAGGTAACAAAAGAACCTCTGGTCTCCTCTGACTTTATTGGTTCACCGTATTCATGTATTATCGATAGCCCACTCACCAACGCCTGTGGGACCATGGGAAAAATCTCAGGCTGGTATGATAACGAATTCGGTTACAGCATGCGCCTGAAAGATTTTTTGCTTCACATCTAAGAAAAGATTCTTTACACTTTTCTTGTTGAAATCAACAGAATTCCGCGGCGGGCCCATAGCTCAGCGGTTAGAGCAGTCGGCTCATAACCGAAAGGTCCCAGGTTCAAATCCTGGTGGGCCCACCAGGACATCTTTTTACTCCTAAGGAGCAGACAATGACGCCTCTCTGGCAAAACCTAAAGCAACTTGTTGCTCTTGATCAAAAACAAAAAACAATCCTATCTCAAATCGCGCAAATCGAACAAGAAGCAGCAGAAGACAATCTTATGATCCCAGAACTGCAAGCAACAATTAATGAAATCAAGCAAGCGGTTATCGATGCAAAAAAAAATGTCGACCGACAAGAGCTCAATGCTAACAATCTGAAAGCACAAGAGACAAGCAAAAAAAAGGCGCTCGATACCATTAAAAACCAAAAGCAGTACGAAGCCCTAGAAAAAGAGTTGAGCTCAATACTACGACAAATCTCAGAACTAGACGACACTATCGTTAAAGCCTGGCACACCCTCGATCTCGCTCGAAAAAAAGAAGAAACCGAACTAAGCGGTCTCTCAAAAAAAATTGAGGCTCTCCAAACCGACGCCGAAGAGAAAGAAAAATCTATAAATAGCCTTAAACAGGAATACCAAACACTTGAACAACAAAAAGAGGAGTTCTCTTCAAAAATTCCACCCGAATGGCTTTCAAAATACGAACGAATGAAAGATAAGGTTTCCGACCCTATCGTTCCCGCAATCAACGACAGCTGCAGCTCATGCTACTACTCAGTTCCATCACAAGACATGACCCGTTTAAAAAGAAACGCCATCTTGCCCTGCCGAAGCTGTTATAGGCTTTTGTATCATGACCAAGAAGAAGAAAAAGATTTAAAGGAAGCTTCATTCTAGATGGAAAACACTCACACGAACACCATCTCAATTTTTGTCGACGGTGCCGCACGCAACAACCCTGGGCCAGCGGGAGCTGGCGTCTATATCACCTACAAAGATGAGATTATCTGTAAAGCTGGTTTCTATCTCGGGAACAAAACAAACAATCAGGCCGAATATCTCGCGCTACTTCTCGCTTTTTTTATCGCAAACAAACAACTATCACAAAAAAACATCAAAAAGCCACATCTTATTATAAGCTCCGACTCAGAACTTATGGTCAAACAAATGACCGGAGTATATCGCGTAAAAAATCAGGCGCTTGCAAAAATCAAAAACCTGATTGACTTACTTCTACAAAATCAATCATATACGTTCAAACATGTGTTCCGTGAAAACAACGTAATCGCCGACGCGCTCGCTAATCAGGGCATAGACAAAAAAAATGCACTCCCCCTAGACTTTGTAACCTTACTAGCAGACCATGCAGTTGACTTATAAAATCGCAGCAAAACTCTTTTTGTCGCTCATACTTCTAAACCAAGCATTACAGGCATCTCCAAATATAAAAGTCCTTCTTGGTGAGTTCGACCCGACAAAAAAACAAATCTTTAACATCCAATCAGAAAAAGAGTTTTTGCTAAAAACACCTAAAACCAAACAGTTTTTATTACGCTCAAATAAATTACAAATTTTACTCAAAAATAACGTTCTATATGGGCGAGGAAAAAAGGGCCCTCTTAAAAAGATAAACTATCAAGAAATTGAGATCAAACCAATAGCAACCCATAAGAACTCAAAAACGATCTTGATCAACAAAAAACCATACCATGGAACCCTCTCGCTTAAATTTTGCCCTAAAACTGAAAAGCTCTTACTCATCAACACGCTTAATCTTGAAGATTACGTCTACGCTGTATTGCTCGCAGAAAGCTACCAAACTTGGCCCCACGAGATGCAAAAAATTCAGGCGATCGTTTCTCGAACCTACGCCGTCCACCAAATGACGACAAGCAGACGCTCTTCAAACAAACCTTACAATATCAAGTGTAATAACTTCCACCAGCGCTACACGGGTAAACATAACTACCACCACTTACGTCGGGCAGTCGATGAAACGAAAAATCTTATTCTAACTCATGATGGTAATGTCGTTCTCGCTATGTTCGATGCCTGCTGCGGCGGGAGTATTCCTGCAAATATGACCGGTATCGATTTTTCTAAAGCGCCCTATCTTGCCCGTACAACACCATGTCATTTTTGCAAAAACTACGCTCTCTACAACTGGAAGCGAACCTTCTCAGAAAAACAATTTATTAGTAAGCTTCTTGCATACTCACCACTAAAAAACAAATTTCGCAGCACAAGAAAACTAAAAACCATTTCTATAACCGAACGTGATAAAGCCGGAGTTGTTCACAACATAGAACTAACGTTCGCACCTGCATCTACGATAGAAATTTGCGGAAGCGATTTTTGGAGAAGCCTAAACAGCGACGTACGAAGCCAAAACTTCTCAATAAAACACGAAAATAATTTTATTATCATTGAGGGAAAAGGGTTTGGACACCAGATAGGCTTCTGTCAGCGAGGTGCACGAGAACTCGTCAGGCGTGGCTGGCCGCTCAAAAAGATTTTAGCTTTCTACTATCCTGAGACCAAAATTTCTCAATTGAAAGTGGTTAAAAATGCCAACGTATAAAGGGCACCTCGCAGGCGGCGGCGTCACCTTCCTTGCTATCCACCTCGTGACAACAAAGCTACTCAACCAACCCACTCCACCACCAAACCAAATCCTCTTCACACTCGAGTTCTGCTTGCTTGGCTCACTGTTTCCCGATATCGATACCAAAAGTTTTGGTCAAAAGATCTTCTACTACCTACTTACAGCCATGATTCTTGCCGCAATTTACACCCAACAATGGGGCCTACTTTCGATTCTTAGTTTGATCAGCGTGTTCCCCCTTCTGGTCAACCACCGAGGAATTATTCACACCATCTGGTTTGTCACCCTAGCACCCCTAGCAATCCCGCTTATCATCCAGCAAAACAACCCCCTGCTCGCCAAAACCGCCTGGTTTGCCTATCTGTATTTTGAAATTGGCGCTCTCTCTCACCTCTTTCTTGACTACGGTTTTTTGCGAACAGCAAAAAAAGTATTTTCAAAGAGATGACAAAGTGCTCTTGCTATGCGAGGGCATAGAAAATAGCTTTTCTACACTTCTGCTCGTCACAACCCCAACATTTTCAAGCGAAACGCCTTTCACGTCAGCAATAACCTGTGCAATCATAGGAATATATTTTGGATAGTTTGTTTTTCCCCGAAACTGCTGTGGTGGCAAAAATGGCGCATCGGTTTCGAGTAGAAAGTTTTCTAGTAATATATCTCGAACAAGCTCTCGTAAAGAACCGTTTTTTGGATACGACACGGGGCCACCAATACCCAAATAAAACCCCCAGCTTACAAGTGTTTGCGCAATATCGTGTGATTGCGAAAAACAATGTGCAACTCCGGTCAATTCGTTTTTATATTTTTCCAACACAGCCAACACTTCATCAAGCGACTCCCGAATATGAACAATCACTGGAAGATCATGCTCAAGTGCACACTCAATATGAGCAACAAACGCATCAATCTGTCTCTGCTTAAAAAACGGTTGGTGATAAAAATCCAATCCGGTTTCCCCTAGCCCAACAATTTTGTTTTCTTTTTTATTGCAACACAACGCCTCAATCTCTCGAAAATCTTTGCGCCAACCCTGAGTACAATCACACGGATGCATCCCAACCGTCGCCCAAACGCCATCATACCGTTGCGCAATCTCTACCGAAGCCAAGCTGTCCTGCAACGTCGTCCCAATCGTCAAAATCTTCGCTACCCCAACACGAGCGGCATCACGCACCACATCGTCAACCGATTCACCTCGTGCTGCCATCATTGTAAGGTGGCAATGGGTATCAACAAACATAGCTTCTCCTTTCTCATCACAAAGCAACAAATTTTCTATCTGTTCTCTTACTATAAAATTAAAGAATCTATTACTAAACAAACTTTTTCGATTTATTATAAATCTGTCAAAACCATAATGTATAGAAAAAAGAGCCGAAACAAAAAATTATGCTGTCAGATTAGTCTTTTTTCTTGACAAAGCAACAAACTGATTCTAAATTTCGAACGAAGAGTGTTAGTATTTTAGAGGCACAATAACCATTTTTACGAGGAGGCTCCAATGAACAAGAGTGAACTTATAGAAGCGTTGAGCGAAGAGACAACTTTCAGCAAAAAAGATATCGCAAAGGTTCTAATCGCGTTCACACGCATTGTTGAAAGAACGTTGAAAAAAGGGGATAAGGTATCGTTAACAGGTTTTGGAACATACTGGATCTCAAGAAGACCAGAAAGAGTTGGTATCAATCCAGCAACCAAAGAACGCATCAAACTACCTGCAGTAAATGTTCCTCGATTCAAGCCAGGTAAGCGCCTCAAGGAAGAAATCCGATCTGCCTAAATATTTTATGGAACAAAAATATTGGCAAAGCGCGGGGCCGATAATTTTATCGGCCCTCTCTCTTTTGATCTCATTTTTTATTTTACAACCGCTCGCCTATCTTCTCGATCCAACATTTAATTTGTTGGCAAGCCGAGGCATCGGCAAGGTCGCGTTCGTTTGCATGGCGATTTATCAAATTATTTTATTTTTGACTACTCAGTCATCACAATTTCTTACACAGTTTTTCGATCGGAATC
Source organism: Candidatus Babelota bacterium (assembly GCA_018817025.1). Taxonomy (GTDB): domain Bacteria; phylum Babelota; class Babeliae; order Babelales; family JAHIUU01; genus JAHIUU01. Next base: position 87,339 of record JAHIUU010000007.1, on the reverse strand, counting down.
TTTTCTTTTTTATTAAAGAGAAATGGGTTGCGAAATTCTCTATTTTTTTTATCAGTTTTTTTTCTCTACACGCGCTCGTTCTTTTTGTTTTCTATCAAACCGACGCAATCATATATAACCCGTCTTGGGGATCTATTACACTCCCCCTAGTTAGCAAGACAATTTTCGGTCTCTTTGTCGTCTTCATGCTTGCCTGGACCGAAGAGCTTATTTTTCGCGGGACCATTTACCCATACATTGCACAATTCTATAAGCCGCTTCCCAGCATGCTGATTACGTCACTCATTTTCATGTTCGTTCATAACCTCAGAAACCCGCTTGCGCTTGTCACCACCGAATGGCGACTAGGTCTTGGTTTATTTTTATTAGGCTTCTTTCTCAACCAAATTTTTGTTATCACAAAAAAGCTGTACCCAGGCATGGGCGTTCATGCTGGGCTTGTGTTTGTCAAAGTTATTCTGAGACGGGCTCCCTTTCTTGTGCTTGTTCCTGATCTACGACAATTACACACGGTACACTTTCTCTTCGCTATCGCGATCGCTTGCTTGCTTTTTCGTAAAAAATATTAAAACTCTTGCCTCGTCGAATCTTTTCCCGACACAATTGATGGTGCATAAAGACGTATACAATTTTTATCTAAGCCTGGAGACCCCGTTATGAGGCTATCAAAAAATTATTTTTTCTACCTTATCTTCTTCGGCGCTCTCACCCAAACATCAAATCTTCCAGCCCTGCAGCGAAGAACAGCCGGAACAATAAAGTCCCCTACGGATATTGCCACTCTAAAAACCAGAATCACGCAACTTGAAGCAGAAAATAAAACGCTTCGGTCTCAAGCAGGCGCAAAAACAACTACAGCTGAGATCTCCCCAGAAATAATTCAACAAATTGAAGCTATCGAAGCAAAAATTGAAAAAGAAAAAGAAGACAGCAAAAAAAACGCTCAGAAACTTTTCGCTATCATGGGACAAGTAATTGGCTACGCAAAAAAAAACATAGAATTACGGCGGGAAATTCAGGCCCTTTCTAGATAATAACGGGAGAACCGTATGTGTTCGGTAAGAACAATCTCTCTTTCTCTGCTCTTTATGCTTATTGGGAGTGTTCCCATGCTGCGCTCAGAAGAACAACCCGTCACTCTTGATGCAAGAATAAAAACGCTCTCTACCAATTTCGATACAAGTATAGACGCAAATAATGCTGAAGAAGATGTCTTAACGCAAACCGAGCAACTTCTGAAAGAGCTAGAAGGGCAGGAGAACCTGTCACAGCTGGAGAAAAAAACGAAAACCTGGAAAGAAATCTTCAATAAACTATTTCATATCACAGAAAGAGAAGAACCTGAGCGAGAAGAAATAACAGATATCAAGAGAGAAGATAAGAAAACCAAACCTAAGATAAAAAAACCAAAAATCCCCAAGGCCCCTAAAAAAATCCCTCCCCCTACTAAAATGAAAAAGCAATCCCCTTCAAAAATCAAGGGAATAAAAACTAGCCCAGCAACCGAAGATACCATTTTAAAGAAGCTCAAGGGAATCCCGTTTCTTGGTACGTTACTCAAAGAAGCAAAAGAGGGGAGTGGAGAATGACAAGCGGGTTATTATTGTTCCTTTTCACAATCAGCATGTCACCGCTATTATACTCAATTGATCTCTTGGACCATATCGAAAAAGCAACCGAAGAGTGGCATAAAATCGAGGCCGTTAACACAAAAAACCTTGATACTCTCACAAAAACACTGGACCAATTGGAAGTAACAACAAACATAAACAAACAAACAGAAATTCTAAACCAGCTAGAACGCTACATAGAAGAAAAACGGGAAGCTCCTTTTGCTGAAGAACAAGTACCAAGTGAACTTCAGCCTGTTACTACCAAAACAATAGAAGAAGAGCCTGAAGAAGAGAAAGAGCCCGTAGAAGAGAAAGAGCCAGTAGAAGAGAAAAAACCCGTAGAAGAGAAAGAGCCTGAAGAAGAGAAAGAACCTGAATTGAGGAAAATCTCTAAGAAACCCCCTGAAGAAGAGATCGAAGGCGTATCACCCTACACACCACAAGCCCCAACCCCAGGATATGCTCCAACCCCAGGATATGCTCCAACCCCAGGATATGCTCCAACAGTGGGCATACCGGCGAGCCCACCGATGATTAGCCAACAGCCTACGATCAAACCGCCAAAACTTACCAAAAAAAACGAGGAAGCCTCGAAAGATTTTATCTTAAAGCTTGATGATGCAAAGAAATTAGACAATCTCTCAGCCAGAATAGCAGCCCTAAGTGATTTGGTAAAAACAGTAAAAGGTCCTCTTCCCAATATTGAATTGCAGCGAGAGGGGAGACTTAAGGAAACAATCTCTCCAAGCGGAGCGCGAATAAGAGAAATAGGATTAATAGAGAGACGTGAGCCATTCGATGAGCTCAGAGCCGAACTGCTCAACTTACCCAACCTTATTGCTGAGGAGAAAAACATCCCCGCTAGCGGAAGTATTAACTTTACACACGAAAAATTTTCAAAGGAGTACTTTCATGGCGACAAAGCTTCTAATTATACCATAGTCCAATATGGCAATCTATTGGCTTTAGTTGTCAAAAATAAATATCTTAAAAAAATCTTTGACAAACTAACTTTGTGGCATCTGAACGAAGCAGCCTTCACGTTCAAAAGTCTTGATATTAAAAAAGATCTAAAATGGGCAAAAACGAATCGCGCCGGAAAAAATGCACTTCGTGGCATCGTAATAAGAAATTCTCAAGGCCCAACAAGCCTTGCTGATCTCAGCCTTATTATCGACAGGCTCATCATATTGGCTACAAAAATAAACTCTGTAACCGTTAAAACAAACCCAAAATCTAATCTCAAAAAATTTGCTAACGCGGTCTATACCGTTCACAAGAACATCGCGGCATGGGCAAACCCTAAGGCATATCCTCTCAACCCACTATTTGCATCAAACCCCGATGAAAAAAGAAGACTAGCAAAAGAAATTGGAGAAGAGTTCCGAAAACTTATGTACGTAATATATGGTAATAAATTTATCATGAGGATAAAGGCAGATACCTGGAAAATTAGAGTGTACCTTAATCCTATTCAATTTTTTGCGAGAACAGGCCTCGATTTTGACAGTGAGGTTAAAACGATAAAGCAAGCTCCGTATAACAAGCCTGAGGAAGCCAACCTGCAACTCGATAACGCCTTAGAACTCGTAAGCCAAGTTAAAAAAGCACAAACCCCATCACCAACAACACCCCCAACATCCAACCAAAAAACAGAGTTTGGAGAAGAAGAAAATCAGTCCTTAAAAAACATAGCCAACTTCGCCGTCGAAACAGAGACCGCAAAACGAGCAGAAAAACCATCGGAAAAGACTGGAGATGATATTTTCTATCTAACCGAACATAGTGCATATACTCTTCGTGCGCTTATTATCAAGCTCTATAAAAATGCACGCAAAAGAATGCTCAGCACCACCTACGAAGAAGATAAGAAATACAATATAAAGCTATCGAATCTTGCCAAAGAAGCGCTCTCTCTAAAAATCGATCCCGGAACAAAAACGATAGCCGAACTCGACAAAGAACCCGGCCTGTTCAGCTCTGCCGGCCTAAAGATCGTCACGCTCGCCAAACCTGCAGATTTCCTCACATCCATAGAGCAATGGCTTAAAGACGGCTTTTATCTGGAATCTGAACTGTATGACGTCATAGGAAAAGTCTCTACGACCATAAAAGGCAAACGAGTTGCGTCACTCAAAAAACGAACACCTAATCTTGTAGATAAAACGGTTCCTCTCGAACCTATAAAGGTTTCTCTCAAACCAGAAGGAGGTCTTATAAAGGTTTCTCTCGAAGATAAATCATCAGATCCACGAAATTTTAAAGGTCGGGTAGAAAAACTGTTATGGATAGCACACCAACTCAAAACAGACAACCTTGGCCGCCCAAAGTACCTTGAGCAATACCTAAAAGAATGCGACAACATCAGGTCCAAAATTAAAAAAAGCATACGATCTGTTGTGACGCGACTGGCAACGGGCGGCACCACAAAAAGAATGTCCCTTGAAGACGCCAAAGACGCTGCCAAAAAATATCTTGCCCTTCTTTATGTGCTCAACAAAAAGTTAAGCAAGATCGATGTCGATGGGCTCTCCCCATCTTTCGACACCCTGAAAAAGTATCGAAGGGGAATCAAGAAACAAATTGAAAAAGTAAAAAAGAACATAACAGAATATCTGATCAATCCTGACGCTCTCGACCAAACAGAGGCCACCCAAAACGCCATGTACCCACCGGTCGAACTCTACGTGATAGAGAAAACAGAAGAAATTGTCAATAGAGTCAAAGCCCTGGAGGAATTCATAAATAAAGTCTCTCCTGAATACGTTAAAAAGCAAAAAAACACTATTCGCAAAGCGATCACAAAATTCACAGAAAAAACCCTAGGAATCCCATCAAAAAGTCTTACGGCCCTAAGAACAAATGATGCCGCAAGAACACGTTATATACAAGCCATAGATAGGGCCCTGGAACGTTTTAAAGATATCTATAAACAAAAAACAACCAATCGTAAAAAACTCAAGCGCTCAAAAGAGTTATCGAAAATACACGCAAAAGTTTTTAACAAGGTGACAAAGCTACAGCATAAGCGTAATACAAAAGGCCCCTTAGACTCAAAAGACCGTACGAATCTTATCACGTATGAAAAATGGTTAGAAGAAACCTTTAGAACAAAAACAGAAACGTTTAACCAGAAAAAAAACCAGATAGAAACTCAAAAAAAAGAGTTGAGAAAGCAATACCAAACTACTAACGTTGTTACTGAAGTCTTCAACGATCGAGATAACAAGAAAACTTGCACAGGAAGAAAAATAGAATCAAACAAGCTGCTCAAAGGCGTCAAACCATACAAATTATTCCCATAGCCCCCTAAAGGAGAAAGTCATGATAAACATGATAAAAAAACTATCTTACTTTTTTCTCATAACCATCACTACCCAATTGGCCCCTTTCAACTTCTCCGAGGACCTCTCCAACACAACCAACCTCACCAACCCATTCGACCGTATTGCTGCCTATCAAAACATCGCCAAACAGATAACCCCTAGCGACTCCACCCGTCTCTCAAAGAAATTTATTCGTAAAATCGCCTTTCTTCATCAACTCTGTCTCGACAGTAAAGAAATCAGAATAAAACTCGCTTTCAAAACCCTCCTCTCAACAGCCATCGCCAACAGCAAACTCAAATCAATCGACCACGCCAACGTCCTAACCAGCCTACTCGCTCGCTACGAAGCGATCGTCGCACCTCAGCCAGAAGCATCTCTCATAGAAGAAACAAACGAGACCGAAGATACCCAATCTACAATCGAGTATGACCAACCAACCGACCAATCGCTAGACGAAAAGCGCATGATCGAAAAACGAGAGATCCTAAAAAACAAAACTCAGTATTCGAACCGAGAAAACGTCGTCAACCTTTTGATGCTTAAAAAAATAGCCTGTCAAATCGAGCGACTCAAAAGCGAACTGACTACAGTCAAAAAAGAGGTGTCTCATGTCGCCAAACAAGACGCCACAATCAAAGAAACATTTCGCAAGCTAATCAAGCTTGAACAACTCATCCAAAGAAACCCTCTTGCCTGCCAAATCCTAACCCGATCGCCTGTCGGTGACGCCGAACAATCTGACGACTTGCCAGACAGCCTGCTAGAAGAGTTAATTCGTGAGATCGAGATGCAGGGCCTATAGTTAGCAGCAGGACCAGGATTTCGGCCCCTAACAAGAACTCCAGTTTTACAATCGATTGAGCGACTACAAATCAAATGTATGTGTTCGAATCCCTCGATACAATTTTCTCGTCCTAACGGACTTCGAAAACCACTCGGGACAAACGGGTGTGGGCAATACTTTCTTTGTTGGGCTGCGTCTGACAGGAGAGGACGAACGGGTGTGGGCAATACTTTCTTTGTTGGGCTGCGTCTGACAGGAGAGGACGAACGGGTGCGGGACGAGCAGGTTAAAAACTAACTGACTGGGGGGCGGCAACCGACACAACTGGGCAATCAGCAAGTTGGCACGCCTAAAACAAAATTTCAAACAAAGCACTCTGTCAAATTGAGTTGATTTAAAATATAATGACTTTAAATAGTCCATTCATCCCTATCCCGCTCACCGCGAGTGTCCCCCGAAGCTTTATGCGAAGGGGAATATATCGAGGGGTTGAAAGTTTTTCTGAACTCGAGGAAAAGAATGTATTTTTTTGTTTACATTTTAAAGTGCTCAGACGGATCTTACTACACGGGACACACAGACGACCTTGAAAAACGAATCGCTGAGCACAGAGGTGGAAGATTTGATTGCTATACATTGTCTCGACGTCCCATAAAACTTGTTTACGCACAACATTGTTCATCAAGACACGAAGCTTTATCTGCTGAACAAAAAATTAAAACCTGGTCTAGAAAAAAGAAAGAGGCCCTTATTGAAAATAATTGGCAAAAACTTTCTGCGCTCGCCAAAAAAAACTTTGATAAATAGATGTATGATTCATCCCTCGATACAATTTTCTCGTCCTAACGGACTTCGAAAACCACTCGGGACGAACGGAACTTGGGAATACTATCTTTGCAGGGCGACTGCCAGCCTTGGGTAACCCGCCCTTAAAACCCCCGAAGGGAAGCCCTAGGCGTAAATGTGAAACGGTCGACCATCACCCCCGTTCTTCAACTCGAACAGACGAACCAAGTGAATTTTTTTCGATCACGAAGTGAACAGGAAAGTTGTCTTTGAAAATTGGCAGATGAGACACAACGATAATTTTTACAAAATCTTTTTGAATCGCATGAATCGCATCCATTAAACGCTGTAAGCCATCTTCATCCTGAGAGCCAAAGCCCTCGTCAATAATTAACGTCTGCAGCGCGGTCCCTGCACGTCGTGCCAAAAGTTTCGAAATTGCAATACGAAGAGCAAAGTCGATCCGAAACGCCTCTCCACCAGAAAACATCTCATATGGTCGAATACCGCTTGAATCAGATATGTGTATGTCGAGCGACTCTTTAACTCCGCCCTTCTTTAAGTCTCGTAACGATTCGATAAAAATTTGAGACCCATTATCAGTCAGGCGGGCAAGCAAACTGTTTGCTTCAGACTCAACCTCAGGAATCGCCTGTTCAATCAACAACGCCTGAATCCCGTCTTTGCCAAACACCCCGGCGAGCACCTGATACTCTTTCGCTTCTAGGGCAACCTGCTCAATCTTTTTATCACGCTCGCTTTTTTCTTTTTCCAAAAATTTAAAGCGCTGAATCTTATTCTCTAGACTACCCTTTTCTTGAAGCAACTTCTCTTTGCTCTTCCCAGACGACTGCATGCTTGTCTTGAGCTCTTGTAAGTCTCGATCAAGCTCAAGCTCCTGTTCTGGTTTGTAAAAAATAATCTTCTGTTTTTTATCAAGCACACATGACTGCTTATTAAGAAGTTTTAGCTCGCGACACAATCGAGAAACCGACCGCTTGCGCTCATCCTGCAGCCCAACCTTGCTCTTAAATTCGTCCAGCTCACGTAACTTCTTCTCACAATCGCTTAGCTTTTTGGCCAGTCGATCATGCGCCACTTTGTCATACAAAATCTTGTCTTGTTTCTGCTTGAGCGAACTTAACTCTTTTTCTATCGATTTCACCTGCGCGTCCTGAAGCTCGACACCACTCCCTTCAGCCTGTTTTTTTTCGAGTGCTTTACGCAACCCGGCAACCTCGACTTCACCCTGTCGCTTGCGAACGCACAATAAATCAAGCTCGATAGAAACACGCTTATGCTCAGCCTCCATCTCGACAACCTGCTTGCAAAGCGCCTCAAGGTTCGCTTGAAACTGCTTGAACCGTTCATCCTGCAACGATAACTTTTGAACGGTCTGATGCTGCTCGAAAAGTAATAATTTCAACGTCCCCATGAGCCTCTTTATCCGGTCAAGACGATGGCGGTAAAACGCTTCCTGCTTGACAAAGGTCCGCGCCAAAAATTGTTTGCGCTTGATCGTCAGCACCTGCTCGCATAACGGACAACTCGGACTAGTATCACTCTGCACCGTATGTTTTTTCTGCTCGAGCTCCACAAGCTCACTTTGTGCCCAGTTTCCCCGCTGCACTAAACTTTGATAGAAAACGCGCCGCTTCTCGAATTGAGCTTTGACCTGAAAATGCTCTTCCTGAAACGCTTTATAGTCAACCAACTCTTTCGTAAGCATCGCTATTTTTTCTCTCGCTTCATACAGCTTCTTTTTATCCTGTTCGATATGTTTTTCTTTTTGAGAAACCTGTTCATCAAACTGCTTTTGTGCGAGCTGCGCCTTCTCGCAAACCAAAGACTGCTCGGCAAGCGACTTCTCATACGCCCGCTTACAATCCATAACCAACCTTTGATATGTTTCTTGTTTCGCCACAATTAGCTCTTGCAAAGAAACAACCCCCATCTGTTTTTCCCGGAAAACCTTCTCTTCAGACAAAAGCCTCTTTTGTAAAGACTCTAGCGCTGCAATATCGGGAGATGTTAGCGACAAAGCATGCACAGTTTTCCACTGACGGACAATATCATGTAGCTCATCCCGTTTTTCACCAACAATACTTATTAATTCTTGCTGCTCTTTTTTTACCTGTTCAAGCTGGTATTTCTGTTGAAGGAGTTCGAGCTTTGACTTCTCTTTTTTTTCTATTTTTTTTGACAAACCCCCTATCTCTTTACTTAATTCACAAATCTCTTTTTTCTTTACCTCAAGCAAGCTCGCAACCTCTTTTTTTTGTTCAAGCTCTTGAGCAGCCTGCTCTTGCACCTTAAGCAAAACTTTGCGCTCGTCACTATACTTACGCGCATACTCAAGCGAAAGCCTCGCTAGATCGTCGTATCGCGAAAGGCCAAGGATATTTGCTAAAATTTGCTTGCGCTCTTTGGGCGTCTTTTGGGAGAACTCGTTTGACTGCCCCTGACGTAGAAACGCTGAGTTGGTGAATGTCTCGAAATCAAGCCCTACAATTTTCTCGATCTTTACCTGTGTCTGACGAGTCGTGCTTTCCGATAATGATGAAAATTTTTCTTTCTTTTCATCGTGCAGTTCGAAATCGAGCGACGACACAGGCTTACCATAGGTTTTGGCGAAGGTCCGGCGCACCCGATACCGCTGACCATTACAAAAGAATTCCAACGAAACCATCATACGAGTCTGACCAAGACGCATCAAGCCGGCGTCTGCCTTGGCCGTCCCAGAAACCTTTCTCGCATTCCCCCATAACGCCCAGGTAATCGCATCAAGCAACGCAGACTTCCCATTGCCATTTTTGCCCGATAGACAAATCAGAGCATGGTCTTCGAAATCGATTGTAACTATCGAATCGCCGTAACTTAAAAAATTTTTTAGGTCTAATTTTATTGGAATCATGCATGTATTTTAACAACCCACAGAGTTCGTTGCAACAAGCAAACCGTCACGTTACAATAACAACATGATAGACCGAAGATACCTCCGTTATTTCGACTGGATTAGTTTCGCCCTTACAATCGCCCTTCTCGCGATAGGCCTGATTTTTGTCTTCAGTGCCACAAAATCACATGACGCTGTCGGGCTGTCTCCCTTTTTCAAAAAACAACTTTTTGGTGCAACAATAGGTATCATAATTTACTTTTTCTTTTGTTTTTTTAACCTGCAAACACTTGCTCGATGGGGATATCTGGGATACTTTGGCGTGCTCGCACTACTACTCTACACCATAATCGGCGGCTGGGTTGGCATGGGCGCAAAGCGCTGGATCTCGCTCCATGTCATCACCTTTCAACCGGCGGAGCTGGTAAAAATCTCGTTACCGCTCTGCTACGCATTTTATTTCGACGACATCAGCAAAAACCAATGCGTACAAAAAATACCGTTCACCTTTCCCCTTGCACTCCTCTTCATCACCTTCATGCTTATCTTAAAACAGCCGGACCTTGGCACCGCACTCGTCATATTATTTTCGGGCCTCATCCTGCTTTGGCTGGCAAACATTCCAAAAAAATTCTTCTTACTTCTATTTCTATCTTGCCTGATAAGCGCGCCTGTTTTATGGAAAAACTTAAAGCCATACCAACAACATCGTGTCCTGGTCTTGCTTGGCCATGGCGACAGCAAAAACGAACGGTATCAAATAGAGCAATCGCAAATTGCTATCGGTTCCGGGGGGGTTTGGGGGAAAGGGCTGCTGCAGGGCACCCAAAATCGCCTATCTTTTTTACCAGAAGCTCGAACTGACTTTATCTTCTCAGTACTTTGCGAAGAATGGGGCTTTATGGGAGCGCTTTTTATCTTGCTGCTTTTTTCGCTCTTATTCATTCGTTTGACTATTGTCATCATTGGGGCCCATGAAATCCTGGACCAACTTATCGGAATAGGCCTGCTCGCCCCAATAGCACTATCAACAATAATTAATATCGGCATGGTAACCGGCATGCTCCCCATTGTTGGTATCCCCCTCCCATTACTTACTTACGGGCTAACAAACCTCTGGGTAACCCTCGCTAGCCTTGGAATCCTGAATAACATCGCTATTAGACGCTTTTTGCACTATTAACCAATTATATGGTATTATTAGAGTTGGGTTTTAAACGTCTAAAATCAGAGGAATCAGAGCTGTGAATATATTTTTCGTTGCTTCGTTTTTTATTTATATTTCGATTTTGATCGTAATTGGATGGATCGTTTCAAGACGACAACGAAACTCATGCGATTTCATGATCGGAAACCGATCGATCAACTACTGGGTAACCGCTATCGCAACCCATGCAACCGACATGAGCGCGTGGCTTTTCATGGCACTGCCAGGCGCAGTATATAGCTTTGGACTGTTTCCATGCTGGAGTGCCATCGGGTTATTGTTCTTCATGTTTTTGACCTGGCAGTTTGTTGCAGAAAAGTTACGCCGGACAACCGAAAAATACGCAGCTCCAACACTATCGTCATACTTTGAAAAACGGTTTCAAGACAGCTCCGGTACCATACGAATCGTAAGCGCACTATTCGCACTTTTCTTTTTTACGCTCTATATTTCTGCAGGCATTGTTGCCCTAGGACGAGCACTTGAAGCAACATTTGGCTTTTCATATTTTCTCAGCATCATGCTTGGCACCGTCACTGTTGCACTTTACACAATCTTGGGAGGCTTTGTCGCGATCGCATGGAACGACTTCTTGCAAGGCATGTTTGTCCTCCTAATCATTACCCTATTCCCCCTGTATGCCTTATATATGATTGGCGGCTTCGGAACGATCACACAGGCAGCCATGGCAAAGAATATATCGCTTTCACTCATTCCAGATTACTCTTGGACAACGATAACCAACCTGCTAGCAATGTCTCTTGGTTGGGGCCTCGGCTACTTTGGGCAACCACATATCTTGGTTAATTTTATGGGTATCGATAAACCACAGAATATTCGCAAAGCAAAATATGTCGGGCTCGCCTGGCAAACCATCACGCTTAGTTCAGCCATACTTATCGGTCTGATTGGAATCCCTTTTTTCCATCAAACACTTGCCAACAACGAGCATGTGTTTATCAATCTTGTTAAAGCAATCGTTAACCCGGTCTTTGCAGGGTTCCTGCTGTGCGCCATTCTCGGCGCAGCAATCTCAACAATGGATAGCCAAATTCTCGTCTCAGCGTCAATGCTTACACAAGACATCTACAAAAAGCTGTTTGGTAAAAAAGCTTCGCCAAAACTTCTTCTAAGAGTTTCACGATTCTCTGGCGTCGCAATAGTCTTATTGTCGTTCTTTCTTGCCAGAGGCAACAAAGAAAGTATTTTTAGTTTGATAGGATACGCTTGGTTTGGCCTTGGCAGCACGTTCGGACCGGTCTTACTCCTGTCTCTCTATTCGAAAAAAATTACAAGAAACGGTGCGCTTGCAGGAATTATTGTTGGCGGACTTACCGCTGCAACCTGGAAATACACCGGTCTGCCACTCCATGAATACTCTATTCTGCCAGGATTCTTACTTAGTCTTGTTACAGCAACACTCGTACGCTAGATACTGGACTATCGCCGTATAAGTCTATGCTCCGCTGGAAACAAATTTATATCCTCGGGCCTAGCAACAATCCCGTTCTCGATAAGTAATCGCTCAAGATAATGGTTCTCTCGTTTACGGACAACATTACCGTCTACACGAACAAGCTTTTGTGGTGTCTCTTTTGGAAGTCGTAAAATATTGTGGTAATTATGGTCTGGGGCTTTCGCCTCGAAAACATAAAACTTTACATCTTTCATGTTTGCCTTCGACAGCTCACCAACAATTAGATGCATAATCATGGTGTCTTTAAAAATAATAACAACTGGTGAGTAGTCCCCTGCAATATAGGTTGTTCGCACATAGAAATCGTCTGTACATCGAAGCAGCCTGGCAATGTCACAACAGGGGAGGCCGCCATCTTCTTCAACAAGCGGCAGAGCTGTTCTGTTCCTACTCAGTATCCATCCCTGATACTCGTTGCTCCAGCGCCATGGCCAGCCATTTTCATCAACACACCATAAGTTTTGCTCATCTTCGTCATACGAGATTTGCTTAGCAAGAACAAGATCTGGGTTCTTGACGGTTAAACCTGGGTCAAGCCAAGGTGTTGGCGTTGGAGCGTCAATCATTCGCTCCAAAACATAGTTGTCGGTTCCTGATTCGAATGGCGGATTTTTTGCGACACTGTTATCGGTGTAAGCAAATATTTTGAACGGGGTTGTCTGTCCTGATCGATTCAAAGAAACACGATATCCCGCGTCGCCACGCTGCCAACGATGAAACTCCGTCGACGTTGTGTCAACTAACAAAAGCGTCGCCATACGAGCAGATCCTTCAGGGCCGGCCGGAAGATAGTTGTTCCATCCGCCACCGGACGGCTTATCCCATGACTCCCACACGTTTTCAAGTGCCTTGATCAACCCTTTTGATTCGTCTGTAACGGGATCATACATCACCCAATGGTATGTTTTCCCAGGACGAGTTTCGCTCCATGATCCACCAGGCGAAACCCCATCCCACATCCAAACGTTATCGCTATCATCGGTTCCAAAAAGTTTTGTCCCGTCAGTAAGACTGTCCATTTGACGGATCTCTGGCGTCATTATCATGGCCCGTTGCCACTTTTCGAGCGTAGGACTCCACACATATAATTCTTTTGACTCGGTAACCAAATATGCCCCGTCTGCCCCGTATGCTGCAATCGATTTTCCATTGGATATTTGGGGATCTGCCCCAGCAAGATTGCCAACAAAACAAACCAGCAAAACCGGTATTACTGCCAATAACGCTACATGCCGAAAATTCATACCCCTCTCCTCTCTATAAAAAATCATTTCTTCATTACACATTTTGGTTTTCTAAATCTCCGGAGTAAATCAGCTTTGATGCCTCATGAAATTCTAGACCAATGTTTTCTGGCCCATTATTGTTGCCAAAGTACAGCTTCCCAGCGTCACGAATCGAAAATGTTACCATATTGTCAAAAACAAACGTTCCATCTTTAAAGCGAGTGCCTTCAATGACGTCAAGAAATGCATCATTAAAGTGTATACGAGAAGAACGGTCCTCAAGTTCAATCGTCACACTTACCCCATGCTCAAATATGAGACCGTGATCAAAAAAGATGGTTGAGTTTTTCAGAACCATGCAGTTAGGGGAACTTGTATAGATAAAACGCTTGCCAGGCCCCTTGATCTGAAAGAGCCCTCGTACGTACAGCATTCCTGTGTCGAACGTATAATCGTCACTTTGCATAAAGGTCACATTATGCAATGACAGTATAGAACTATCGTCCCCACAAGAAATCACCTCATCTTTGACATTTCGAATTAGCATATTCTGAAGATATAGCTCGGCACCAGCGCTCACCGTAATACCACCGTCCCCTGTAAGAGTCAGCACATGCCCATTACCGTTAAGCGTACAGGTTCCATCGATGGTCAGCATAAGCGGCCACTCATGATCAGAGTCTAGATTGAACTCAGCGTTTTCTATAACAATCTCATCAGTCTCGAGATCTGGCACCAGAGTAAATTCTGCTGATCCTGCGTCGGCTCGTATTGAGTCATCGTTCGTCGAATAAGCATCTGTTTTGATGCTACGCGCTTTTATGTTGCCGTTAATAGCTGAAACATCGGCATCAGAGCTGCTACTTTTTGTGCGAATATCTTCAACTACATTGATCGAACTCGATTGCGACTCAATTGACGAATCCCCTGATCCATAGGTCGACATTGCTCCCGCAACAAGTTCGTAACCAGCAAAAACTTTTGCCATATTACTAACACTTCTCGTACTAATCGGCCCCTTTACCAGAACATCATTCAATGCAGTCACATCCGCATCCCCATACCCTTTTGTAAAAATCTTCTCGGCTTTAACATCCCCAGTAATTGAACGTACATACAAAGGCAAATAACCATTTCGAAATCGACCTCGAGGATCCAAAACCTGCTTGGTTGTAATCACGTGGGCTACATCAACATCTTGATCCGCATAAATATAAGTGCTGTAAACCCCTTCGGTTGCAATATTTCCAGCCCGTATGCGGCCTTCACTAGAATAAACGTTGGCGCTATTGTAGTCGCTTGACGTGAGAACGTCTCCTACAACATCAATGTCACCTTGGGCTTGCACATATGCGCACAATGGACTTTTGGTCATAACATTTTGAGCTTTCAGGTAGCCTATTGTCGCTTTCACGCACGCGTTGGTCCCAGCCCCACAATCATAGAGCGCTCGGTCCCAAGTAACAATATCACCCTTCACATCGATATTGCGATACGCAATGACATGCGCCTGACAATCGCCTTTCGTGTAAATATTTTGAGCAACAATGTCCTCGAACGTCCCAACCGTTTGCAATACCGACTCTCGTGCTTCAACATGTGCATTGCTTCCAACAACTGATTTAGCCTCTGTTCGAATATCACCATCAACCGTGACTCTCTCTCCAGATACATAGGCATCGCCACCATCAGAATATGTCGTAATACTTGCTGCTTCGATATTGCCTTCAGCGTACACATGCGCATTGGCAATAGAACCAGACGATCGACCTTCTACACCAAGCCCAAAAATCATGCGTGTTGCATGCGTTACAATCGGCCCCGTTACAATCACATGACCGTTGGCCGCCCGAACAACGGCACCACTAGAAAACTCAGGCAATGCAGAACGAAACCCAAGGACAACACAAGAAGGGGCTGTGGCCGGCAATTCAGCAGGCACCTGAACTGCATAAGTAAAAATTGCACCAGCATTAATATCCCCGTAGGTAGGGCTCTCGCCCCTGCTTACCACAAAAGCGTGAGCGGCCTCGCTCTTCGTCACAATGGCACCGGTTACTTTTATGTGATTGTCGGTTATGACATATGCTTCACCGGAGGCACGGGTCGAAACTCGCCCAGCTTCTAGATCTCCTCTAATATCAACATACGCATCCCCTGCAACACTCTTCGTTATGACAGCACCGGTAACTTCAAGATCACCCCCAACAAAAAGCGTTGCTTCGACATCACCACTACCGTTTGTATTGGTAATAATCAAATCGCCATCAACCTTAAGATTTCCATCACAAAGACGTACAAATCCTGTCGTCACCTTCAGATCACCGTTAACAATTAGATTTCCTGATGTAATGTATACGTCACCATTAACGACAACCAAGTCGCCGTCAATCGTTCCTGCTTGCGTGTACATTCCCGAAACGTTCACATCCCATACTTTTTCAAGAGAAAACAGATGTGAAAAACCGATACTTGCTAACAAAAAACCAAATAATAGCTTCTTATGCTTCATCTACTCCCTTCCTATGCATTTACATCCACCATTGAACCAGACCCCTCTTTGTTCAAATGGGACGAAACATGAAATTCAAAACCTATATTGTTTGCCAACACCCCGTCGCCAAAATAAATTGTTCTTCCTACAGGAGCACTAAATATAACTTTATTGTCGAAGACAAGTGTCCCCTTCGTAAATCGAATATCTTGTGTTGCCCCCAACGCTGAACCGTTAAAATTAAGACGTGATGTCTCATCGACCATCGCAAGTCTATTTGCAGCACCAGTGTTGTAATAAAGCGTCATAGTCGGACTAAGAGAAAACATCGAGTTTTGCTTAATCGTACTTACTTGCGTACTTTCATACATAAACCCAGTCCCTGGGCCACTGACCAGCAGATCACCAGAAATCTCCATCGCTCCAGACTTGAAAGAATAATCAGCGGTCTGCGTCCAGACTACGTTATGTAATTGTAGAGTCCCAGTGCCATCTTCACACTTGATCGACTCGCCCCAGATATTATTTATTTTGATATTGTTTAATAAAAGTTTCGCACTAGTATCAACAATCATACCCCCTTGGGGCCCAAAGGTAATCTTATGTCCTTTTCCATTAATCGTGCAAGTACCCTTAAGCGTCATCATCGTGTTCCACTCATGGTCAGCGTCTAAATCGAATTCTGCGTCAACAATTATTTTTGCAGCATCTTCTTCGTTTAACTCCAACATAAAATGACCAGACCCCGCCTGTGCCCAGATCGAATCGTCTTGACCGGTTGACGCCTGAGTTTTAATTCTCTGGGCAGTTATATCGCCATTTGCTGCTTTGACATACGCACTTCCCGTGTCACTTTTGGTACAAATATCTTCTTGAACAATAATCGATCCGTCGTCTGACAACACATGCCCATCGCCATACGCTTCTGTTGTTATCGATCGAGCTCGAATATCATCCTGTGCCTCAACCATACCAACGCCGTTGATACTTTTTATTTTGATCACATCTTGAACTCGTATCTCGCCACTCACATCAGTACGTATGCAAGCGTCCCCGTACGCACTGGTGTAAATGTTTTCAGCTTCGATATCACCTGCGGTCACCGTTACTTTTGCATCGCCAAACATACTGTTCGTGTTGATTGTTCCCTTAACGATAATTGAGCCGAACTTCATGCCTACGGTACCGAGACCGTTATTAGCATCAGTATTGATACTTCCGGCTTTTATTATTCCAGGCGTTTGTGAGACCGCGACGACCGTAACATCGGCGTCTCCCGAATTACCCCAGCACTCAGTTTCTATTGCTTCACTAATATCGATCCATTCAGTTGCCCGGACATACGCATCGCCCATTGCTGACGTCGTAATACTTTTTGCTTTGATAGTAGGAATAGTCGACGCCCCAACAATTGCATGGTCAGTCAGGCCTCTTGTGCTAATATCGCCCCACACATCAATATACGTTGTTGCGCGAACATCGCCCTCGCCGTATGCCCGTGTTGTAATATTACCTGCTTTTATGTAGCCACTATCGACAACTACAACCGCGTTATCCATGGTACTTGTCACCACAATGTCATTTGCAACATCGATATACCCGGCTTCTGGGCCGACAATAATGGACGAGATTCCTTCTCCATGAGTAAACACCGAATCAGCACTAAGATACCCAGAACGAACTGTCGCTGTTTTGATGTAGGCAGAACCGTACAAAGATTTCGTGACGATCATACCACCGACGTCAATAGAACCACCAACCTCGATATAAGCAGTCTCTCCATCATCAGGTGGTGGCGTTTCCTCTTCGACGTTTCCTCTGCCGTTTGCAAAGATTGCCGCAGCAGAGAGATCCCCGTTGGACCTAATGTGCGCATCGCCATCACTTTTTGTGAAAATATCCCCAACGACCGTAATCGAACCAGCAAGAGACTCCAGGTTAGCTTCGGTTTTGCCATTTGCTTCAAGCTGACCTGCACGCACGCCATAGTGCCCGTCGATAGATGCTTTGGCAAGATCGCTTCGTGTGAAAATTTCTCCGGTTACAACAAGACGTCCCGACGAAACGGTAATGGTCGCATCCATCTCACCAGAAGCTTCAGTATTGGTGACAATCAAGTCACCGTTAACATACAGATCGACTGTTGACGTTAACGGGTTATCACTTCCAATTATTACTTTTCCTGAGATAATTTTTACATCGCCATTAACGGTCAGCGTATCGTTAAGATCTAAGTTGCCGGCGATAATAACAAGGTCACCATCAAACACCCCATAAAGTGTATAGTCACCATAATTAACATGCTCGGCATGCAGCCAGACGCTACAAAACGCAAGCAAACAAAACACCAGAAAAAAGTTTAAGCGCTTCATATTCTCCTTTCTTCCCAACTTCTATTTACAAACTTTATACGTTATCTTTTTGCAAAACGCCAAACATATCGAACACAGATCTCAGGTGAAAATCTAATGCAATATTGTCAACCGGGTTTACTGCTCCGCCAAAATAAAGCGTTCTACCTGTTTCGACTGTAAACGGTACCCTATTTTCAAAAACCAGCGTTCCCCGAGTAAATCGAAGATCAACCAGCGAATAGATTCCTGCACCGTTAAAACTCAATTGCGAAGATGGATCAACCATAGCGATACGACCCGGTTCATCCGTATCATACCTGAGGGTAACGCCCTGAGTTAATAAAAGCGTTGAATTTTCATGGATCGTACTCGTTTGACTACTCTCGTAGTTGAACTGTGTATTAGGACCGTTAATTATGCACTCACCAAAAACATGTAACGTCCCGTTCGCAAATTGCGTGTCACCTATCTGCGTCCACGTAACGTTGTGCAAAGAGAGGGTTGCCGTGTCGTCTTCACAACGAACCATTGTTCCCGATAGACTATCGAGAATAATATTTTTGAGCATTAAAGAGCTGCCTGGGGTAATAACAATTCCCCCACTCGAGCCGAACAGTAATTGATGAGCATTCCCGTTCAACACACAGTTGCCCTCGACCGTTAAGGTCACGTTCCAATCGTGATCAATATCGAGATAGAATTCAGAATCTTTAATGACAATGTCTTGATCAGTTGTATCTGGAAACCACTGAAAACGACCTGTTCCCGCGGCCGCTTTTATTGAGTCATCGCTGGAAGAACCAGCAACTGTTTTTATACTTCGTGCATTTACATCGCCAAGAGGTGCCTGAACATACGCATCACCTGTTGCATAGGTACGAATATCTCCAACAATGTTGATCGAACCGCTCGTCGCTTGAACGTACCCATCAGAACCTGCGCTTGTTTCAATTGAACGGGCGGTAATATCACTGCCGGCCTGAACATACGCGGAACCTGCACTCGCCTTCGTTCTTATAACATCTTTTACATCGATATATCGAGAAGTACCGACTTTAACGTAAGCAGTATCGTTACCATCAATGAAAACGCTTTCAGCTTCAATGTCGTAGTCAGCATATACATGCGCTGAATAACCCTTTGTAAATATTGGCCCCTTAGTCATGATATAACCATCGTCAGCCCTGACATATGCACCAAGCGCACCATTGGTTGTTATCTTATATGCATACATACTACCGTCGTCAACGGTAACGTACGCCCCAGCATTACCGCTATGGGTCCAAATATCTCTTCTGACATCTATAAGGTCTTCAGCTCGAACATACGCATCTCCCGCTGCACTCGTCGTAACATTCACAGAAAATAGAGACCCATTTTCTGTGAAAACATACGAATCACCCGCAATTGATCGTGTTACAAGATCGCCTCGCACCTCAAGATTTCCGTCTGACACAACCGTTGAATCACCGTAGCCATTAGTAATAATCGCTCCTGCAGTAATAGCTGACGAAGCAACCACATTAGCAGTGCTACTGGAACTCTTCGTTTTTATTGCTCCTTTTACGTCAATGGTCTGTGCTTCGACAAAACTTTCTAAGGCCCCTCTCGTCGTAATACTCCCTGCATACAAATCGCCGCTTCCAGAGCGAACACAGGCTGTGTCAATCGCGCTTTGCGTGATTAACTCTCCTAATATACCAATCGATTCATAACTCTTCACATGAGCGGTTTCGTGCGCTTTTGTTATAATTCTTCCTGCGTAAATACTACCATCAATAGATTCAACAAACGCATCGCTTGTCGAGCTCTTCGTCGCAATCTCCCCCACAACCGTTATCGAACCTTTCGAATATACATTTGATTTGCCTACCCCATCAGTTGTGATACTTTCAGCCTCGATCGAACCTCCCTGCGCCACACCGGTTGTCGTTACATCCGCATCAGAGAACATGCTATGTGTCATGATTGAACCACTAACGGCGATATTCCCATTAACAACAACTGAAGCGCCACCTCCCGGAAGCGAGTTCGTTACAATCAAGTCCCCCTTGACGGTTAATGAACCGTCGTTCAAAAAAACTGATCCCGACGAAATTTTGACATCGCCGTTAACCATCAAGCTTGCTGATGGAAAAATTTTTATTGAACCATTAGTTACAATAAGATCTCCATCGACCACCGTCGATGCCGGGGTTGTGTAGTCTCCCACTACTATTATTATTTCAGCACCAACACGAAAAATGCCCCCCAAACAGAATAGTAGCATAAGAAATTTGGGCATTCGCTTCATCATCGTCTCCTTTTTTATATTGACGTTAATGATATGAGAACAGAATACTATCTGTGTAACACGGCCCATAAAAAATTGTAAAGCATTTTGATCTGTTAAGTTCATAACCAAAGAGCCACATATTCGCCACATATTCGCCACGCCTGCCTGCCGTAGCCAAACACACCCAATTCATCACAGCCAGGTTGGGCCCTGGTGTTCGTGTGGTTTCAAATTGTTGATTGTGTTTGGTTTTATTTTTTGTTTGATATTGAATTTTTGTCTTGGTTTGTTATTTGGTCCCTAATTGCCAGATTTCTTTTGTTTTTGCTCTGTTACTTATTGGGTTCTGAATTGCTGGAGTTCGTTTGGGCCCAAATCTTGATTTTCAATTCTATCTTACTCTATGGTTGTATCATCATAATTTTCGCTCGACCCAAACCAATGGAGAACACAGTGAAAAAAATAAAATTTCTTCTACTCATCATAACTGTCGTAACTGCCTACAGCTACACACAACCGAACAAAACTCCCAAAAGCACTCCAGACAAACCAGAAGAGATCGTATTTGGTCAATCTGCTTTTTTGTCCGAGGGCTCGTTACAACTTTATGGAGAGCTTATCCGAAATGCGATTAACGCTCGATTCAAGCGAGTTAATCAAGCTGGTGGTATAAAAAAAAAGCAACTCAGACTCCTAAGCCTTGACGATGGAGGAAAGCCGACCAAAACAAAAGAAAACATCGAGCTGATGCGAAAACAAAAAATCGATATGTTCCTTGGAAACATGGGAACAAGAAACACCCTTGAAATCTTGCCGCTCATACAACAAAAAAAAATCGCCGTATTTTTTCCATGGGGAGGTTCTCCAGAATTTCGAAAGCCAAATCTCTCCCATATTATTAATGGCCTTGGTCTAATCGAACCACAAATTGAAGCTCTTGTTGACCACACAATCAATACTATTCGATTGAAAAAAATCGCAATCTTTCACGATGATGGCACCTTTGGCATACAAAATAAAAACATGCTTGTCGATGCACTGGCACGCTATAAAACCATCCCTACCGCTATCGCCTCTTACAACCGATTCACCATGGACATCAAAACCCCATCGCAAAAACTTATCAAAGCAGATCCAAAAATAGTTATTTGTTTGGCAACAAGCATGCCGACAGTCAAACTAATCAACAATTTTTTTGAACAAGGTCATTACGGAACAAAATTTATCGGTATCGATTCAACCATGTTCGTCGAAACGATTCTGCAACGAAAGGGAGTTGTTTTTCACTACGCCTCACCTATGCCAAATCCACAAACAAGCGAGAAGCGCATCGTGAGAGAGTTTCGAGAGGACATGAAAAAATATTTTCCAACCGACCCACTAAATATTTTGTCGCTCTCGTACTACCTCCATGCAGCGCTAATCGCTGATGCGCTTGGAAAAATCGAAGGACCAATCACCAAAGAAAAATTACTAAACCAGATGGAAATACTACAACAGTATGACCTTGGGGGATTTAGCGTTACGTTCGATAAAGAAACGCGTCATGCCTATCCTCATACTATCTCAATATTAAAGGGATAACCCATGTTTAAAAAAATCATAGACTCCTTACAAACAAACATGTTCCAACAAATCATAATCTTCTTCTCAATCCTGTACATTGCCACCATGCTTGTCATTCAGTACGAACAAAGTTATTTTGCTGAGAAAAACTATGAGGTCACAAAAGTAACCGATATAGAAAAACGTCTTGCTTCGGATGTGGAGGTTGGGCTTTTCATCAACAATTTCCCGAAGTTCTCTTTCCATACGAATTCATTTATCATGGACGCAGCGGTCTGGTTCAAATTCCCAATTGGAAACGAATCGCTTAGTACAATCAATAAATTTAGTTTCAAAAACGGCGAGATCCTCTCAAAGTCGAACCCTGTTGTTCAGATGCAAGGCAGCAGCGTTGTGATTAGTTACCAGGTAGTTGTTAAGTTTATAACACCACTCAATCACAAGCATTTTCCTGTTAGTGACCATAAATTAACAATTATTTTACAAAATAAGAGCGTCAGTCCAGCAGAGCTATATTTTTCTAGCGATGTATACAACTTTGACTTATCAGATAATCTCTTAACCGGAAACTGGCAGCCATCAAAACAATACGTCGATAACGGCTATATTCAATCAAGTTTTAAAAAAGAAGATCAAAAGAAAAGCATTCGAACCGACTTTCCATGCGTTGTCTTCACCATCGACTTTAAAAACCAAGACGCACGACACTTTATCCTACTCTACCTACCGCTCCTCCTAATTTTCTTTATCGTTTTCACTTCGCTTTTGACCAAAATAGATGCTATCGACATCCGCTTCCCTGTCGTCGCTTCAGTGGTGCCAATCCTGGCGTTACATAGTCTTGTTATTGAAAGCGCGTCTCCTGTGGGAAGCGACATAACAAAAATCGATCAGATCTATTTGGCGTTAATATTGCTTGCGCTACTGATTTTGCTTTTCCAATCATATCTCAGTCTTGCGCTTAAGGGAGCAACGGAAGACATGCTCACAAAAAAGAAAAAGCTGCTAAAACAGATGAACGACTTTGTCATCATCTTTGTCTTAACAGCTCTACTTTGCTTTGTAACCTATTCTACATTTACATAGAAAACAAAATATTATAGGGCATGCCCAACACCATCTGACCAGCCACCACTAAACCAAACAATAACGTCACAATAACGTCAACAAAATATGCTTTTTTCATAATATACTCCATTTGTGTTACGATCGAACGACTATAAAAACCTGACAGAATAACTTTTATACAAAATATTCAACTGGTCAGCAGCTGATTAGAAAAATGCACTTTTAAGCAAAAAACAAGGATCCCCCGTGGTCATTTTTTTCATTTTTTACCAATTTTTACAGATCTTCTCGCTTCCATTATTTCTACTCTACATAATCATAAGAAAAATCAAAAATAAGCCTATTTTTGGCAAATTATCAGAAAGAGTTGGGTTTGTTCCCAAACCTCGATCAAATAAAAACGTTGTTTGGATTCACGCTGTATCCGTTGGAGAGGCGCTCTCGCTCCAGAGTTTTATCGAAAAAATCAAGAAAGAAAATCCCGATACTGTCTGTTACCTGACGGTCGGGACCCCGACGGGGAAAAAGATTGCCCAGGAAAAGTTACAAGCTGACGTCGTCAGCTTTCTCCCGTACGACTTTTTGCCATTAATCATGCTTGCCTACAAACGAATAAAACCCAAGAGGCTTATTATCATCGAGGCCGAAGTCTGGCCCAATCTCATCATGCTTGCTCACTTCAAAAAAATACCACTCTCTCTAATTAACGCACGAATCAGCAAACGCTCTCGTGACAGGTATCACAAGTTTAAGTTGGTGTTAGCAAGGCTGCTTAATTTATTCGAGAAGATCTATACACAAAGCAATCATGATAAACATGAATTTGAGGCCCTAGGGGTCGATACAGATAAGTTAGAAGTGTTAGGGGATATTAAAGCGTATAATGTTTTGGAAAAGAAGAGGAAGTGCGCGCCGTTCGAATCCCTCGACCCCTCGATACATCCCCCTTCGCTCTTCGAGCTACGGAGGACACACGGGGCAGGCGGACTCGGGACTAATGGGCGGCTTTTGGTGGGGTCGATACACCCCGGCGAGCTGGACGTCTATCTCAAGCTTTATCAGGCGCTCAAGCCTAAATACCCAAATCTCAAGCTCACTCTGGCCCCTCGACATTTTCATTGGAAACGAGAGTTAATAAGTAAGACGAAAGCGATGGGATACTCGTATATAGTTTGGGATAACGAGAGAAAGCCCGCGAACATAGACTCTTATGATATCTTACTTGTCTGTAAGCTTGGTGAGCTGTTTACCCTCTATCAACAAGCAACAATATATTTTTTGGGCGGTACATTCGTGCCTGTTGGCGGCCATAACCTACTCGAACCGGCAGTATGGGGTAAACCGAGTATTATTGGCCCCTACAATCACAACTGTCGAGTTATCGCAAAAGAATTAATAGAACACACAGGAGCGATAACAGTACAAAGCGAGCAAAAACTTCTTGAAATAGTAACGGGGCTGTTTAACAGCCCCGAAAAAATAAAATCCATGGGAAATAACGCCAGACTATGGCTCGAGCGTGAGGGAGCGCTGGTCGAAAAAAAACTAGACTCGCTTATCGCTTCTTTTTAGCGACACGTTTTTTAACGGCTTTCTTCTTTGCAACTTTCTTCGTTCGTTTTTTCTTGAGCGGTGAGGTCACAAACGCATGTTCCAAAACCTCGTCCATGGTCTCGACATAGATAATCTTCAAGTCTTTATCAAGCTCTTTTGCAAACTCAGAAATATCAGGCTCATTCTCTTTGGGCGCAATGACAGCCTCGAAACCATATCGTGTTGCAGCAAGAAGCTTTTCCTTCAAGCCGCCGACAGCCAACACTCGCCCCCGTAACGTCGCCTCACCGGTCATGGCAACCTTCGGCTTGATCTCACTTTTGGTAAGTGCAGAGATAAGGGCAACGCCCATGGTAATCCCTGCAGAAGGACCATCTTTTGGAATCGCACCCTCTGGAATATGAACGTGAATATCTTTGTCCGCATAAAAATCTTCTTTCAGGCCAAGCTCTTTTGCTCGTGAACGAATATAGCTGAGAGCTGCCTGCGCCGATTCCTGCATCACCTCGCCAAGTTGACCGGTAAGCGATAGGCTTCCCTTTCCGCCAAGAACGGCAACTTCGATATCAAGAATGTCGCCTCCAACCTCGGTCCACGCCAAACCGGTTGCGAGACCAATTTCTTTTTCAAGCTTCTTATCAGAACGACGGTACTTCGAAACGCCAAGCCACTGCTCAAGTTTTTTCTCCGTAACGGTAACGCTCTTAAGTTTTTTATCCTTCTGCAACTCCTGAATCGATTTGCGTAAAATCTTTGCAAGCGTCTGCTCAAGCTGGCGAACACCAGCCTCTTTTGTATAAAACTCAACCATTGCTTCAAAAACTTTCTGAGAAATCACGATTTGCGATTTTTCAAGTGCGTGTTCTTTTAATAATTTTGGCAGCAAGAAGTTTTGGGCTATCTTAATCTTTTCTTCCTCGGTATATCCTGACAGCTGAATAAGTTCCATTCGATCAAGGAGCGGATACGGTATCGCATCCATAACATTTGCCGTCGTGATAAACATCACTTTTGAAAGATCATAATCGACTTCTAAAAAGTAGTCTGCAAACGTCTTGTTTTGTTCCGGATCGAGAACCTCTAACAATGCCGATGCCGGATCACCACGAAAATCCATCGACATCTTGTCGATCTCATCAAGAACAATAACCGGGTTGGTTACACCAGCTTTTTTCATCGCTTGAATAACTTTTCCTGGCATCGCACCAATGTACGTACGACGATGCCCACGAATCTCCGCTTCATCACGCATGCCACCAAGCGAAATTCGTATCATCTCTCTTCCAAGAGACTTCGCAACCGATAATGCTAACGACGTCTTTCCCGTTCCTGGAGGACCAACCAGACAGATAATTGGTGTGCGTTTTAACTTTTCGCCTGCAAATTTTTTTGTTGCTAAAAACTCAAGAATTCGCTCTTTTGGCTTCGTCATGCCTGCATGAGAGGCGTTTAAGATCTCTTCTGCCTTCTCAATGCTAACCGAATCTTTCGTCTTTTTATTCCATGGCACCGTTAAAAGCCAGTCGACATAGTTCCTGCTGACCGCAGCCTCAGGGGAGGTTGGCTGCATCTGCTCAAGGCGCTTACATTCAGATTCAACTTTTGCCTTGGCCTCTTTTGACAAATGTACCTTCTTGGCTCGTGCCCGTAACTTTTCAATTTCCTGCTGATAATCACCTCGACCAAGCTCCTGCTGAATAGCTCGCATTTGCTCGTTTAAATAATAATCTTTTTGGTGCTTCTCAACCTGACTTTGAATTCTTTTTCGAATCGTCTTGTCAGTCTTTAGGATCTCAACCTCTTCTTTAAGCATGGCGCTCAGTCGAATCGTTCGCTGACGAAGATCGAGTGTCTCAAGCATCTCTTGGCGCTCCGGAAGAGCAAGCGGAAGCTGTATCGCAATACTATCGGTTAAAAAGTCCAGATCCTGAGACCCCTTGAAAATAGAAAGAACATCTTGAGGAACTTTGTCGCTGTAACGAACATACTCTTTGAATAAATTGTAGAGATTACGCCAGAGAGCCTTTACCTCTGCCTCTTTTTCAATAGGTATTGAAGGAAGATCAAATGTCTTAACCCCAATAAACTTTGTATCTGATTCAATCGCAACAACTTTCGCTCGAGTGATTCCCTCGATAAGAATTTTTAGGCTTCCATTTGGCATACGCGCAACCTGAAGAATCGTTGCTCGAGTACCAATCTGGTATAGATCGGACGCCGTTGGATTTTCAATATCAACCTTTTTTTGCGTTGTAACAAAAATCTCCTTGCCATTTTTGAGCGCATGCTCAACCGCTTTGATTGAGATGTCTCGCCCAACAATAACAGGGATAATCCCTTTGGGTAACGCAACAACATTTTTAAGTGGCAAAACCGGCAACAAAGAAAGCTGCGGTTCTCGATGTGATTCTTGCATAGTTTTTTTCATTTTTTCCATATTTTTTACTACGTCCTCCATATCGGTAAACCCTTCCCAAACTACTGATTTCATGCCTAAATTTTATCCTAGAATGCAGCATTATGCAAATTTGGTCGCAATACAAACTTTTTCACTACAACAATTGACTTTTCCGGACCCAAATATAGAATATATTTACCATTTTTAGAGATTTTCTGCCTTTGTTTTGTGAAGAAGACACTGTTTTTCAAACATTTCATTATACTAAAGGAGACAACTTGAAACTCTTTCCACTATTTTCCAAGATTGGAACAAAACTGGACGCCACCTGGGGCATCAAAAAAGAGTTTCGCCTCAAAGTCTTCTTTCTAACACTAGCGTTTTTCATGCTTACCGCCTGCCAGGCTATCTGGCGCCCTCTCAAAAGTGCGGTATTTATCTCGATAGTCGGCGTCAAACACATTCCTGACGCAAAGCTTCTCCTCATGCTCCCTCTTATTCTTCTTATCATTCTTTACTCAAAACTGGTTGACTGGCTCCGCAGACACCACCTTTTCTACTGGTTCACTATCGCACATGGCCTAGTAGGCATTATAATGTACTACTACCTCTCTCATCCGGTATATGGCCTGGCAAATACTCTTCAAAGCCCATCTCGTATCTTTGGCTGGTCTTTCTATCTGTTTCTGGAAAGCTTTGGAGCGTTTATGTCTGCCGTCTTCTGGTCCTTTGCCAACTCCGTCAACAACCCAAAGGATGCAAAAAACCACTACAGTCTGTTCGTTTGCGGCTCAAAAATTGGTGGCATCATGGGTGCCGGCACACTCTTTTTCGCAACCTATAGTTTCGACCTTGCAAACTATCAAACAGTTGTTATTCCAAGATTCGTCTTAGTGGGAAGCCTCCTGCTATTCGGCGCCGCTGCCGCGATATACCTTTTGATGAGGTTGGTCCCGGGCTATCTCATGCATGGATATGAAGCAGCCTATCAGTTTGAAAAACAAAAAGACGAAACTAAAGGGTCGAAAACCGTTATGCAATCGCTCAAAGAGAGTCTCGATGGAATAATCTTAATTGTAAAAAACCCATATGTATTTGGAATATTCTCG
Organism: Candidatus Babelota bacterium; assembly: GCA_018817025.1. GTDB lineage: Bacteria > Babelota > Babeliae > Babelales > JAHIUU01 > JAHIUU01. The sequence continues at coordinate 59,203 of JAHIUU010000007.1, read as the reverse complement.
CTTATCCTCTCTTACGAAGTAATAATAGTCATCTTCGATTACCTCGTAGCCATCGTCGCCGATAGCAAGCATCTAACGGCAACAGGTCTCGCGAACTTTTACTCGATCTATACCTTTTGCATGCATTCTGTGGGTCTGGTTATCGCACTGTTTGGAACAACACCACTCCTACGTTTTTTAGGGATACGACTGTCCCTCTTTGTCTGCCCAATTCTGAGCCTTATTATTCTTACAATTGCATTGCTGTTTCCAACGCCTACTGTAATTTTTGCCTCACTCATTGTGCTACGAGCCCTTAACTACGGCCTCAATCACCCAACACGAGAGGCCCTATTCATACCAACCACTAAATCGATCAAGTTTAAGGCCAAGGCCTGGACTGATGCCTTCGGATCTAGGATAGCAAAAGCTACCGGCTCCCTGCTCAATAAATCAATCCTCCTCGGCGTTATTCAGAGCAGCACCCTGTTCACAATTGCTCTTTCTACTGGATGGATAGGCATCACCTATTTCATGGGTAAAAAATTCCAACGAACGGTTGATAACAACGAAGTAATCGGAGCAGACGAATCTGAATCGTAAGAATGCTACAGGCATTATCTCCCCATGACCGAAAAAAGGCGCTCTTGCTTGCAACATCAGCCTGTTTTATTGCCGCATCATATGGAATCTTACGACCACTTAAGATCTCTTTATTCTTCCAGCTTGTTGGAGAAGAATACTATCCACTCAGCAAGATCCTCATGCTCGTCGTTGCAATACCGACCATTGCGTGGTATTCGAAGCTGGTCGACTTTTTTAAACGACATACCATTCTGTACATCTCTTTCACCATCTACTTCTTTATCGGTCTAACACTAGCCACCTTCCTAATGTATCCATCAATGGGACTCGCCAACACTCAGGCCAGCCCCTATCGGCTTCTTGGATGGACATATTCAGTCTTTATGGATTTTTATCCAACCTTCGTTATCGGAACTTTTTGGTCGTTCATAAATTCAGTAAGCACCCCTCACTTTGCAAAAAACGGCTATGCTTTCATCTACAGTAGCATCAAAATCGGAAGCATTGTGACAACCGGCCTAAGCTTTCTGCTCCTCCACAACGCAACGTCAACAGGCAACCATACAATCGTTCCGGGCCTGATTATCACCGCATCATGCGCAACGCTTATCTCGTTACTTTTTATCGCAAAAATAATCAAATCTGTTCCTAAAGAAAACCTCCTGGGATATCAGGCAGAGCAAAAACAAACGGTAACAACAAAGAAAAAAACCGTACTGGGAATGCTCGAAGGTATGATGTTCATTGTCACCAAGCCCTATGTCTTCGGAACATTTCTTCTCTTTTATTTTTACGAGGTACTTTTCGCCGTTGTGGAATATCAAGCAACCGTTATGCTGGCAAAAACCACAACCACCGTTACTTCGATGAGCTCTGTTCTTTTTTTATGTGCAACCATATCTCAGGTTATAGGGCTCGCTCTCACAATTTTCGCAACTTCGACACTTCTTCGCAAAATACCACTCCAATACACGCTCATGATCATGCCAACCAGCATTCTACTACTCTCAACCGTACTCTTGCTTTCGCCAAATTTGCTCACCATGCTTGCAGCTATGACGCTTTTCCCCGCAATCCACTTCAGCGTTAACTCTCCTGCCCGAGAAATGCTCTTCATCCCAACCATCAGAGAAATCCAGTTCAAATCAAAAGCCTGGATCGACTCGTTTGGCCGCACAATCTCGAAGTCCTCTGGCTCAACAATCAACATGCTCTTCTACCAAACATCTCCATCGTTTTTCTTCTCCGCTAACGCAGTACTTTCACTCGCAATCACCTCCGCATGGGCCCTTACGGCCTATTTCGTAGGCAAGTCATATGAAAAGACGATTACCAGCAAGACAATCATAGGAGAGGGTGAAACACCTTGAGTTTTTTCACATCTAGAATATAATAATGCTTTGTTGAACTTGTCCCTTATTCACGGGTGGTTAAGCTTTTCTCGAGAAAAGCACCTAGGGGACAACAGCCAATAACCCAGAAAGGTCAAATAATGGTTGATTTCAAAGATTTGCTCAAAGCAGGGGTCCACTTCGGACACAAAACGTCATTCGGCAACCCAAAGATGCGTTCCTATGTCTGGGGAGCAAAAAACCGAATTCACTTAATCGATGTGTCAAAAACGGCGATTCTTCTTGAGCTTGCCGGCAAAAAGCTCAAAGAGTTTGCTAGCGAAAACAAACAGATTCTCTGGATCGGAACAAAAAAACCGGCACAAAAAATAATCGAGCAGGTCAGCACAGACCTCAACATGCCTTACGTTATCAATCGCTGGATTGGCGGAACTCTCAGCAACTACGGACAGGTAAAAAAAGCAATCACTCGTCTACTCCATCTGCAAGATGTCTTAAAAAAATCGACCAACTATTACACAAAAAAAGAACTCGTCATGCTGCAAAAGCAGGTCAACCGCCTAGAAAAAAACATAGGTGGAATCATCGATCTTGCATTCCCACCAGCAGCAATCGTCGTCGTCGATGCGATGAAAGAGCACTCGGCAGTTAAAGAAGCCTTCGGTATGGGTATTCCGGTAATCGCACTTGTTGATACTAACACAGACCCATCATATGTCAGCTATGTCGTCCCAGGCAATGACGACTCCCCTCGATCAATTAAATTTGTGGTCGAGTTTCTCGCTGCTTGCGCCGGCGAAGGAAAAGAGATTGCCGAGGCGAAAAAAGCCGAGCAAAAAGAAGAGGCTGAAAAGAAAGCTCGTGAGAAGAAAGTAGTTGAGAAGAAAGTCCAAAAGAAAACAGTCGAGAAAGAAGAAGTAAAAAAAACAGTTGAAAAGAAAAAAGAGCACGCCCCAGAGAGAAAAAAAGTAGTTAAAAAGAAAGTAGCAACAAAAGCTGTTGCAAAAAAGAAAAGTGCTAAAACGAAAAAGGTTGCTACTAAAAAATAGTTTCTAGGAGAGATGGCTGAGCGGTCGAAAGCGCACGCTTGGAAAGCGTGTATATCTCGAAAGGGGTATCGAGGGTTCGAATCCCTCTCTCTCCACCAAGAAGTTAGAGTCAGATGGATTTGATAGCAGCCTACCCGTGTTCCTGAGCTTGGGCAAATTAAATAGATTTTGAATATAAATTTGGGAAGAGTAAGTTTGTACGTCTCTCATCGGGTCAGGTCCGGAAGGAAGCAGCCCAAGGGATGCTCGACTGTACTCTTCCCGTATTTTTCAGGGATCCTATGAGCAACCTTAACTTAGCTAGAAAACTTCGTCCGAAAAATTTCAGCGAGATCATTGGTCAAGAACTGTCTGTCAGCATGCTCAAGAACAGCCTCTTCGTAAAAAAGCTCTTTCCCGTCTATTTGTTCTCTGGTCAACGCGGATGCGGTAAAACATCAACCGCTCGAGTGTTCGGCGCAGCAATCAACTGCCATAATCTTTCAGATTTTCAAGCAAACGCCCAAGACAACTCGGTACCATGCCTAACCTGCGAATCATGTCAATCAATGATCGAATCAAATCATCCCGATTTCATCGAGATGGACGCGGCATCTCATACAGGCGTTGACAACATTCGACAAATTATTGAATCATGCACCTACATGCCGCTGTCTGGATCAAAGAAAATATATCTCATCGATGAAGCACATATGCTTAGCAGAGCAGCGTTTAATGCATTTCTAAAAATTCTTGAAGAACCGCCAGCCTCAACCATATTCATACTAGCAACAACCGAAATCCAGAAAATCCCTGATACCGTTCGATCAAGATGCTTCCAGGTAATCTTTAATCCAGTTCATAACAACCCGCTCTTCGTGCACCTAAAAAAGATTTGTCAATCAGAGCAAATCGATGCTGATGACGACGCCCTCAGGCTATTAATCAACGAAAATGATGGATCTGTTCGTGATGCTATTAACACACTTGAGCAGGTCCGATTTGCCGGAGAAAAAATTTCCACGGAACTCGTTCTCAAATCTCTTGGAAAAATTAGTGACACTAAACTTTGCGCCATTTTCGATACGATTCTTGATCAAAGTCCTAAAGAGCTACTTAAACAACTCCAGGAAATCCAATTCGAAACGCTTTCTGCCCAAAGTCTTTGGTCCATGACCGTTGGCCTACTTCGTCAACTTGTCTGGATAAAATATGGTGTTAAACCATCAACCAATCAAGACAACGAGTCGCTTAAAAAGCTTGCTGAAAAGTGCTCTATTAATAAACTTCACGCGCTTTTGCAAATTATATGGTCTCAAGAAGGGCTCTTCTTACAGACGCCACAGAAACATCTTTTCCTTGAGACAGTTCTCCTATCAATGTGTCGCCAGGTTAACATAAGCAATTTGCGAGAACTAATTGACTCGTCTCGCCAAAACCAGGTACCATTCCTTCAGCCAAAACAAACCAGCCACCAAACACAACAAAGCACAGCCCAATCACACACACAGACGCAGACACCACAAGACAACTCCGAAAAGCGTCCGTGGACCGCATTCGTTAATGAATTGCAGGAGGCAACAAATGACCCTGTTCTTCTATCAATCTTTAAACAGGCGGTTTTCATCAGCGCAAAAAACTCTGAGATCAAAATCAAACTTTCAACAAGCAGCCCTTTTCTCAAAGAAAAAATTGATGATAGCGAAACAATCTGGAAATCAATCCTAACAAAACATTTTCCTGACTTTACTTCATTCACAATTCTTGAGGAAAAAGCTGTCACAACACCCAGAGCACCCGTACTCAATAGCAAACAATCTGCTCATCCCTCTCTTACAACTGTCGATATAACTGATACAAAAAAATGGCCCCAGGCGACCTTGCTCACCAAGGCGTTCTCCGGCAGGCTGGAAAAAACTTCGGAGAAACCATGAAAAAAAACTTTCCTAAAGTCGCAATTATCGGAAGAACAAACGTTGGAAAATCAACCCTTTTCAACAGGCTCACCCGTACCAAAGCAAGCATCGTTTTTGAACGGGAAGAAGTAACGCGTGACTATATTCATAACATCATATCGTGGAATGACAAAAACTTTGATCTTATCGATACCGGGGGGCTCCCTCTGACGAAAACGGCTGATGCCATCTTAGAAGAGGTGAAACAAAGCGTTCTTGAGATAATTGACAAAGCCGATCTCATTTTGTTTGTATGCGACGGAAAAAACGGTCTCATCGAACAAGACCGTCAGCTCGCAAAAATGTTACACCAATCAAAAAAGCCTGTTTTTTTACTAATCAATAAAGCAGATAATACCCGTGTGTTTGAAGAGCATGCATATGAATTTCAATCTCTCGGCTTCAAACAGGTTTTTCATGTGTCAGCGTTGCATGGCACAGGCATGCGCGAGCTGCTTGATGCAATCGCAGAAAACGTCGAAACCGTAACAGAAGTTCCAGCTGAAGAACCGGTCTACTCTGTAGCGATTCTAGGAAAACCGAATGTTGGTAAATCGTCGCTGCTTAACCTGCTACTCAACGAACAACGAGTAATTGTTTCTGACGTTGCAGGAACAACTCGAGAGTCGATATCAGAAACACTTACCTTTCATAGAGATCTCATACAAATTACCGATACACCTGGCGTACGACGCAAAAAAAACGTTGAGGATTTACTCGAACAAATCATGGTCAAGAACTCGCTCAACACACTACGAAACGCAACGATTATTTTAATGATGATCGATAGTACCGATGGACACCTTTCTGATCAAGAACTCAAACTTCTGTTTTACGCCCACGAAAACGGAAAATCAATTATTCTGCTGCTCAACAAAACAGACATTCTAGAACAAGAGCAAAAAGACAGGCTTAAGTATGACATGCTTCGCTACGAATTTTTTCTTAAAAAAATACCAATCCTATGGGTGTCATGCAAAACAGAAAAAAATATTGGGCACATCTTTAAGCAAATCAAAAAGGCTCGCGAACGCCGACTCCAAACATTTGATGAAACGAAAATAAACGAGATAATCAAAGAAGCGTTTATTCGAAAGCCTATGTATCACAAAACACAACTTCTTAAAGTCTTGCACGTCAAACCGATAAAAACACAGGACGGCACACCAACGTTCGTCTTATACGTCAACTATCCAGAATGGTTCGGGCCAACTCAATTAGGCTTTGTCGAAAACCAACTCCGCCGCCATTACGATCTTGTCGGGTGCCCCGTACAGTTGATCCGTCAAAAGGTATAGGGTCCCTCGTGCTACTCGTAACAAAACTTAACCAGGTTATCCAGGGTCATCATATTCTTAAATCAGTTTCTCTCTCGATACAACCAGGTAAAGTCACCGCTTTCCTAGGCCCAAACGGCGCTGGCAAAACAACGCTTCTTAGAACTATTATCGGCCTATTGCCAAACCATCAAAACACAATAATGCTGAACCAAAATTCAATTAACATGTGGTCAACCTGCAAACGAGTTGCTAACGGACTGGTCTATCTTCCCCAACAAACATCGCTATTCCAGCAATTGAGCGTGATCGAAAACCTTACGCTTATCTACACCTATCACCCCTACTGGAAAGAAAAAAAGCAAAGCGAATTTGAATCAACTGTTAAACAATGGTTTCAAAAAACAGGGCTTACCTGCGCCTTTGAGCAGAAGGCACAAAGCCTCTCTGGTGGACAAAAGCGAAAACTTGAGGTAATCAGAACTATTTTGATGAAACCCAAGATCGCTATGTTTGATGAGCCATTCGCCGGTGTTGACCCCAAATCAATCTATGAGCTAAAAGAAATATTTTCTAACATGGCCAAGCAGCAAAATACTGCGGTTATTGTGTCCGATCACAACGTTGACCAACTCCTTTCGATTGCCGATCTCATCTATGTTGTTATTGGTGGAAAAATCGTAACATCGGGAGGAATAAAAGAAATTCTTGACGACACAAAGACAAAAGATGCATATTTTGGAAATCAGTTTTATACTGAAATTTCACAGCGATTTTTGAACTAAATCAGGAGAAAATCATGGATATCAAACTAAGCTTTCATAACATGCCTCACTCTGATCCAATAGAACAACATACCCGCCAAAAGCTCGATCGGCTCCACGAACTTCTCAAAAAAAATGACGCCCAACCCCCATTCCATGTCACCATGCGCCTCACCGCAAAGAAGCCACACCCACATCACAAAGTAGAGCTTCACCTCAAAACATCAATCTTAGACCTTAACGCTCACGACGAAAGTCCGGACATGTACGTTACAATCGACAATACGATCGATAAAATGGTCAAGCTTGTCACAAAACACAAGAACATCAATAAAGACAAACAACGTAAAGCGGACACAGAAAAGAAAAACTTTACCAATAACGAAGACAAATACACGCTCTCATAAGCAAAACGACAAGTACGCCTGAACCAGCAACGGTAACACGCCACTGGCACACGCCAAACCAAGGACTATCCTTGTAATCTTCAAAAATCTGGTGCTTGCTAAGTGATCTATCACAAGATACCAAATAGCAAGCACCAATAGCCAAATTGCACAAATAAACAATACAAGAAAATGGGAAACTATAAATCGAGAAAAATAAGCCCATATCCCCAATCCCAGGAAACAAGCCACATCAAAAAACGATAAGACATCAACAATAAGAAACCCAATAAAAATCAAACCCATCAGTAAAAAAAATAAATATTTAGCGTTCACTAGCCAAATGGGACGATCGTGACAAAATTTTCTTGCGCCAAAAAATAAATTTCGAGAACCTTTGTCTTTTGGTGATCCGGAGAAGCTTCTCTTCTTCGCTTTTTGAAAGGAAACCTTTTTATACAAAGAACGAATACTCTCACCGCTCTCCACAACAAAACAGGAAAAACAAAAAGAAAAGTTCTTTTCAGTTTTTTTTTCAGTAGTCGCGTCTCGCGTCACAATCTTTATTCGAAAAGAATTTTTATACACTTTTTTACGCAGTTTAAGAGGAACAACATACTCCTCAATGGCCTCCCCAGCCCCACCCAAACCATCTTCAACAAACCATTCCTGAATGATAATATCTGGTGTATCAACCGAAATCTTTATCGATTCTTTCGTGATCACGGCAGAGGGGGATTCCCCAAAGCAAACGTTCAGATAGAACACCTGTTTGTTTAAAACGTCTTTACAAATCGATATATCAATCGAGTAAACAGACGTTGTGATTTGTAAAAAAAATAAAAACAAAAATAATACACCCGTGTGCCCCGCGCAACGGCGCCTGGGGAAAGAGGCGCCTAGGCCGGGGCTTGTAAAAACAGGCAGCCCCTGAGGGGCTTTTAGGGAATTAAAATTCATCAAAAGACTTCTGTTCATCATAATTAACGCAAATTTTAGCATCTTTTCAAAATCTTACATATTTGACCTTACCATAAAAAGCAACCGTGGCTACAATTTAAAACTCTTGCCTCGACATTTCTTCTCTCTCTATAATTAGTAAAGTTGTTTTGCCAAAAATCCATTGGGAGTTGTAATGAAATCAATAAAAAAAATTTTTTTAGTTGGATTGGCTTGTGTATCCATTTTTTTGTCTTTGCAGGCTAGCGACAAACCATGGCACCCGGGCCAAACCTACATAATCCCTGACGACGGTTACACTTACACTCTCGACTGGTCATACTCGCTGACCGACGATCTATTAATTTCCGGAACATTAAAAATTTTAGCGACAACAGTTCAAAATGTTGCGCTTGCCAACGATGGGTACCAAATTACAATTGAGAGTGACGGCGTACTTACGCTAACTGCGGGATGGGGAACTAACGGTCAGGATTATGATAGCGGTGGAGCTGACGGTGTTGCCGGAAAAGATGTTTTGTTGACAAACAATGGAACGATTACGGTTGACGGAATAATAATTGCAACCGGTGGAGACGGTGGGAATGGCGGAGACGGGGCGGGCGGCACTGGTAACAGCGGCGGAAATGGCGGAAGAGGAGGATCGGCAACCCTGGATGGCAACGGAACAATTTCTGTTTCTGAGGGAGGAATTTTAAATTTGATTGGTGGAACTGGTGGTAATGGTGGAAACGGGGGGCCTTCTGGCACTGGTAACAGCGGCGGAAATGGCGGAGTAGGAGGATCAGCAACTAATACAACCATAACCATCAAAACGGAAACTAGCATAAACCTGAATGCTGGCAGTGGTGGAAACGGGGGAAACGGCGGTGGCAGCGAAGATGATGCTGACTACAACCGTGGAGGAACCGGTGGAAATGGGGGTGACTCTGTCATAACTATTTTGAATGCAAACATAAATATTAATAGTGGAACAAACATAAACTTGCATGGTGGCAATGGTGGAACCGGTGGGAACGGAGGTGGCAGCGGAAGCGATGCTGACTACAACAATGGTGGCGCTGGTGGAAATGCAGGCGGCACCGGCATAGGGGTTTTGTACGCAACTATGACCATCGAAAACGGGGGAAGTGTAAACTTGAATGGTGGCGCTGGTGGAAAAGGGAGTACGACGGTTATAGGAGCCTCAAATGCAACCATAACCGTCTCGAACAGGGGAAGCATAACCTTGAATGGTGGAACCGTAGGCAGCAGGGGCGTTGACGGAGGCAACGTTAGCCTTGGTGGGGCTGGTGGAGATGGAAGTGTGGCTGAACTGGAAGCTTACGATACAAACATAGTCACTGAGGAGGGGGGGATCATAACCTTAAATGGTGGATCTACGGGAGATTTTGCGAGAATAAGCGGAAACATAACAACTATTGAAGGCACCTGTAAAGACCAAAGCCTATTCAGTTGCGACCCAAGCCTAACACTTACACAACAACTCGACATCGATTTTACTTGGACAATCACGTGTAACAAAACCATTTGGGGGAACGGGTATTCTATTGTTTTAGGCCCTAACGGAGAAATTGTTATTGATGACGGCGTTACGCTTCATCTCGATAATCTTGATGTTGAGGGGGTTGACAACAACAACATTCGATGTATAGATGATGACTCGATACTTGAACTCAAGAACGTCAACTGGAACCAAGATGCTAACTACACGTTCACCAAAGGTGAAATAAAAATTTACGGCAGCTGCGTAATCGATGGCGCTGGGAAAACTTTTAAACTCGAAGACATCGCACAACTTACTATTAAATCAAATGCGACTCTTAAGCTTATGCCAAACACAACTCTTGAATACGACACAAACCAAAATAATCTTTTTGTTATGACGGACGACACATCAACATTTCACCTCAACAACGCCAGGCTACTTGCAACTCAAAACCTGATTCTTCAGACAGGAGTTCTTATCACCGACAAACTCGGAATTTTGGAGGGCAACCCCGGTATGCTTTCAATTGGAGGGTTAAGTAATATTATTGTAGGTGGTGGGTTAGCAAAAGTTGGCAGCGTTGTTTGGTAGTCCAATAAAAATTTATAGGAGAAATCATGAGAAAAAATCTAGTGTCATCTTTTCTTATTATACTTTTCATACACACAACAGTATTCTGTTCACCACCACAACTAACCATAGCGTTTGTCGTTGATCAGTTTGCCTATCACTATCTCGAAAAAATACAGCCCAATCTAACTGGCGGCATAAAATTCTTCTTCGACAATGGCGTTATCTATAAAAACGCCTATATGCCTCACGCTAGCCCTGGAACAGCAACCGGCCATGTTACTATAAATACGGGGGTTCCTGCCAAACACCATGGTGTCACTGGAAATTACTGGATTAATAAAGAGGGTAAAAAAATAAGATTTGAGCAGACAGACACAGAAGAAATTAGCCCTGAAAAAATTATGGTCGACGGAATCTCCGACCAGTTTGTACTCCGCTCAAAACCAAACACAAACCACAAAGTATTTGGCCTATCCCATAAAAGCCGGGCTGCCGTAGGAATAGCAGGCAAACTTGGTAAAGCAATCTGGTTTGACCCAAAGAGTCGAGAGTTTGTTTCGAGTAAAGCATACTTTGACAAGACACCTAAGTGGCTGACTGCGTTTAACAAAAAATATTATATTAGCAAAGCACCAAAAACACTTACCTGGAATCTTTTTTATAAAAAAAACCGATTTGCATACAACTTTTATGATATAAAAAATTATCAGTTCTCAACCCATCCATTTAGCTTAATTGATATACCGCTTGGTGAGATTAAAAACGGCTTCTCGGGAGAGTACGGAGAACTATATATTAAAACACCGCACGCCAATCAGCACCTGCTCGACCTTGCACAAACATGTTTAGAAAACAACTTTGACAAAGAAAAAGGTGATAGAATGATTCTCTGGATATCTATGAGCGCTCTCGATCCTCTTGGCCACTACTATGGGCCATATAGCCAAGAAGCGATTGATATGCTCTACCATATCGATTGGCAAATAGAACAGTTTATGGAAACCATTGAAAAAAAAACAGACCCTAAAAACATTTTGTATGTACTGATGGCAGATCACGGCGTTATGCCAATCATCGAAATTTTACAACAAAAAGGTATGACCAATATTCATCGAATCAATCAGAAAAAATTATTAGACAATTTAAACAAGAAAATAAAAGAAGACGACAACATCGAAAGACTTATCATCGACTACCAAACCCCACAATTCTATGTCGACAAAACGATCTTCGCTAAGCTCTCCAACAAAAAAAGAAAATCTGTCTCCAAAACAATAAAAACATTTTTGGAAGACCAACCAGGAATCGTACGCGTCTGGAACTATGATGAACTAAGTAAAATGCCGGTCGAGCACGGTGATATCGATTGGTATTTCAAAAACCAACTCTATCCAGGAAGAAGCGGTGAGTTTACCTGCAAGTGCTCGCCCTACTCAGCAATCACAGATCACACACACGGAACCCATCACCGAACCCCCTACGAATACGACACGCACGTCCCGCTCGTGTTTCACCAAAAAAATGTTCTTCAAAAAAAAGTTGTCGAAAAAAAAGTTTTCATGACACAAGTCGCCAACACGCTCGCAAAACTGCTCGCCGTCGCCAAGCCATCGGCATCAACATGCGAACCTTTACCGGGAATTTGAAACCTGTTTAAACCTCTGATGCTGCCACATCCAAAGTTCTGGTGACTCAACAATTGATCGCTCAAGAGCTTCGTTGCATGCCCGTGTCATCTCGTAGATAGGGTCACGACAAGAGACAAAATCATCTGGGTCAATTGGCCGACTAAACTCAATTAAATATTTTGTATACCCCTGCACAAACATATACGCCGGAACAATCGGCGCACCTGTTTTTATACTCATTTTAATAAAGGCGGTATGCGTCCATGCATCCTGACCAAGAAACGACACTTTTGCACCCTCAGGTGGAAACGCATGCTGATCGGTTACCAGCATCACCGAACCATTTCGTTTAAGATGTTTGTAAAGCGAAAGATAAGAGTTTTTTTTCGCAATAAGTCTGTTCCCACTTCGTTCCCGCTGTTGTTTGATGCACCCATCAAGCTGATCGGCCCCTTTAAACTTATTGTAAATAATTAAGCTCTTAAAACCCTTAAGGGCGAGATAGTGCGCCGCCAATTCCCAGCAACCAAAGTGTGCTGTCGATATAATCACTCCACGACCTTTTGCTTGAGCTTGTTTGAGGTGGTGCAAACTGTGCGCCGAAACATATCGATTGATGTTGTCACGGGTGTACCAACCTAGCAATAAAAAATCTGCGAGATTATGCCCTAACCCCGCAAAACTTTGCTTGACCAACCGACGGGTCTTTCCTCGAGAATATGATTTGTTTTTGAAAATAAACGAGTAACATCGCGTTACGTTCTTAAGCGCTACTTGTCTTCTTTTTTTGAAGAAATAAAATAACGCTCGACCAATCGAGCGAAAGAACAAAATTAAAATTAATCGCAACGTTGCAAAGACCATTTATTTACTCTAAAGTTGTCTGTATGTTTTTGCTTATAATATAACCCATAATAAAAGGGAGTCTACCATGGCCGTAGGAATTGGTAGTGTTAAGCGAATGGTCAGATCTGGAGATTCGGTCAAAGACATCATCAAATTCTGGCTCCCTGAGGTCATCTCTCAATTCGTTTTCATAGTATTCCCTCTTCTTCTCGACTCATACATTGTTGCAGGACTAAAATCAACAACGCTCTATGGTGCCCTTGGCACCGCCAATAACTTCATACATGTTCTCCTAAAATTTTCTGAAGCGATCCCTATCGCCTCCGTCGCAATCATTGGACGACTCAATGGCGCAAAGAAATACAACAAATGTGGTGAGGAACTTGGCAACACATTCTGGACATCCACATTCTTTGGAGTACTCCAATTCATACTTATATTCTTTGCCGCAACACAAATTTATCGGGTCCTGGGAGTGCCTGAATCGATGATCAGCATTGGCGCCCCATTTCTTCAACTCAGATCGTTCGGCATCATGCTTGTGTTTCTATCCCAAGTATTGCTCTATTTTATGCGAGGCATAAAAAACACAAAAACCCCTATGATTATTAGTCTCACCGGGATCCTTTCGTTTGCATTTTTTGATTACGCACTTGTTCTCGGCAGGCTTGGCTGTCCTCGACTTGGTCTTCACGGCGCCGCAATCGCAACCATCATTCAATATAGCTTCGTTATGATTCTGTCGCTCTGGTTAATTCTCTCGAACAAATCATATAAAAAATACTTCGCCTCTCTTTTTATTGGATACTTCACCCTCAAGCGATCGCTCCACCTTCTTAATCTTAGCTGGCAGATTATGGTCGACAAAACCTCTCTCGCCCTATCATATGTCTGGCTCTTTAAAATGATTACACATATGGGACCAGCAGCGATCGCTTCGTTTGATGCAATTAAAAATCTTGAGCGATTTGCACTTCTTCCAGCCATCGCGTTTGCTCAAGTTATAACGTTCTTGGTAAGCAATCGACTGGGGGCAGGCGACCCAGAAGGGGCAAAATCTAACATTAAAAAAGTTCTCTTCATGACGTTTGTAGCAACTTCAATCTGCTTACTTGGCTTATGCCTGAAAGCAAGCTTTTTCATAGGACTCTTCGACAAAGATGTAACAAACAGCTTTGGGCATATAGCAGCCCCAGCACTCGTCTTAGTTAGCGCTCTTGTCGTTTTCGACTTTATCCAACTTATCCTGGCCGGAGCCTTACGTGGCGCTGGTGATGTTCGAACCGTCATGATCGTCAGATTCTTCTCTTGTCTCCTTTTTTTCACCCCTATAGCCTACATAATATCCAAGCTGCCAATAACCAATCTGGCCGTCAGGTTTGGCCTTATCTATGGCACCTTCTATCTCAACACTGCCGTAATAGGCTTCTTCTTCATGCGGCGAATCGTAAGTGGCAAATGGCAAAAAATTAAGGTATAATTTTGCTTTGTTTATTAGCCTCACGAAGAACAGGAGTCGTTCATGGATCTCGTCAGTCTTCTTTTAAGTACCATTCCGTTTCTATTCCTCCTCATGGGAAGCGTGATCCTGACGTTCAAAACGCGATTCGTACAGATCAGGGCCATCCCGCTCATGATCAAGCTTCTCTTCCAGTCGCTCTTCGAGAAAGACGATACAACCAAACACACCATTAAAGCCCACAGAGCACTGTTTACTGCTATGGCAACAACATTTGGTATCGGAAACATTGTTGCTCCAATTATTGCCATAGGATTCGGTGGTCCTGGGGCGTTACTCGGCTTCGCCATAGCTTCGTTTTTTGGAACAGCAACCGTATTTGCTGAGGTCTCACTGGCACTTGCTTACAGAAAAAAGTTGCCTAATGGCAAAATTATGGGCGGCCCGATGCAATACTTGAAAGAGGGAATTCACCCATACCTCGCGCTTATGTACGCAGGGTTTGGCTGCATCATGCTTATCGCTTGGTCGGGGAAGCAGACAAACACGCTTTCCTCGTTGCTCGCCGCCTACGATATCCCAACATATTTGACAGGCTTTGTGGTCGCCGTCGCAACCTCAATTGTTCTTGTTTACGGCATAAAGTTAATCGGGCAGATTGCAGAAAAAGTTATTCCTATCATGTTTCTTGTCTACTCCGGCTCCATGCTGTATATCATAGCCATGAACATTGGCAACGTTCCGTATGCGTTCAAAGTAATGTTTCAGTCGGCATTCACTCCTCACGCTCTTGCCGGCGCAGGAGTCGGCCTAGGAATCCAGAAAGCACTGCAATGGGGACTCTCGGAAGGAACTTTTGCGAGTGAAGCCGGTGTTGGAACGGTTACGATTCCGCACTCGATGGCGGCAACGGAAAGTTCGGTCCATCAGGGAATACTTTCGATGATCTCAGTCTATACAAGCGGCTTCTTAGCGCTCGTTTCGGGCGTCGCACTTCTATCAAGTGGCCTCTGGCTCAAACCGCAAACCTCTTTTGATATCACCACCGTTGCGGACCTGCTTCGTACTCACTTCTCGACGCTCGGTCCAGCCATCCTAATATTTACCGTTATTTTGTTTGCCTTCACCTCAATCGTCGGCAACTGCTACAACGGAAGCCAGTGTTTTTTGTATACCACAAAGAACCGATGGCTCCGTAGATATTATGGGGTCACGCTCATAACGGTTTTTGCTTGCGCAATCATCGATGTCAAAACGCTTTGGGCAATCGGCGGGTATTTTATCGTTCCAGTCGCTCTCCCAAACATTGTTGGTGTTGTTATACTTGCTTTTAAACGACCTGAATTACTGAAAAACTCACTCTAAAAGGGGATCTCATCCATGATTGACTTTTCAAAAGAAGAATTATTAAAATTAGCACAACTATCGTCACTTAAGCTCTACGATGACGAAATTGAATACTTACGTGAACAACTTCAAAAAACACTCGACTACACTGAAGAGCTTGCACAGTTCGAAACGAAATTGGAACACGAAGCGGTCAAAACAATTAACGTTTTCCGTGAGGACAAAGCCATTCAAAAGGATTCTGCCCCCTTACTCGCTCAAGCTCCCGCAACAAAAGAAACCTACTTTGTTGTCCCAAAAATACTGGACTAAATTATGAAACCATTTATGACCATAAAAGAGCTGCTATACGGGCTTGAAACAAAGCAGTTTTCAGCTGAAGAAATAACAAAATTCTATCAAGACCGAATCGAAAAATACAATCCAACACTTAATGCATTCTTAGAACAATTTGAAACAGAAACAATAAAGACCGAATTGTATGGATCGGGCTTGCTCGCGGGCATTCCTGGTGCACTTAAGAATAATATCTCAATCGAAAACAGAACAATAACCTGCGGTTCAAAAATTTTGCAACATTACAAAGCACCATACAGCGCCACCGTTACCGACCGGCTTCGCCAAGAAGGATCGATTATCCTTGGCACCACCAACATGGATGAGTTTGCGATGGGCGCCTCTGGAGAGTTTTCTGCATATGGGGCAATTAAAAATCCCTGGGATACCGAACGAACACCAGGCGGTTCAAGCTCCGGTTCTGCCGCTGCGGTTGCTGCAGGCCTTGTTCCCTGGGCATTGGGAACAGAAACCGGGGGTTCGATTAGACAACCAGCATCGTTTTGTGGGCTCGTTGGTTTGTATCCGACATATGGTCTTTTTTCGCGATATGGTCTTGTTGCTTTCGCTTCGAGCACCGATCAGCCGGCACCACTTACCAAGACGGTGTATGACAATGCGCTGATTGCATCAGCGCTCTCGGGACACGACCCCAAAGACTCTTCGTCGTTACCTGAGCCAGCACGAGACTTCACAAAAAATCTTGACGGTAAACTGCCTAAGAACCTCACTATTGGTGTCATTAAAAACTCACTCAAATCTGACGGGGTCGACAACCAAGTCAAGATCGCTTTTGAAAGAGCAATAAAACATCTTGAACATCTTGGCGCAACCGTTAAAACGGTCGAACTCCCTGATATGAGGTATGGAATCCAAGTTTACTTTATTCTCGCATACGCTGAAGCAGCATCAAATCTTTCTCGCTTCGACGGAACGCTCTATGGCACTCGAGCCCAAGGGACTGAAGGGCTTTTAGACATGTATATTCAAACTCGTCATGACGGCTTTGGATCTGAGGTTAAACGACGGATTCTGATGGGAAACTATGTGTTGTCATCAAGCCATAAAGAAGCGTATTATAAAAAAGCGAGTCATATTCGATCGGCAATTCGCGCTGCATTTGATAATGCATTCGAACATGTTGACCTGCTATTAAGCCCAACCGTTGCAACTCCACCATTCAAGCTTGGCGAACTTTGTGACGATCCAATCGCTATGTATCTTAGCGATTATTTCACGGTACCAAACTGCATTACCGGCATGCCGGCTCTCTCACTTCCATGTGGCTACACAAAAGAAAAACTGCCTATCGGATTTCAGTTCATAGGGCCACGCTTGAGCGAAGAGAAGATTTATCGAGCAGCATATGCGTATGAACAAAGTACTGACTTTCACTTAAAAAATCCAAGGGGCTATGAATAAAAAACTAACACTCATGTCGGCCCCGATCGACGGGGTCCTCGACTCTCCAGCACGCCAACTGATCAGGCAGTTTTCACCAGATGAACTTTTGTTTGGCGAAATGAGACATGTCAACAGCATTTCCAATAATGGACGTAGCAAATGCATGGACTATAACCCAATCGAACAGCCGCTAGCATTTCAAGTTTCGGCAAACAGTACTGATCGAATCGAGATCGTTGTCGAGGCGATCATTAAAAACAAATTCAGCATGCTTAACCTGAACGCCAGCTGCCCCGCAAAAAACGTAATTAAGTCTGGCTCAGGATCAGCGCTCATGGCAAACCCAACGCTCCTGAGAGAGATCTTGCTTATGCTGCACAAATCGGTTGCTGGCAGAGTACCGTTGACGATAAAAATTCGTGCGGGATATAAAGAAAAAAATGCACTGGACATAGCAAAGCTTGCTCAAGACTGTGGCATTACTATGGTTATTATTCATCCTCGCACACAACCGGGCGGCTTTTCTACCCCACTCGACTTTGATCTTGTGAGTGAAATAAAAAAATCGCTCTCCATCCCAATAATTTTTTCAGGAGAGCTCCATTCGTTTCGTGACATTCAAGAAACGTATGAGAAGACGGGTGCTGATGGATTTATGATCGGACGAGCGCTCTGGGGAGCGCCCTGGAAGATGCATGAGATTCGTTGTCAAGAATCAGGAGAACCGTTCAACATATCACCACAAGACGTCGTGCAGCTCGCGATTAAACATCTGGAGCTTTCGGTTTCATTTTATGGCCCAGGCGGCGTGCAATCGTTTAAATCTCACCTGGTTCGTTACCTGAAGGGATTTGAGCATGCAAACACACTTCGGCGAGAACTATTACTTATCCAAAATTACATCGACATGAAGAGTGCGCTTGAGAAACTAGCGCTGGATTGATTTGGGCTGGGTGAGCCCTGCTTGCAGAAAGAACATAATGAAAAAAAAATTGAGTTTTCTTCTTCTCTTTTTTTTACTGCTCATATTCATGTCGAGTAGAATCTTTTTTTTCAAGTCAGGCTTTCTCGAAACAACCGCCTCATATCTAACATATCCTGTGATAAAATTAGCAAGTACAGCTTCTTATCCTGTACGGCGTTTTTTTAAAAAACGCAGATCATATAAAAAGCTTCTCGAGCACTATACGAAAGTATTACAAGAGCGAAATAAATTATTGCAGGAAACAATCGAGCTCAAAGCAACGCTTCACTATGATAAAACAAGTAAAGATTTACGTGAGTTCAGGCGTCGATATAAGCTCAAGCAGGCTATTCTCGCAACAGTTCTCGTCAAGACACTTATTCCTCAAGAACATTCTATGATTATCGATCGTGGCAGCTCTCATGGCATTGAAGAAGATATGGTCGCTATTTATAAGTTTCAGCTCGTTGGCCGGGTAAGCCAAGTTTTCCCTTGGTATAGCAAAATCACGCTTATCACTGACGGTCACAGCAAAATTTCTGCTCATACGAATACGAGCAACGCTCGGGGTATCGTCGAGGGAAACAACATCATCAACCAATGTCGACTTCGCTATATTAGTCACCTCAATCCGGTCCACAACAACGACCTTGTTTTTTCCAGTGGTCAGGGCCTGGTTTTCCCCCAGGGGTTTTGTCTTGGAAAAATTATTAACGTCAAAACCGAAGATGTCTGTCATTATGTTGAGATAGAACCACTTGTTGATTTTAAAACACTTGAAATGTGTTATGTCACGAATCAATCGAAAATAAATCTTTAGATTTCGCATTATGGCTCGCTCGGGCTTCTATCCATGAAATTTTTCTTCACAAAATCCTGGTATTTTTCAAGAGATAATTTAAAATTGGTTTCGTACTTAAATTTATCATCGTTAAGTTTTTCGCAAAAGGAGCTCGTTGTGAATAAAGCATTTTACAAAAGTCTAATCATCGCCCTTGCAATCGGCCTTATCGTCACACCGGCCCTCGATGGCATGCACTCGAAAAAAAGCAGGCGTTTTCGAAACCAGTCATATAACAAAAAAAACAAGCATCTAAAAAAACAAGCAGAAAAAATTTTTAAAAAAGATACGCAAGACGCCAAAAATTGGGGGCGGTTTAAAAAACTTGCAACACCGTTTCTCCTTTCAAGCCTTATTACAGCTGCAGTGGCAGCAAAAACTCCCAAGGAACAATGTATCAAGGGCGAACACAACTGCTACCTTATCAATTTTAAATACAATTCACTTACTGATGAGTGGAAAACGGAGGGATATACATCGATGGACCTCCCATGCCCAGAGGATTGTTGGGACTGCACCAGGGTACAATCGACACCATCGCTCACAGCCCCCCCTACCCTATACAGATGCTGTCACCCTCTAAGCAATACCCCGAACAACTGCACCTTCTTTTTAGAAAACCAAAAACTCACCACCACGCCATTTTCCATCGAAAACACCGTTACAGTGGTAGTAATCTGCCTTACTGCAGTCGGCCTTCCTTTCGCAATTTACAACGCGGCAAAGTACGTATTAAACAAAATACTAGGAAACAAGGGGAATAAAACAAACCAGAAAAATACCTTCGAAAACAGCAACAAAGACGAAGAAGTTATTTTAAATCTTACCGATACTTCCCAAGCAACCGACTCCGAATCCGAAACTGACTCCGAAGAAGAATAACGTTTATCTGTGCCTATAGCTCAGGTGGATAGAGCGAGCGATTCCTAATCGCTAGGTCGCAGGTTCGAGTCCTGCTAGGCACACCATTTTCCACTTTTTGATGTTTTGAGTATAAGACTGAACGGCAATCGCAGTTCTAGATCTATGTTTCCATTTTTGTAGATACAGTTCGAAACCATTAATTTGAGGATTTTGTGTTTTTTAGGCGCATCTGCGCGTTTAAACAGCTGAGAGGCGTTTTTCGCGAGTTCCAAGATTAAATCAGCTTTTTCCAAGAAGCTTTCGTCATCCTTCTCTAGAGTCGCCAATTTTGCAGATAGTTCGTCTTTCTCGGCCCTCCAGAGTTCGTTATGCTCTCTCCACTCTTCTTCGGTTATATTGCCTTTGAGCTTATCCATGTATGAATCTCTCATCCAAATCCGAATTTGCTTCAATCGTTTTTCAATTCGATCAACGGTCTCCTCAAAATCCTTCGAATTATCCTTAAAGCTTTCGCGCAATCCTTGCATAATCTTTTGCTGAATATCTTCGGTAATGTGTATTTTTTCTAAAATAGCTTCGAACTCTTTGTCCAAAAGTTCTTGTTTAATAGAAGGTTGCTTGCAATTGCCTTTTGACCGAGTGCATCGATAGTATATATACTTTTCTTTCTTTATTTCCCCTGTAAGAGCACAACCACACACCCCGCAAGTCATAAGACCTGAATATGGGAACATTCCCTTTCTCGACTTATTCTTTTTTCCACTGCTAAGCATATTCTGCACCTTCCAGAAAAGTTTTTTACTAACCAACGGCTTATGCGATGCGTGCTCACATCGAAAATCTTTCCAATCAAACGCACCTATGTAAAAATCATTTTTTAAAATGCCTTCAATTTTGCTCTTTAAAAAACGATTCCCTTTCCTTGTCCTCATCCCCTTAGCAAGCATCATTTTTCTAACCTGCTGCAAAGAATAGCTTCCTGTGCCATATAATTCGAATATTTCCCTAACAAACGATGCTTCATCTGGGCGTGGCTTTATAATTTTTTTATCCCCTTCACGTACATTCATATAACCATACGGAGCACAAGATGGATAAATTCCCTGCATAGCCTTCTCCATCATTCCTTTTCTTGATTCTTCTGCAGAATTATCTGAATGATTTTTTGCCATGAGAGATTTTATACCGAATATAAACATTTCGCCTGTATGAGAGTCTTTACTCAAATACGAGTTTTCCTTCACGAGATGGACGCTCAGGCCGTCATTCTTTATCATTTGCTCAATAGTGTGATAATCCTTCATATTACGCAACAATCTATCGGTTTTTTCTACTATTATATGGTTCACGGATTTATGTTTCTTGAGAAACTTCAACATTTCATTGAACTTTGTACGCCCCAACTTTCTAGCTGTCTCAGAATCGACAAATTCTTTCACAATCACAAAGTTATTTTGAGCCGCATACTTCCTCAAAAATTTATTTTGTGCACCAATAGAATATCCTTGTGTCTCTTGCCTTTTTGTTGATACTCGAGCATAAACTACTGTTTTTTCCATGTTGCATTATCTCCTGTTAAACATTATCACATCCTAACGAAAGCTTATAAGAAACACCATTTTAGGCAAATGCCTAGCACAATAGGCCTGTTCTTCTATAAAATAATTGAATCAGGAAGTTTTAAATAATTTAATTTCCTGATTCGACTAATCCTCTTGCAAGAATCTGCCTGTTTAGGCGATTTTTATCACTTGACTTTCCGGGTTTATTCCTTTATTGTAGTATGTATATATTCCATGGTGTATATCTGTATGACCTTATCAAAGGAGAAAGCGATATGACAAAGAAAACTGAACAAAAGGAAAAGGCAACATTTAGTTTGGATGTTGTTGTAAAAGACCAGCTGGAGGATGGATGGTTGATGCTGCGACGAATGTTGAAGGGACGATGTATATGTAAGTCTACTATTGTAGAGGAGGCCATTAAGATGGTGTTGGAGGATTTGAAAAAAAATAAAGAATCCAGCAGGATTTATAAAATTTTGTCGAAAGATTAAAAAAACGACGTTAACAAGCATTATTTGGAAGTTATCATGAAAAGAGATCTGTTAAAGGACGAGAACAATGCTTCATAAGGGAATAATAATCGGCTTTTTAATTGGAGCAATTTTGGGCCCCATTGGCTTTTTGTGCATTCGTCGGACACTCACAGAAGGTGCACTTATGGGACTAGCAGTTGGGCTTGGAGCTGCTTTAGCCGATGGAACATACGCTTTCGTCGCCGCTTTTGGAGTTAGTATTGTTTCGGATTTTTTATTGGTTTATACCAATATTTTGTCCATTGTCGGAGGGCTATATCTTATGTATTTGGGAGCGATGGCTGTAAGAACAACACCTACTTTTGCAGTCTTGGTTGTTTCGAAGGTCAACCTCCTCATGGCTACAGTTTCGACTTTTGCTTTAACGCTTACAAGCCCCGTGACGATTTTGTCTTTTGTGGCCGCTTTTACAAGCCTTAATGTACTCGAACAAAACGTCGGCTATTTTCAGGTGGGTTTGCTTGTGCTTGGAGTTTTTCTCGGGTCTGCGCTGTGGTGGATTGTTCTCACGACTTCTTCCTCACTCTTGCGCTATAGATTAACCAATCGCATGATTAGTAAAATTAACAAGGCCTCTGGAGTGGTTATCTTTTTGCTTGGATGTATAGTTTTGTTGAAAACGATAGCAAAAGTAATTTTTTAAACTTAGAAAGGATCGACAGTGTTTTGCATTGAACAAAAGAAACAAGCGTTGCTCGATGAAATTTATACGCGCAGGAGCGTGAGACAATACACCGATCGGCCAGTAAAAAGAGACCTTCTGGTCGAGATTATTAACGCGGGCACTTGGGCTCCGTCAGGGCTGAATAATCAACCGTGGCGATTTGTGATCATACAAGAGGGAGAGGTCCGCCTTGCACTTGCAAAGTTAACCCAGTCTCAAAAGACAATTGAGAGCGCTTCTGCTTGTATAGCTGTTTTTATTGATAAAGAGGCGATGTATCATGAAATGAAGGATTTTCTTGCAATGGGGGCCTGCATTCAAAATATGATACTTGCGGCCCATGTACTTGGGTTGGGTGCCGTATGGCTAGGAGAGATCTTGAAAAACACTGATAAAGTGAACTCATTGCTCGAATTGCCGGAAACGCTACTGCTCACGGCAGTTGTAGCAGTGGGGTATCCTTTTGGGCAGAAAAGAACGTCTTCCCGTAGGGATGTCTCTGAGATTTTGTTAAAAGAGTATTAGGTTTTTGCCAAATCTAACACTCCAAACCAGATTGTATGCAGAGATATCTTTAGTTGAAACGAGATAAAACTTTTTCGCGCTTAATTGCCAGTTATGAGTTACTGGCGGCTACTAAAACACTATTTAACTAATATCAAAACCAATCTACGACTCTTGCCAATATTTTCATATTTTATAATTACATCATGGTCATTATCATGCTTAGCAAAAGCCTCTTCGATAAGATCACTTAGAGATTGTTTTGTATGCAAAAATAAAAGAACATCACAATCTTTGATTTGATTCTTAAATAAATGCTTCGAATCACCAATAAAACAACCCCCTTCAATATTTTTCTCAGGATCAGGCATATCAACAATCACAATGCCACCCTTTCGAACCACTCTAACCATTTCCCTAATCGCTTTAACCTGATCTTTCTTGTTAAGCATGTGACAAAAAGATGTCCACATACAAATAACGGTATCAAAGAAATTATCTTCGTATGGCAGGTCTCGCATATCTCCCAACCTAAAACCGATATCAACACAAGAATTCAACGCATTTTCTTTAGCCGCATCAACTAGATTCGGTGATAAATCTATACCATAAACAGAGTATCCAGCTTGTTTCAGAGGAATCGACAATCTGCCATATCCACAAGCAATATCTAAAATTTTCCCTGTACTCGAAATCTCCTTTTTTAAGAAAGCAAGCATTGCAGCTGTTTTTTCTTCACTGGTTAATTCAGATAATCCCTCTACTCCAAGCTTTAAATAAAGTTTTTTTGCAGGATCACTCATCTCATCACCGTTCTCATATCAAGAACAGGCAAAGCTAACTCCCTGTCGCCGGAAATTTCAATATCACCTTCAACATCCTCCTTCTTAACAGTATCGCTGAATAGCTTCCATGCAATATCATCAGAAAGCTTAACCCCAGCGCTAGCTACACCTTGCAAAGAGTCAACCAATTGCCACTTTCCTTCAGGTCTAATCAAATACCAAATATCCCCCGCTTCTCCTGTAACTTCAACCTTCACGGTGCCATCTCTTTTTACATCTCTGTACGCATACGGCAAGCCTCTCATAAAGGTATCTATCACAGGAAACATTAGTTCCCGAGAGTTTATTCCAGTCTTACCAAGAGCAAGTCTAATCTGCATTTGATGATGCCATTTTTCGGTATATTCACGAGCGGTATCAAACCAGTTTGTAGATTCTTCTTCTCCGGCCCATGCCACATTGAATTCAGCCTTGCCCACGGGATCCAATGTTTTCATAAAATCATAAAGCCACTTATCTGCAACTTCCAAAAGGACTATCAAAACGCTTGGGCTAAATCTCCTAGAAACCTTAATCCAATCACTGTTCAATTTTTGTATAAAATCAACAAGATCTTGATAACTATTAATCTCAGGCTTTTCTGAATAGTAGCCATCGCGCTGCATAGAAAGCTTTCTAGTCGATGTATCAAAAATATGCGATGCAATATCTTTAACCGATCTTCCCGGCAACACTGTTTCTTTTACCCATTCCTCTGGACTTAAACTCCTTAACAACTTAATCAGCTCGGCATTTATCTTTGGAAAAAGTTCTATTGTTTCGATTATTTTATTTTCGGCCATGCTTAACCTCACTCGGATTAATATTAATTGGTTTTTCTGGGTACTTTCCATCTAAAGCATCTGGTAAATAATCCATAAGAGACAGAGGGTAAACAATCTCAGGAATGTTTCTTATTTGCTCAAGGGAAAACCAATCAACTTTTCTCACAACCTCTTTTTCCCAATCGGTGAAATTTTCGTTTGATATCTTGTTGTTGTTCGTTTTTACTTTTGCAACTATGTATTGTTCGTTTATGTGCGTTGGCGTGCCTGCTAAAACCATGTGAACTTCGTCATGCCATACAATTGGACCTAATTCGACGTCTTCTTTGGCAAGACCTGCCTCCTCATGAATCTCACGAAAGGCTGCCTCTTTGATATCCTCACCGGGCTCCATTCCTCCACCAACGAGAACCCAAAATGGTCCGCTATATGTCCCATCTGCAGAAGTAGTCTTTTTGTCTTCTACACACATCAAAAGAAGCTCTTTTTTATCGTTTATTAAAATAACCCTTATACTGTTTCTTTCCACAAAATCCATGATTAGCCCTTAGTTAGCATTTTATCCAATATTTATCCTGATTAAGCCTTACACACCCATTTATAGTATAATTTTATCGTTAATTTGTTCAAATAAAGCCTAAAAAGGCGGCGATCTATCAACAAATCACAACCATTCTGCCCAACTATGTTTCTCTTGAAACCTTTGTTATGCTCTATAAAAACACAAAAAGGAGGTAAAAATGCAAGAAAAAAACAAACTCCAATCTACACAAAATAGCGAGGGAAACTTCAAGTTCAAAACAACCACCAAGGGAAAAACAGTTGATCTATCAATGGATTTCAAGAACAGTGATCTGTCTAACACGCAAAAGAGAGAAATTCAAACGAAAATCATATTAAAAGCTACAGGTACAAGCTGTCATGAATTTTCAGAATTACTTATAAGTCAAGCCATGGATGCACTTATTAATCCTAGGGGATTCACATCTTCCGCAAACGCAATCAGTGGAGCACTTTTAGAACTGAATCCAAGAGACGCTATGGAGGGAATGCTCTGTTCTCGTTTAATCGTTTTACAAAATCACATAATGAACTGCCTTGCTGGGGCTAACCCTTCAGAACAAACAGAAAAGAAAACCGATCTTAATATCAATCGAGCAACTAAATTAAGTCGAGCGTTTAACGAAACTCTAGAAGCTTTAAATCGCTATAGACGAAAAGGACAACAAAAAATAACCGTTCAACACGTTAACGTTTCTGATGGTGGGCAAGCAATAATTGGTGATCTCAGAACCGGGGGGAGGGGAAAGTGAAAAAAAGTAAATGTGCACCCCATGTCCCATTCTCCAACATAAAACTATGTGGCGCAAAAGCCCGTCAAAACAATAACAAACCATGTCGTCAGCCCGCAATGGCTAACGGTCGATGTCGCCTTCATGGTGGCAAGTCAACTGGCGCCAAAACTACTAACGGAAAATTGCGTTCCTCTCAGGCAAATTATAAACACGGGATGTACACAAAAGAAGCAATGATAGAGCGTAAACGCATGCAACTTATGATGGCATGGCGCAAGGAGATGTTAAATATGTAAAAGATTACTTTTCAAATACTAGCAACTCCCAAAACACTCTTCCCTATTTACCTTACATTGCTGCCCGTCCCAGCAATGTAATTCTTGCCAACAACGCCCCTCATTATCCCGATAAAACATAGCAAAAAGTTCATCTACAGGAGGAAGTTTGTCATATATCTCTTTTATCGCTCTATGGCAAAAATATGGCAACAACCTATCGGAATTTTCATCATTAAGCAAAGCCAAATTTTCAATGTCACTCACGGTTATTCCTCGTGAAAAAGCAAAAGGCTCCAACATGAAGGAATTTGGTTGACGAAGATACTCCTCCAAATTATATATAAAATCAAACTCTTCACAAAAATCTTTCGGCAACCAACCTTTTTGCACCACATCATTCATTGCAAACCCTTTCTAATACTCTGGAAAAAAACATTCTTACATCTCCTCCGCTCTCAACATATTCTCCAATATCCTTGCCAATAGGAGTCGAAAATCTCTCTGCATGATTATATAACCTTTTCCACTTTTCAAACATTTTTTCTCCTGCATCGTCATTGTCACAACAAATCAAAAGATTCTTTGTCCTTTTCGCTAAAAAATCTGTCACATTATCAGGATTGGTAATGCAACTTCCTGCTGAAACAACAAAAACAAAATCTCCAACCGCATGATGAATAGCATACGCATCAAGCTCTGACTCGACAACAACCATAACCTCACAGTTAATATTACCAACCAACCCAAAACCATTAATTCCTCCTGACACTACCACAAACTTTGATCGATCATCATAATCAGAACGTCTAATTTTAATGCGAACCACATTACCTTTTTCGTCAAACATTGGAATCACGATCCCCCGAGGCAGCCAAACTGACTTTTTGGCAGCATCTTCAATGCCCCAATCAAAAAGATCATCAAACCTATTAACTAAATTGTAACCAATTTTATATTTCACAACAGCATCTAGAGGGAGACCTCTTTTTGCCAAGTATTGCAACGCAAAAGAATCTTTTATGGTATTTTCATTGCACTCTTCAACAAATAGCAACCCCCTCCTAGACCACTCTTTTTTTGGAGGTGCCAGCAGAACCGGTTCAAATTTTGCTTCTTCAAATCTCTTATTAGACGTTAAAACTATGGAAGATAAATTATTAGAAGAAAAATCGGAAATACCTAAAGACGATAGTGCTTCAGTAAAAGACATCCCATGAAACTTTCGATAAAATTGAATCGAATCACCATATATACCACACCTACGACAACAGTAATACCCACAACACTTTTTCATCTTTTTGTTTGGCTGGATAAAAAATCTGTCCTTGCCCCCACATTCAGGACAAGAAGAGTGATATTCTCCCCCCTTAGTTGAGGCAACTTTTTTTGGATTTAGCCCTGTTTGAATGGCTGCATCGAGTAACGACATACGTATCCCTTTCTGTTTTTATTTGGTGTATATGGTGTGTTTCGTGGATTTTATAATTGCAGGTCAAGCAAGATATACATAAAAAACGCAACGCATAGTTTTCCGAAACGCTCAAAAACAAATCCACCATGTCCACCAAAGTCACCCTTTTTCTTCAACGACTTTTCTTACTCGCCATCGGGTTGTACCTTGATATTTCGGCATTTTCTCAAGACAAAAGCCGCTCTCTATTCGATCCCTATGCCTAGATAAAACCTTTCCTAGCGAGCGCACATTAACAGTCCCCTTTCCTCCAGAAACAAGCTCCTGAATAGCCTCCAGCAAGCCTTCTCTTCCCTCAATTTCTTTATGATTAATTGAAGCATCAATAATTTCGTTTGCCCTTACAGCTCTGTCAGAAAAAATCTGGTGCCAACAGCTATAAAGTGCGCCTAATGCACATCTAATGGGATCGGCATCTTCGATAGACTCCCTGCTCTTACACGGGTCAGCCATCCCTAGCCATACAACCGATGATCTCACCCAACGACCCCATTTCTCGAATCTTCCAAATGGCTCCAATGCTTGTTTGGGATAATCTGCAACATGATACGCCCTAAGAATAGTTAACCCATCACGAACAAGAGTCCCCCGATTCTCTTGAATGTACTTAATGATATCAACATCAAAAGTACGTTTCTCGGGGGACTCTACCTTAGAATCAAGCTTGCATAATAAAGCTCTTGTAGAAATATCGCCAACAAAGGTCAAATTGTTTCCAGTTACCAAGAAAGTCGCATTAGTCAAAACTGTTTTGGTCTCGCTACTTCCTAGAATACGATCCTTATATTCGGGTTGTGTCAATACAGCACAGAGAGCTGCGCTACCAAAAGGTTTTTCAATATTGTCGTAACAAATAACAGAGTCTCCCTCCATTAAAACAGCAAGTAAGCGCTTTTTCTCTTCAGCTTCGTTTTCAGCTTGCGCCATAACACTATTTGACTTTCCCGTAGCGATATAACTAACAACATTTGCCAATAAGGTTTTGCCGTTCGCCATCTTAGGAGCAGTAAAACCAATTAATGGGGCTGCAGAAATAGATTTTCTAATTAAAGCAGTTAAAATTGCAACAATCGCAACTGATTTAGATGCATCACCATCAAAGGGGAAGTCTTTTATTAGAAATAGCAACCTATCCAAAGACTTTTCAGCATCTTCTTTTGTCGGATTTTCAGGAATCTTTTCGAAGGTATTTAAATCAGGGACAAAAAATAAACCTGATTCTTTGTCATAATCTGGCTTGTCCAAAATACTCCCATCAGAACGCAATGTTGGACCATTTATAATTCCAGTTAACACAGAGATGTCCCACTCTCCCTTTGCAATAAGATACCTAGCAATCCGCTCCGGACAATCAATTAGATAATACTTATTTGATCGTCCATCTTTTTTCACAAACTTAGCAATCTTTGTAAGAAAAACAGTTAAAAAAGCTTGGTCTACAGCCTTTATGACCATTAAATCACACGGCCTTTTAACCCCATCTTTTTTACGGGCAGGTATGCATGCAATTTTCACGAGATAAACAAGTCGGCCAGACATTTGGAAAACTGGACGTTCATCGTTGTTAGCCAAAATTCCTTCAACAATATCAATTATCTCCGGAAGTTTCGAAGGTTCAACAACAACAACATTCTTCAGGTTTTCCCTGTCAATTAAAAGGTCTTCACATCGCTTTTGCAAAGAAAGAAATTCTGACATTGCAAGTTGTCCACGTAGTCCGTCTGCTGAATGCACTGCGAACTCTTCTATGGTCAATGATCCATAACCAAGCTTGTCAATTTCGTTAAGAATATCCTTTTCGGTGTTTTTTAGTTCATTACATAGATTTTTAAAGTCGGAATAATCATTTTTTTCGATTGCCTTTGAGTTTTTCAGCCCCTTCTCCTCTAGCTTCTTTACATTTTCCTTCTTTTTCGCACACATCTTTCATCTCCTGTTCTTCGAGCAACAACCCAAACCAATCAACCAACGGTTGATGATTTATTTCGCAATCCTTGTCGGGCAGAGGCTGGAATTTGATGCTAATTTTTAATTTCATTTGTCTCAATCCAATTAAAACCTAAAATATCGCCGCTACCTCTTCGTATTTGCTAATGACAGCTTCTTCAATCATCTGAGCAACTTCTTTGTTAATCGGATGAAAAATATGTAAATTATTAGCTGATGGCTTACGAATAGGATATGTCAACCTGTACCCTCCCTGTGGGCGAGTATAGATTCCTATAGAAGAACAATAAAAAGCATCATCAAAAATAAAGCTCGCGAAACCAACTAAACCCTCTCTGGGTTTGACTGGCGTAATTTGAATTTCAGTTACCTTGTTCTGCATAATCTTCACCTCTTGTTTTAAGCATGAAACTAACTATAGCTCTATCGTATAGAAACAAGCGTGGGCCCACGTAGGCCCACAAAATGCAAAACAATTTCTTTGTTATGAATAACCCTATTTCACAAGCCTTATTGAAACAGAATCGTCTAATTTTATATATCCCCCATCTGATGGCAGTACTTTCTGCTGAAGCATAAATGTTATTTTAAATGCATCGTTCAGCCCCCGCCTGGCAGAATCGATGTTACCCTTTTTTGGAAAATCTCTATCTGTCAGATCAGTCCAATTAACCTTTTTTCCTATCTCCGCAACACGATAAAGTAATTTTGCCTCATTTCCTTCTAACACCATTTCCTTATCGCCTGAAGATACCACTCCCCCTCCGATTCCATCAACGACCTCATAACAATAATCAAATTCAAAAACCCCAATTGATCCAACCCCCTGGCAGAACAAATATTCTCTCGTATAGTCATACAATATTTTGATTAGCGGCTTATAGTCATTAACATCTTTTTGTTGATCTTCCCCAATAGCAACCATCTCTCTCCAAGCCAATACTTCTTTATCCTCGAGAAAAACCATCTCTGGCTCAAGAGAACAATGCGTTTCTTCTAGTAGCCTCAACTGGTCAAAACAATACCAAACTTTTTTTGTCAGATCTCTTTTTTTCTGTAGCCATTTGAAGTAGTTCGGATAAAATGAATAATGGCTTATTTCACCTTCGACAGAAACCGTAGCAAGTTTCTTAACAATAGAGATATGCCCCTCTGAAAGCAAAAAATTGAGTATGCCAACTAAAGCTCCAAACTGACTTCCTACTACACCCAAACCAGAAAACTTCCTTTTATACTCATAAGCTTCGATATATTCTTTAGGCAATACGATGCTTTCTTTTTTACAGAAAAGCTGTATTTCTTCATATTCCTTTGCCAGAACATCTAGTAATTCTTTTTTGGCATCCCCAAGTTCAGCCTTATCAGTCACCCTCATTTCGTCAATAAGCAAACAAACTTTTTTTAAGACAAGCCTACTTTTAAATTTTTCTAAAAACTTGTCGACTTTATGGACAAAGCGTTTTAAATCGTCTTCTAGAATCAAATCATCGTATTCTGTCCTGAGCTCGTCCAAGCAAGTTTTGGGCTGCATTTTTTGCATCATTCAAACACCTCATTCTCACTTTTTTAAACAAACAATACATCATTCGTTAGTAGTTTACCACGCAACTCAGGAAAACCCTGCTAAGAAAGCTCTAAGCTCAAAAAACTGCCAAAACTCTTCAAAAACAACCATTTTTTGCCATATCGCAAGTTTCGTGTAATAATGAAAATGTTAGGTTATAAATTGAAAAATCCCAAAAAAAAGAAGAATTATGCGCCATCGAAACGGCTGCAGGGGATAGTTTATGAAAGTTTCTCAGTAATAGTTCTCAATCGCCAAGATAATCAATCAAGATTGTTGAGGCTCACTTTTTTCGATTAAATAAATAGTAATAGGGTATTTTTGTGCCCAATTAATAGGAATAAACAAATGATTTATGCTAATCGCATGGCGTTGTTTGTAGCTCTAGTATTTTGTGCTGCAACAATGGCTATGTTTAACTCATGCAAACATAAAAAAAACATTAATTTTGAAAGCAAGAAAATGACGTATAAAAATAAGAAATCTGAATGGATCACTAATATAACAAAAGCCATTCCACTAGAAACATCTGGCCTATTGCAAACGCAAGATAAACAAAACAACGATGTAATTATTGAGTGGAGACTAACTCACGTAAAAGATGCAATTTTTTCACAATACATGAAAGAGTTAGTCGATATCGGAGCACAATCTTTTACACCAGTAGAGGTAGACTTCCTGAAGGCAAACCCAAACGAAGAGGTCCACAACAAATACTGCAAACCTCTAGAACGTCTGTTCGGTCAAGGGCCAAAAGCCGATGCCTGGAAAGCATTCAAAGAGGCGCTCAAGAACAAAGGCTGGAAGACTGTCGAAGACAAAATGAGACTAATCATAGAAGAGTTCTATACAATGGATTACTCTAATTTTGGAGCAGAGGACCTTCATCTTTTTGTAGTCACAAGAAACCAAAAAACAAAGATCATCGTAGGTTTTGCTATGTTTTATGTTACACAAAACTATGATTCTGGCACAATAAAAATGACACACCTAGGAGTCATTCCCGAAAAGCGTGGCCTTGGAATTGCAAAAATTCTCATAGCCTCTGTTGTTAAAATCATTCCTTCTGTGAAGCGCGTTTTTCTGTGCACAAGGCCTACAAACAGGAAAGCCATAGCAGCCTATACGGCATGCGATTTCTTAATAGATAAAAACCCTGCCCTGGAGCCACATCTCAGAATGAATCCGGATCAATGGATGCATCTGGAGTACAACATGGATAGCTCAAACAAGCTTCAAAAAGTAGCAAAAAGCTTGAACAAAGCAGGCTAGAATAACGAAGTATGGCGGTGTCATCATTTTTCTTGATGACACCGTTTTTAGTCAGGCTGTTTACACTCTAACATCCGGTTTTCTTCACTAAATTGCTATTTAACGGTCATTTCAATATAATTGATAAGACAAAATTCCAACAAAATATCGAGGTGAAACATGCTTAAAAACGGCTCTTTCCTAAAATCTATCTTGAGATACTTCATCTACACATCACTAGGAATAACAATTCTGGCCTCGGGACTGATTGCCTATCTTATTTGGTTTCAGCCGCCATTCCACTTCCCAAAACCAACTGGTCAGCATGCCGTTGGAGTAAAAACATATCACTGGGTTGATAGGGCAAAAAAAGAAATATTCAGCGACGATCCAACACATCCAAATAGAGAACTGATGGTCAAAATATGGTACCCATCAACAGACAACCTTCCACAAAAACCATCGACTCCATGGGCTCCAGATCTTGTTGAACATCTCAGAAAAAACGAAAAGCTTCTGTGGCTTCTAGGAGCATCTCGTCCAATATTTACATATGCAAGGCCAAATTCTACTATTGATTCGAGCAAAGTATTTCCGGTTATCATTTTTTCTCATGGAGCCAAAGCATGCAACTATGATAGCAATACCGCTCAATGTGAAGAGCTTGCTAGCCATGGTTATGTTGTTGTTGGGATAAATCATACCTACAACAGTATTTTAACCAAATTTCCCGATGGTCGTATAATTAGCGCTACAAAAGCTGCAAATGAAATAACAAAAAATGAAACCTTCAACAAAACGAAAAAAGCATTTGATAAAGAAATGGAAACTTGGATCTCAGATGCTCAATTCGTTCTAAATCAACTGGAATCTCTTAACAACAATATAAAATCCATATTTTATCAACGTTTAGACCGAAAACACATTGGTATGTTTGGGCATTCATTTGGCGGAGCAACAGCAATTCAAATGTGTCGACGAGATTCTCGTATAAAAGCCGGTGTTGACCTTGACGGTGGTTTGTTCGGTTCAGATAGGGCTAGAACTTTTGAGAAGCCCGTTATGTTCTTGCTCAACGAAAGCATCAAAAAAATGGGTTATGGCCCATCATCATATAGCACCAAGTCTGGTTTCAAAATAAAAACTCCAAGAGAAGATCAAGATTTTAGATCACTGGTCTACTTCTCTATCATTCAACTTACAAAATCAATAGGAAGCAAAGCCCATGCATTCATTATTAATGGCACTAAGCATCTAGACTTCACAGATATTGCCTTGCTTAAACAAGCATCCATTCTTTCGTCTTTAACAGGTTTGATCGGCAATCTTGGGATTCTACAAGGCAAAATTGATGGCTTCCGTGCAACAAAGATTACAAGAGCATATCTTGTTGAATTCTTTGATAAATACCTCAAAGGAAAACCTTCACCGTTGCTGAACAAAAAAGAACAACGATATCCCGAGGTATCGTCAAACATAACAACACCGCCAAAGAATATAATCTTGCAAAGTAAAAGACTTTATTTCCGTCCATTTGTAGAAGGTGATCTTGAAATGCTGTATGAACTTTATTCTGATCCCGATGTAATGAAACAAATCAAAGCACCCATTGAGTTATTCATGGGAAACATAAACAAGAAATCAGTCAAAGAAATGCTGCAACACTTCATCGAAGATCAAAAGAAACACGGCTTCAGCAAGTGGGCAGCTTTCGAAAATGACACCGGTGATTTCGTTGGCCGAATAGGCCTTAGTTCAACAGAAAACCACAAGACAGCTTATGCGGGCTATATACTTCACAAAAGACACTGGGGCAAGGGATACTCGACAGAGGCGGTGCAAGCAATCGTCAAATGGGCCTTTGAAAACACCAATTTAGAAGCGATTACTGCAGCCACAACACCTGAGCATAAAGCATCAATCCGCGTTATGGAAAAAGCGAACATGAGATTTAATCAAAATTTTACCTTCAAAGGCATAGAATTTGTGCAATACAAAATCGAAAAAGCAAAGGATTCGGCCATGGAAAAAAGGTTAGATAATAGCTCCCTCGAAACAGGAACATTGGATGCCATTGATAAGAACCAAAAGCCAATACTCTTCAATGGGTCCCCTGTAATTTTAGAATGGTATAAAACAAAAAACCACTCAACTATGGTTAACCTACAAAAGCAAGCACTACCTATATTAGCAGAAGCATTTGCCGATGAAGTAAAAGATTGTTTGCTTGATGAAAATTTTGAAATTAAGAAAGAATACCTCAATCTTCTTGGGCCTCCACCAGAAACTGGGAAAGAAGAGGAATCGGGCGAAAACCCCTTTGTCGCCAACGCAAAATTAGATAGAGAAAAACGCGTTGAGTTTTCTAAACACCAATGGGGTGAATGGTTCAAAACAACCGCTCAGTCAATGAAGAAAGCTCCCTTCGAATACTACTTTGTTACTGCAAAAGATGGCAATGGGCACCTCTTGGGATTCTCAGCTTTTTACATCAGCCCTATGCTAACCAAAGTTTTCCCAGAATTTGATGTGTATAAAGAGGGAGACGTTCTTCTAGAGCCCATAGCAGTAACACCCAAAGCCCAGGGGCTTGGATTGGCAAGGCCTCTTATCTTTTCAATTTTAACTCTAGCGCCAGAAACCAAGCGTATTCTTACTGGTACTAGAGTCTGGATTACAAACGCCGTCAACATGTATAAGAAATTTGGCTTTGTAGAATATAAAAGAGAAGGTATTGGCGTAAAATTTGAATACAACGTGCAACATGAAAGTTCATTATGATAAAAAAACTCAATATCCAAGAAAATTCGTTTAAAATTTTGCGCTTACCCATTGCTAGTCCAGAGATAAAAAGCATAGATATCGACGAATGTGGCGAAGACCTCGTTGATTTAAAAGAAGTAAATAATGAGCGAATTATTCCATTTGCAGAATTCGATAAAACATATGATGCTGGACATCCAGATAATGGAAAAGTTCGAATAGGACTTTATGAAAGATTGCTGTTGCTGCTTGAACGTCTTCCCAAAAATATTGGGATAGCCTTTGCCCAAGGCTACCGTCCATTGTGGAAACAAAAAGAATATTTTGATAAAAAATTTAGAGAGCTGGTAAGGCAGTTTGATCATGGTGATCTTGAAAAAGCTTATATGCAGGCCAGCATATTTGTATCCCCCTACATTGACAATGTTCCAGTGCATTGCACAGGTGCTGCAATTGATTTTACGCTCTTTATCTTTAATGATGATGGAACCAAGAGCTTATTGGACTTAGGTAGGCATGACACTGCTATTGGTCCAAATCTTCAAGCTCAAACGCTAACGGAGAACATTACCGAAAAGCAACGCAAAAATAGAATTCTGCTCCTAAGTGCCGCATCAAAAGTTGGTCTGGTCAATTACGGTTATGAGTGGTGGCATTATAGTTACGGCGATCGGGCTTGGGCTTACGTTGAGAAAAATGAAAAGGCAATCTATGGCTTGATTGACAAAGACAAGATAAATATTTCCACCAGCAAAGAAGAGTATTTTAAAAAATTTAAATCTTAAGTGCTATTTACCAACCAAATTCTGAATAAAAAGAACCCTTGTTGATTTCCTGAAACGCATGTTTATGAATATGAATAAGATTATCAGGAAGTTTATCTAAATTTATCCACTCAATACACTCATGCTTTTCCGGTTCCATGTTATGCAACTCCCCAGACCAGGAGGACTCCTGAGCCTGGAGAAAAAAATCTAGCCCTTCAAAACCATCTTCTTTTCTGTAGTGACAAACATGAACGACGCTCAAACCCTTAGGATCAAGCGAAACTCCCAACTCTTCCCTTACCTCTCGAATCGAGGCAAGCAGCACCGTTTCATTTCCGTCGATTTTTCCGCCGGGGAAAGAAAAGAAGCCTGGGTACCACTTCGCACTATCAACTCTTTTTATCAACAACACTTGATTTTCTTTTTTTAGAATAACGTTAACAAATGGTGACAATTTAAACATTTGCTTTACCTTTCTTTTACCTCTCGAATTACTGAATCTTTTGCTTGCTCACCTTTATCTATTTCACCACCCGGAATATGCCAACAATCAGGATAAACTCCACCACCCAAAAAAGTTCGCAAATCGTCCAAATGGACGCGCCACTTTCTCCCCTTACCCAAATTAAAATTATTCAGAGTAAACAGCCTCTCGAGCCTCTTTATCAGAAATAATTTCGTCATGTTCTTTAAGATATTTTAATTGATAATCAAGAATCTTTTGATCAAAGTCTTTCGGAGGCAGTGTATCAATTGCTCGATAAACAAAGCCTTTAAAAATAATCCCTCGCTTTTCCATTTCCTCCTGAACAGATTTTACATAGGATTCGTTATCATCGAAAAAAATTACTTTTTTAGGTTTCAGCTTCATGACATCTAAGAATTTGCCCAGCACCTGGCCTTTGGTAAACATATCGGTCATTAAAATGCCTTTGTAAAACATCGGATGACGACCTCGAGAAGACGTTAAATCATCAAAGATGATTTCTTGTTGCTTAAAACTTGAACTAAAATCGATGCCAACCTCAAGCAACTTTTCATACCGCAATTTTTGAATAATAGTGCCACCTAAAAAACCAGTTACACAATGCGTAAGGGCAATAACAGTAAGTCCCCGCCCCTGTAATGTTTTAATAAGACTGACTACACCTGGTTCAATTGGTTGATCAACATTATTAATCATTCTTTTGGTTAAAACATGTCCTTTGTAAACTAGAGGATCTTCTTGAGATTTGCTATGCTTTATAAGTTGAGCCCGAAATTTTTTACCCACTTCAGTTTTACGAAACCACGGCTGAAAAAGAATATTAGAAGCTTTGTAAGTAAGCGTATCGTCAACATCAAAAATAACCCAGGTCTCTTGTGAAACAGATTCTAGTTGGCTTTTAATTTCGTGAATTGAAGAAATCTTTTGCACTGATGTATTCGAAACAAACCCCAATGAAGCCAATAAAGAAAAAATGAACGCTTTCAGCATAGTACTTACCCATTCAAACATTGCATGCTCCTTCTTTCATACCTTGCGGAACACACTCTTCTTTGTGTTTTTCTCCAGATAAATGCTCGGAAAAGTTCCTTAAAACCAAGTCTGGAGCAAATCTCATATTTATAGACATCAAAAAACCAATTCTTAAAAAACACGCCATGATCTACAACAATTAACAATATAATACACCATAACAACAACAAGGACCACTCATTTGGTCCCAAACATCATTGATTTCAAACCTATTTTTTTGGTAGTTTTGTTTTAGACCATCAATTAGACCATCAAAAAGAGGAATCCTATGAATAACACGATAAAACTCTGCACTATCACAGCAATGCTTTTGGCTCTCTGTTCTTGTGAAACACGTCGCATCGACGAAAAATACGCAGCGTCAGTAGTGAAAGACAAATTATCGCTTCCTGGGACTGTTACTGCACAAGCGCTTAAAGGTGGCATGTCTGGCGCAAAACTTTTTACTGTCACTGATGGTGCCAAAAAATATGTTATTCGTTTTATGGCACACGAAACACCAGAAAGATGTCTAGAGGAAATGAGAGGATTCAGAATCGCATCAGAAAATGGGTACGGACCCCACATCTATTTTATGGATGAAAAAGACGCCGTCATCATCATGGAATATATTTCTTCCCAGCCTATTACCTATCAGCAACTACAGTCTAAAGAATTATGCAGCATGTTGGGGCACCTTTTGAAAAAGATGCACTCAAGCCAAAGCTTACAAAAGACCACTGATGCTATTAATCGAGTCCGAAGAAAACTACATAAAATTACTCCCCATGGAGCCATAATACCCCTGGAAAGCATCGAAAACAACCTTGCCATTATACAGAAAACAGTTACACCATACATTGTCTCTGCCCCATGTCACCTTGGTTTGAATCCAGATAATCTTATTTTTTTTGGAGATGGCCTCAAGGCCATTGATTATGAATCAGCGGCTCAATCAGATCCATATTTTGACATTGCAACAGTAAGTCTTTTTTATTGTTTTGATTCCAACCATGAAGAAATCTTACTGAGAACTTACCTCGAACGAAAACCAACCTTGAAAGAAAAAGCTCGATTGTATCTAATGAAACAAGTAGCTTTAATAAACTTTGGATCGAACCTTTTAAGAAGGATTGACCCAAAGATGCCTTTCTACAAAACATTAAAAATTCCTTCGTATAAGGCTTTTTTAAAAGAATGGTGGTTAAAAAACGTTACCTTGAATAAACCAGAGTCCCTATTAAAATTTGGAAGAGCCATGTTTAATAAAGCCATCAAAAATTTTGAATCCCAAGAATTCAAGGATGCAATCAAAATCTTACGCGAAACACCGCCTGAAAAGAAACTTCTACCTAAACATTCCTAACCATAAACACTCCCATATGCAGCTCTGAATAAATCCTCTCTAGATGACTCAATCCAATCTCAAAAACAACTTAACAGTTGCGAAATAGATTTGGCCTACCCACGTTCCTGCACCCATGCAAATCAAACGCGTCAACTACGCCCCCTCTCAGCTTGAACAACAAAAATAGAACTCAACACAAATAAAAAGGCAACAAAAAAACTTTTAGCCCAAAACTTAGCACAGTAACCGAAGCAACATTATAACTTCAAACCAGCACCGCCCGCATGTCATCTACAATAACCCCACCTGTCAAAAAAGTTCGATAATCGTCCAAATGGGCACACCACTCAGGTCGATCACTTAAATTTACTATCATATTGAAGGGCTCTCGAAGCTCTACAAGCAGCTTATCGTGATCGAGCTGTAAGTTCGAGAATACGAAATTCAAAAGTTGCTGTTTTTCCTCCATCCTCGAACTCAAGAAAATCTCCTTAGCCCTTTTAGCCAAATCCAGAACGGTTTTAGCCGTAATAAGACAGGATTCATCTGCATCTACATTGGATGACATCTCTGCTGCAATCTCTCGCTATCTATTGATAATTAACTCCAATTTAGTTTAAAACTGAAATGGTAATAAAATGCTTATATTTCACAACGAATTGGAATAGTCCGTGAATAAATTCAAAAAAGTTATTTGTTTATCAATCGCAATACCAGCAACATTTATAGCTCATACAAAAACAGTTGAATATCACTTCGATATAGATGAGATAGAGGTAAATTTTACCGGAAAACCCGTAACCGCTCTCGCCATAAACAAACAAATTCCAGCACCAACGATCGAGGCAACAGTTGGAGACACCCTCATGGTTACTTTCCATAACAAAATGGATAAAGAAACATCTATACATTGGCATGGTGTTCTCCTTCCAAACAACCAAGACGGAGTTCCCTATTTGACAACACCACCAATAAAGTCAAAATCATCATTTACCTATCAATTTAAAGTGAAGCACTCAGGTACATACTGGTACCACTCTCACACAAACTTACAAGAACAACAAGGCTTGTACGGCTCTCTTATTTTTCATCCAATTGGAGGTGAGACCATCAAAACAGACAGAGACTATGTTGTAGTGCTGTCTGACTGGACAAATGAAAAACCCGAGAATGTTCTGGCAAATCTAAAAAAAGATGGAGACTATTATGCCCTGAAGAAAAATTCTGTTCAATCTTGGGACAAAGTACTACAAAACGGTCGAGTAGCTATAAAAAATCGATTACGCGGAGCCTGGACTCGTATGGGTCCTATGGACTTGTCTGACATAGGGTATGACGCGTTTCTGACCAACGGCAAACAAATCTCACACCTAGATGCAAAACCAGGCGAAACTATACGAATACGCCTTATTAACGCAGCGGCTTCAAGTTATTTCAAGATTGAATTTGCAGGTGGACCTATGAAAATAGTCTCTGCTGATGGTGTTGACGTTGAACCCCAAAAAAGCAAACGGCTCCTCATCGCAATAGCAGAAACATACGATGTTATTGTAAAAGTTTCAGATGATAAAGCTTATGAGTTTCGTGCAACCTCTGAAGATGGCGTGGGCCATAGCTCTACTTTTATAGGCTCGGGCAAAAAGGTGCTTGCCCCATACATTCCTAGACCAAACTTGTTTTTACTACATCACAGCATGCATAACAGTATGCATGGTAGCTCTAACATTATGCATAACGGTAACGGCAAAAAACACTTGATGCATCATGAAGCAATGACGATGCAGAAACAGCCTATAGAGTATATGAAAGACTATAAAGCCCTTCGGGCAACAAAAAACACAAGTTTATCTCCTGAAAGGCCAGAAAGAAAATTAACCATAAACTTAACTGGAAATATGGAGCGTTATGTCTGGTCGTTCAATAATAAAACACTGCTTGAGTCTAGTAAAATCATGATAAGAAAAGGCGAAAACGTTAGATTCTTACTCAATAACAAAACGATGATGCATCATCCAATACATCTACATGGCCACTTTTTTCGCGTACTTAACGGGCAAGGAGAAAGAAGCCCTCTCAAACACACGGTTAATGTTCCAGCAATGAGCAAGATTGAAATAGAATTTGAAGCAAACGAAGAAAAAGACTGGTTTTTCCACTGTCATAATCTTTATCATATGAAAGCCGGCATGGCCCGTTCAGTCTCTTATGAAAAAACAACAACCGCAACCCCTAAAACATTTAATAAACTGTCGCACGACACATGGTATTTCTTACTAGACGTATCAGCTTTATATAACATGACAATGGGAATGTTTCGTGCTTCAAATACCCGCAACGCTTTTGAAGTTGAGTATGATTATAACTATAGCAAAGAATATGATGTTGATATCGCATATAAAAGAAGCTTTACACGCTTTTTCAGCGCCTATATAGGGGCCAATTTAGAGCGTGAAGATGAAGGGCCCGAAAATACTGGAGTATTCGGCATAAATTATATGCTTCCAATGCTCATCGAATCAGACCTACGCATTGACACAAAAGGACATGTCCGCTTTGGGTTAAAATCCAATCTACAATTAACTAAGCGTATAAAATTTGAATGGTTAGCAAATACCGATAAAGAGTATCGTTTACAACTTTCATATGAATTTAATAAGAATATTCTACTCACCGCTGCTTATGATTCTTATTTTGAAGAGGGCGTTGGAATTAGACTTAGGTTTTGAGACGCAACAATTTCGCATTTATAGCACAAATAACCGTTGACAATGACATTACCACATCACGAATAACTGAGCACCGCACGGACATCTTCGAACGGAAATCCGTAGGGGATAAAAGTTCTAAGATCGTCCAGTTTGGTACACCATTTCCATAGGCATGAGACATGTTAACAAACATTTTCTCAATTAAACCTTTAACACGTTCTTTACCCCACCTTTTATAAAAAACTTGTCACAAAAATCATATTCTTGACTTTTATCCCTAGACGGTATACCATCGTAGTAACGCACCAAGAAAAGAAGGAGCAAATCTTTGATAAAAAAATTAGTTCGACATGGAAATAGTCTGGCGCTAGTTATTGAAAGGCCAATTCTGGCATTACTTGGGGCAGATGAAAATACAGTATTTAAAATTACAACAGATGGAAATTGTCTTATCCTAACACCAATAAAAGATGACCCAAATAAAAAGAAGGTAAACAATGGAAAAAGAAAAACTAACTAAAGAACAAATTGTTGAAACCTTAAAAAATAATAAAGACTTTCTTAAAAAGAATTTCAGCGTAGACAATATAATTTTATTTGGTTCATATGCAAGAAATGAGGCAACAGAAAAAAGTGACATTGATATACTCATTGAGTGCGAAAAGAAAACTTTCAGAAACTATATAAATATCCTTCGATTCCTGGAAAAGCTATTTGATAAAAAAATTGATGTAATTTACAAGGACTCTGTAAATCCTTTCATAATAAACCTCATTGAAAAGGAATGGGTATATGCCTAAAGCTCGGCCAGAATTATTATTTATAAATATTCTAATATCCATTGATAAAATTAGAAGAAATATTAAAGACTTACCATATGTAGATTTTGTAACAGACGAAAAAACATTTGCTCTCGTCACAAGAGAAATGCAAGAAATAGGAGAATCTGCAAAGAAGCTTAAAAACACTCCTGGTTCATGGCATCAATTAGGAATTGAATGGCAAGATGTCGTTGATTTTCGAAATATAGTTGTTCACAGGTACTTTGGAATAAATCCAGAAATAATTTTTGACACTGCTATCACAGAAATTCCTGAACTTGAAAAAAGCGTATTAAATCTTTTAAAACAATCTTCCGAAAAAAAATATATTCTTGAAGCTATCACTGGATTGAGAAACGTTTTTGATAAGATAAAGCGACAAGAAACCGTGTGTTATCTAAACTCATTAGCAAATCTAATTAAATAATAACAATCACACATAACTAAGCATCGTACGTACATCTTCGAAAGGAAATCCTAGGGGAATAAAAGTTCTAAGATCGTCCAGTTTGGTACACCACTCCATAGACATGGGGCATGTTAACAAAACATTCTCTGTATCAACCATTATGATTTACTATTGCTACTATTTTCAAAAAACATATCCCCCAAAATCTTGATTTGATGCCTCTACCATCTTTAAAAAGCTTCTGTAGTGCTAGCATACGCTTGTCAGCAATATCTTGTTATTCACGCAACATCTATGCTAATTAACTAGAAGAGCACAAAAACATTTCTCAAACAGAAATATTAGAAACTATGTACTAGGAAAGGCTTGATATGAGATTGAAGAAAAAAACTCTGGAACATATCTTTTGGGGGTTTTCTGCTATCATGCTTGCCCTGGGATTATATTTCTCATACAAAAATGTATCATTCAAGGCCAAAATTGAAAACAAGGTCCAAGAAGAAATAAAAAAAAGTCTCTCCGAAGAATTGCTTTCTATTGAAAAAACTCTAAAAGCTATAAAAGAAACTGCTGTTTCCCTGGCAAAGAAGTTGGGTGCAGAAAAAATGAGTAAGGGAGATATCGAAAAGTTATTACAAGAAAGTTTAAAACAAAACCCAAACTTGGTTGGAGTAGGTGCTGCCTTTGAGCCATCCATAATTGACGAAAAAACAAAATTATTCGCTCCATACTATCAAATAGAAAATAACAAAGTTCTTTCCACCCCAATAACATACGATTATACTCAACCTTCAAAAAGCAAATTCAAACCTGATGTCAATTGGTATACAACTCCGCTATCCAAAGGAGAAGCTTGGTCTGACCCATACTATGTTGCTAAGAAAAGAGCTGTAATCGGGGAATATGCAATAGCGGTTCACAAAGGAAATGGTCCTAAGGGAAAACCTCTTGGCATAGTTTTTGTCAATTTCAATTTGAACGCCATCACAAACCGAATCTCATACCTCAATTTAGGAAAAACGGGTTATGGCTTCTTACTATCTAAAAAAGGAACAATTATATCTCACTATATGAATGAATATGTTTCTGAACAAAAAAACAATTGCTGATCTAGAAAAGAAGGCTAAGAATCCATCCCTTGTCCTTCTTGGAAAACGCATGCTTACTGGTAAAGATGGCATTATTGATTATACAGAT
Source organism: Candidatus Babelota bacterium (assembly GCA_018817025.1). Lineage (GTDB taxonomy): Bacteria > Babelota > Babeliae > Babelales > JAHIUU01 > JAHIUU01. The sequence continues at coordinate 14,974 of JAHIUU010000007.1, read as the reverse complement.
TACATTAGTAACGAAGTCAAAAAAGATAGCTGGGCATTTTTATATCAAATAGCACCTACTGAGTGGCATTTTGCTGCAATTTACTATAAAGAAGAAGTTTTTGTAAAACACATCAAAAAAATTAAACAAAACAAAATTTGAGTAGTTATTACAATCTTATTTTTTCTGCTTTTTATGATTATGGGTTTTGCATACCGGTATGCTTCAAGCAAAAATGCCCTGATGCTTTGTTCAGCTCTGGGTTCATTATTGCTAATAACAGGGATATCGATGATATGTAGTATCGGCTTTGATGAAGGCTTACAAGTCGACCCAAATAAATCTGTTATAACAAGTCAACATGATATGCAAATGTTCTTTAAGTCTAAAAAAGGCCTAATCAATATCGCTCAACCAGTTTATATTCCCACGGGAGTCATAGTAAATCACATAGAATTCTTAGACATCGACAGTGTACATTTCTCTGGTTACTTGTGGCAAAAATATCCACCTGAAACGAAAGATGAAGAGATTCCAAAATTTTCCATTGAAAAATCAGTTAGTTCTGATATTGAAGTAAAAAAAATCTATATTCAAAACGGTAAAAAAATTGCAGAGATGAATTTTAAATGCGTACTCCCTGTTGTCACGCAATATGGTAAGTATCCTTTTGATTACCAACAAATCAGCCTGCAGCTCACAACAAAAGATCGGACGGGAAACTCCGTTTTAACACCAGACTTTGGAGCATATTCAATTATAACACCAAGCTCTCTTCCAGGCCTTTCAAACCGGATATCACTAAAAGGCTGGAATCTCCAAAAAAGCTTTTTTTCTTACGGGAAACAGTTTTCTGAAGTAACTTATGGACTACACGAAGAAACGATAAAAAACAAACCTCTCTTCAGCTACAATGTCATTATTAAAAGAAGAATCGTTCAACCCCTCTTGTCAATTATTTTACCTCTGATAATAATTCTGTTCTTGATTTTTATACTGCTACTTGTCGCAGATCGACTCAACATGGTCACATTATTTTCAGCCAACAGTGCCTTAATACTCAGTATAATCTTCTCCCATGTATCCCTGAGAGACAAGCTTCCCATTTCCGGTATTTTTTATCTAGAATATTTTTATTTAGCCTCTTATTTACTTGTAGTTCTCTCATCATTAAGCGTATTTTATCGGTTTAAATCAAAACGAAAAATCTCTTTTTTACGTTACAAAGAAAATCTTCTTCCCAAATTGTTGTTTTGGCCGATTACACTTTTCATCATCTTTCTACTAACAATCTACGTATTTTATCCTTAACACGCAACACTTCCAACGCCCGAGATGCACTTTTTTGTTTGTCTTTAATCTCAAGCATGATATCACAATCAATGCCTTTGATTTCCTTTATAAAAGCTTTGAAGTGCCTTATATCGATTGATAGTGTATGCGCCCCCTTACGCTTTGTTTTATCCTGTGTACTATAATCAATTATTGGAATGCCATCTTTTTTTGTCCAGGTCTTGCTACATATCTTTAACGCTTCTCTGTAGCTTTCGCCATTATTCAAACAATCGTGATGTAGGGAATCAAAGATAACTGGAACATTTATTTTTTTGTGTATGTCTATACAGTCCTGGACACTGTACTTATAATCGTCATTTTCAATGGCTAAGCGCTTTTTCATATCGAGAGGAAGCGCCTTGTACACACGAATAAAACGATCAACAGAAGCAACTTTGTCGCCATAAAGCCCACCAACATGAATCTGAATCTTTGCGGTCTCGTCTAACATCATGAGATCAAGCACCTGACAATGATAGGCAAGTTCTCGAATGCTATTTTTCACAATACGCTTGTCTTTGGCATTAATAAGCACAAATTGATCTGGGTGCATTGATATTCTCATATCATGCTTTTTTATAAAATTACCTATGTTTTTTAATTGCTTAGAAAAGTGGGCTTGCCAATCATATGTACAAATGGGATGAGAGGCAAAAGGGACCAAATCTGACGAGATACGAAAAAAGAAAATCTTATGCTTTAGATTAAACAACAATATTTTTTCTAAACAATCGAGATTTCGTTGCACAGTTTCTATAAGACGATCTTTTGAATAGGATGCAAGCCGAAAGCCGGAGCTTGCTTTGCAGCCAATTTCTGTATGGATACACGGATACCCTATTTTCATAAAAACCTCTTTATACTTGCAAATACCATTCTATCGGGTTATATTCCCCAAATGCAACTCACAGAAAAACAAGTTAGAGATTTTCAAAAAATCATATATGATCATTACAAAAAGTTTGGGCGCGATTTCCCCTGGCGAAATACAACAGATCAATACCCTATTTTTATCTCCGAAGTCATGCTTCAACAAACACAAACGTCTCGGGTCGCAAAAAAATACGATACGTTTTTACATGTATTCCCTAGTTTTCATGCCCTTGCAAGGGCTGAGCTATTCGACGTTTTACGTGCCTGGCAAGGTCTAGGATACAATAGAAGGGCAAAATTCTTACACCAAAGCGCTAAAGAAATTATTTCAACATACGATGGAGAAATTCCAAAAGATGTAAACCTTTTGCGAAAGCTTCCTGGTATCGGAACCGCCACTGCTGGATCAATCGCCGCGTTTGCATTCAATAAGCCGACAGTATTCGTCGAAACCAATATTCGAGCTGTTTTAATACATCTTTTTTTGCAAAATAAAGATAACATCCCCGACAAAAAACTTTTATACCTCGCACAACAGACACTTGATAAAAAAAATCCCCGTATTTGGTACTACGCCATTACAGACTATGGAGTCCATCTAAAGTCTCAGGGCATTAATCCAATTAACAAAAGCAAATCTTATACAAAGCAATCAAAATTTGAAGGATCTACCCGCCAAATTCGAGGAAAAATCATAAAGCTATTGCTGAGCGATACAACGCTTACAAAAGAACAAGTATTAAAAAGAATCAAACTGGTAAGAACAGAAATAAAAGCAAGCCAAATTGAAAAAATCATAAACAAACTTGTCGAAGAAAAGATTTTGTCACAAAGTTTCTCTTTCGACTGATTTTATCATCAAATTTCCCCATAAATCAGTACTGCTCGCACAACTTCAAAGGGAAATCCGCAGGGGATAAAAGTTCTAAGATCGTCCGGCGAGGCACACCATTTCCCAGTTATGCTCAACTTTCTCCCACAGCCATTCTATATGACTGTCCACCAACTTTTGGCCCGTAAACTTTCTTCTCTCTTTTTTCATTTTTGGACCAACCCACTTCACAACTCGCTCATCAGGAAAATGCGTTTCTGTTGTCAAATCCGTTTGGTTAATTGTCGCAACCACAAAACCATGACTAGCCAGCTCTTCCAAAAGCCATGAATACTGCCGAGGCATAACGGGGTCACCGGGCAGAAAAACAACAACCGGCAGTTTTTTATCCTGCTTTATTATTTCTGCACTGGGAAGCGAATGTGTCTTGTAAAAACGCAACCCAGCAAACAACCAAGATGGCAAATGATTTGATCTGCTTAAAAAATTTATAAAACTCAATAAAACAGAAGGATCTTGCGCCCGTTTAGTCCCCATGCCGGAGAGGCTTTTTATACCAACAATTCTCGTCTTAAGAAAGCCAAGTACGTCCAGCCGTCGCTCTACAAACTATGGCCGGAAGGCTCAGAGTGGTAACGGAAAGCCATGTTTTTCAAATTAGGGTCGTAACACAGCCCGAACATCTTCTATTTGTATCAGTCTTGAGGGATAACTCATCAAGCCACAATCTCGTCTGTCTTGGTGATCGAAGTCTAATAAATTTGAGGTGCGGATAACTTTCTTTGCTCATCAATGAGGGGTAAGTTCTCTTCCGAATAAAATAGTTTTTAATCATCCAAATCAGAACAGACTCACGAGATAAAAACACTTTACGAAATGTTTCATAATTTCCATTGCAACACTCTCTTTTTCTGATAATCCTTTGGATGGTTCGCCTAAGACAGCGACAAAATGAAAGCAAAAACGGGTAATCAAGCCAGATAATTGTGTCAGCATTTGACCAAAGCAAATCTCGAATGAATGCATAGTTACCACACATGACCCACTCGCCACTGGAAAACTCCCGCTTAACAACTTCAGCAAACTCCACCGCTGGTCTTTTTTCCCAACCAGGCATCCACCAAAGTTGGTCCAGTTCAACGTGAGGAAGCAAAAGCTTTTTTGACAAAAGTTGAGCAAGGGTCGTTTTTCCTGCACCGTTTGGCCCAACGATGATAATTCTTCTCATTCCTATACCTAATCCCTTACAAAAAATCTAAAAAAATATATCCCCGAATATTTTAATCGATTTTACCAAAAAAAATACCCCCGCTTAATGTCGCGCCTGGAAGACAAACTCAAACAATTCCCTCCAAAAAAACGACCGCATCAAGATTCACAAGAAAAATATTTTTTTGGACTGAACAGGTGCGCGCTTCCAAGAAACAGCCTATCAAAACTCCCTCCTGCTCAGCCCAAACCATAATCCAAAAAAAGGGTGGTCCTACAGGGGAAGACTTCCCGCTATATGCCACCCTTTTTTCGGAAGGTTTATACACAAAGTTATATTTACAAACTATCGAATCCCAATTCTTTTTTTCGCAGCCTCTAAGACAAGCTTTAAAAACTCTGAATAATCCAAGCCATAAAATCCTGCCATGATGTTCATTTTTCCATCCCAACACCACCCTGGATTTGGATTAACCTCCATTAAGCAAATCTTTTTTTTACTATTTTCTCTAAAATCAAACCGGGCATAATCTCTACATTCCAATCGCTCAAAAAGCAAAATCGAATGATCAATTAACTGTCGACTGATGCTTTCGCTTATGTTTGCTTTTTTATAGCTAATATCAGACCAATACGGAGAATCTGGCAACCACTTTGATTCATAGGATAGAATCGGAGCCAAATTGGAAGGCAACCCAGAATAATCAACTTCTAAAATAGGAAAAACTGTATAATTTCCAGGATTACCAATAATAGCAACACTATACTCAGCTCCACTCAAATATTCTTGGATCAGCATAGGCCTACCAGGAATAATTTTTCTCATTTCCTCCAAATAAGAAATTAACGACTCAGCATTGTTAACAACAGCATCCTTAGTAATACCAAGAGAACTATCACCAAAATTTGGCTTAATTAGAGCAGGAAAAATGGATGGCAAATGCGCAACCTGATCACTTGAATCAACATACGTTTCCAATGGAACAGGAATTTCTAGTTGAAAAGCAAGTGCACGTACAAGTGACTTGTTATAGCACATTGCCAAACACGCAGGACCAGCCCCTGTATAAGGAATTCCAAGCATATCTAAATATGCCGGTATGTGGAGTTCTTTAAAAGCATCATTGTAGTACCCTTCATCACACAAATTAAAAACAAAAGAAGGTGGGTCATTCATTAAAGACTTCAATAAAGTCTTATGGTTACTGACACAAGTAAAGTCAAATTTTTCGATATTCTTTAGGGCATCCTTAAATGTGGATATAGTATTCAGATCTTCGTCATTAAATTTCCCATCCCTTTTAACCTCATCAGGAAGACTCTCGTCACCCAAAACAACCGCAACCTTGAAAACATCAACAACCTTTTCTACACTCGCTTTCTTTGGAGCAAAAGCTGTAATAATCAACCGGTTTTCCATCATCCCGAGATCTTGCTTACGAGTTGAATCTGAGAGAAAATTACCTTGATTTGAAATCTGTTCAAAACCAACACTTTCTAACAATGAAAAAATTTCTGCATAGGTATACAAACGTTCCGCATAAAATTGATCTGCTATTATTCCTCTCGAAGAATTTACGATTACTTCTCTGGTAATAATTCTAGAATCTTTCTTAGCAAGGCTTCTTTCTCTACAAACGAGATGATCTTGATCTATCCATTCCCACGATCTTGGCTCAAAGTTGCTTCTCATCCATTCGCCATCAACAATATCCAAAAAAAGCTTTCCTTCGGACTTCAAAACCCTTTTTATCTGGCCGATAAGAGCTTTATCATCTTCCTTTTTTTCAAAATACCCAAACGAATTTCCCATTAGCATAACCAAATCTTGAGAGCACTCTTCTAGATTAATTCTTCTTGCATCACCCTCGCTGAACTTTGGCATCACAATATTATCAGCAAACGCTTTTGCCCTTTTTCTAGCCATTCTAATTAAATAACGAGAGCGATCAATCCCGTAAACATTGCAAAAACCTCTTTTGGCGAGTTCTAATGAATGTCTCCCTTGCCCACAACAAAGATCTAGAATTACATCAGACGGCTTAACGTTAGTCTTTTCAAGAAGAATATCCACCTCTTTAACGGTGTTCATACTATTTTCTACAACATCTCCATCTGTCTTCAAATAAAGAGAATTGAATATTTTCTTCCACCAATCGCTTGGCAAATGTTTCTCCAGATCAGATATTGGCCCCAGACTTTGACCTACAAAGTTGTTTTTTTTTGCTTTTTTGACAACTTTTCCCACATTGATCTTGTTCATTTTATCCTCAAAAAAAACCTTTATAACTGCTATAACAATAGCACTCTATTCCCAAATTCAAATGCTGTCTACAACAATTTAACCCCCATTAGCCGCCCCCCCACACCCCGCCTTTCATAACCACGCTTTAGCGCCATCCAGAAACCTTGAAACAGGCTGCTATCAGGACAAAAAATAAAACTCTTTTTTTAAAAATAATAATAATGCAGCAAGAATACTTACAATCGCCCCAAACATAAACGTTGCTTCTGGCAGGGCATATTGCCATAAAACTCCCGCAATAAAATTCGAAAGCAACATTATTGTTCCAGTCATTGTATGGAGAGCCCCAAGCACAACCGCCCTATCTTCAATATTTGCGATAGAAGTAACATATGCTCTCTGATTAACCCCAACAATAGCCCTAACTAATCCATATAGCACAAATAATAGAATAAAAACCGAAATCGTCCTGGAAACTATAAAACTTATCGAGATGATCGAGAAAAGTACATAACCGCAAATTAGCATTCTACTACGTCCAATTTTGTCTCCAAGCATTCCTATCGGGATCGAACCTGCTGCATAAAAAACATTCGATATAAAATATAAAAAAACAGGCATAACAATCGATGGCTTTCCAATAAAGACACTATGTATTTTCATCAGAAAAAACATGTAGCTAAAGTAGCCTAACGAAAACAAGCCCGAAATAAAAAAGAAGTTTTTAAGTTCTGGAGAAAAGGCTTTTATCCTCTTTAAGAGTGGGATCTTTACAGGGATACGCGACACCTCCGCAACCCATCTAATTGGCAATAGGGCAAAAAAACCGATAAAGGCAGCTACCAGAATAATTGTGTGATATGAAAAATGAAAATATGAAAGAAGAACAAATGAAGCCAAAGAGCCAATAACGGCCCCACATGTATCAAAAGCACGATGAACCCCGAACCCTAAACCAATTTTTCCCCGCGAAGATTCCGCTATAATAGTATCAATAGGTGTCTTGCGGAAACCCTTTCCAACTCTCTCAACACTTGCAAAAACAAAGGCCGCTGGCCACCATTTTGCAAGCGAAAGCAAAAATTTACATCCGGAGGAGAGGAAATATCCGGATGAAACGAAGATCTTTCGGTATCCAATTTTATCAGACCAATGACCTATAAAGATATTTGATAAATTCTCAATAGCATTTCTCGATCCAGCAAGTAACCCTATTATTACAGGGCTTCCGCCAAGTGAGAGAATAAACATTGGCATGATTGGCAAAATGATTTCACTACTTATATCATTAAGAAAACTTGCTAAGCCCAACCTAAGAACATTCATACCAACCCAATTATTATTTTTGCTTTTTTTAGGCTGCAACGTTTCTCCAATTTTTTAAAAACCCTAGAACAACTTACTTATAAACAGCACTTTTCCAAGCATATCAAAATCCCTTTAACAGGATAAGTTAGGAGACATCTTCATCAAAAATTACTCAGGCACGCCACCGTCACGTAAACCCTCTCACATAAGATGTCGATACCAAGTAGGAGTAAAAACTATAAAACCTTCAAACCGTGCTCATAGATAAAGTAAAATTAGAAGCGTAGGAATAGATGAAGATTCGTTTGTGGGGGCAAACTATGCGAAAATTATTTCTTTCTATCTTATCACTGATAGTAGCAACTTCTTATTTCAATACAGCTTTATCAACAGAAAGATTATTCTTTAAGCTACAAAACAAGCAGCTTATCGTTGAAAAAACCACAGAAAACCAGGAAGTACTCGATCTTGTAGATATAGAAACAATTAATCCAAATATCATTTTAGATATTCGCTACGCAACCACTAATAATATTCTAGAAAAAGTTTTATATAGATCAGCAAAGTGCTACTTCAGAAAACATGTCGCCTATGAGCTCGACAAAATACAAAAAAAGCTTGAGCCTATGGGGCTTGGTCTAAAAATTTTTGACGGTTATCGCCCATGGCAAATACAAGTTGATGGTTACAAAAAATTTCCAAACCTTTTCGCCAAACCAACCACAGAACGAGCCAAGCACCCCAGGGGAACGGCCGTCGATCTGACATTGGTTGATACATTGGGAAATGAAGTTTTAATGCCAACAGACTTTGATGATACTACAATAAAAGCATCCCGGGCACACAAAGCTGGCATTCCAAAAGAGGCGATAGAAAACAGAGAAGTTTTATCTCAAATAATGGTAAAATATGGGTTTATTCCGCTAGCCTCTGAGTGGTGGCACTTCGATCATTATACCTGGAAGGCTTACCACGTTATTACGTTGGAATTTGAGGAAATAGAAAAAACATTAAACAAAGAGTCTAAATATGAATAACATTTCCATCAAAAATGGCGTCTCAATCCCGTATCAAGAGCTAGAGATAACCACAAGTCGATCTGGTGGCCCAGGAGGCCAACACGTAAACAAAACGGAAACTCGTGTCACGGTTCGTTGGAATGTAAAAAAAACTTCAGCTCTTTCCGAGCATCTTAAAGAACGGGTTTTGAAAAATCTAGAATCACGTTTAACTACCGATGGAGATCTCATAATTCACAATAGTGAATCGAAATCTCAGCTGCAAAACAAAAAGAATGCGCTCGCACATCTTGCAACCATAATTCGAAAAGCTCTTTATGTTCCCAAAAAACGTATGAAAACCAAGGTGCCTAAAAAATCAAAAGAAAAACGGTTGGAAGAAAAGAAGCGGCGTGGAGAGATAAAGAAGGGACGCAGCAAAAAGCTTGATGAATAATAAATTTTAATCACCTCTAAAATGGAACTCTTACTGATTTTGCTTATTACCTATTGCATTGCCATAAGAGCGCCCCATTTTTAACAACGTCTTAATATCAAGATTTATTTTCAAGCACTTAGTCTTAAGATTAGGATTGACCAGCAGGGCTGTTGCAAATCGATGATGCCCGTCAAGAATATATCCCTCTTTCGACACAATGATCGTGGCCTCAAGCCCCGACGACCCTTCTTTAGGGGCTCCCCAGCGAGCAACTGAATTATTTATAACCTCAAGCCAAATCTGCGATTGCACTGGCAAAAGATCTTTCACCATAATATATTCTATCTGAGCAAAAACCTTATCATCATCTATATCACCATCGGCTTTCCCCATCTCAAGCCACTGACGCCCCTTCTCATCGGCCTTCAAATCTTTTGGAAAATAAATTGGTTCACCTGTCTTCGAATCTTTTTCGTGTTTATCAGAGTAAGGTGGCAAAATATCAATAAAACCGTTCTCTAGTTTCCGTTGAAATTCGGCAATATCGCCAATATGAATGACAGGCATGTCTATACGAGAAATATTTCTTGCCACCCTGCATTTTTCTTGAAGCAGAGAGTAATTCTCCGCAAAATTAGGAAACAAATTCTTGAAAATAAAATTTTTTGTGAAATTTTCTGCTTCATTCAGGGGATATGTTGCAACGTTACGGGTATTAACCGCACCTTGCACAAAAACCACACTCGTCACACCTAAAAAAGCAATGGCCGCTAAAAACAAACTTCTATGTCTTCTTCTCATTATTGCCCCTCCCGTTACCATAAAAACACAAACCTTTTAGTTTAATCTCTAAAATATAATTATACTGATAAGAACAACCAAAAAACCATATACTATTGAATTTCGCATCATCTGACGCGCTGTCCCAACCCAGCATCTTTCATCAAATCAAAAATCTTATGAGGCAACACTGACAAAACGCTAATTAACACTTGACGTTATAGCGCTTGAACATTCATATAAACGCTTTTGCAAATCTTTTGCATACTGTGAATGCAGTTGCTCATAAATAGCACCCGTTTTAACCAGACAATTCTTGTGCAAACCCAACTTTTCTTTTGTTTTTAAAATCTTAAGCACATGCGCATTAAGTTCTTCTCCATCAATTCGTCCACTTTTTACCGCTCGCACAATATAGTTGATAGAACTTTCAACTTCGAGAGGGCACAACAGAATATCATTTCCGGCACAAATAGCCTTAAAAGCAGCCTCTTCCGGCTTAAATAACTTCGAGATACCACCCATACTCATTGCATCAGAAAAAATAAGTCCTTTAAAACCCAACTCATTCCTAAGTAAATCAGTAACAATAGAACGCGAAATTGAGGCCGGCCGGCCGCTTGAATCAAGTGCAGGAACCGACATATGCGCCGTCATTATCGACCCAACACCTGAGTCGATCAACGCCCTGAACGGATAAAGTTCTTCTTGCTCTAATCTATCAATCGAATGAGTAATAACCGGAAGGTCAAGATGAGAATCAACATCAGTATCACCATGACCGGGAAAATGTTTTGCACAGGCAATAACTCCTGCATCCCTTAGACCACCAGCGAAAAGCGCTCCCTTACGAGCAACATCTTCTTTACAAGCCCCAAATGAACGCTCACCAATAATTGGATTCTTCGGATTTGAGTTGATATCAACAACAGGAGCAAAGTTTACATGCACACCAATAGCTTGACACTGCCTTCCAATTTCCTTTCCAAGATCGTAAATTAACGATTCGTCAGAAACTGTGCCCAGAGCAAGATTTTTAGGAAAACATAGCCCATCTCTTAAGCGCATACCCAACCCCCACTCACAGTCCTGACAAATTAAAAGAGGAAGCTTACTCATCCCCTGAAACCAATTGGTCAGATTAGCCTGTTTTTCTGCAATCCCCTGAAAAAAAACAAGCCCGCCTATACAATAATTTTTTATAAGATTTTCAATCTCTTCTTGGTCAAAATAGTGGCCCCATAGAGCGTTTTTTTCGAGGGCAACTCCAGGCTCAGACACGGCCCCTATCATAAACAGCTGACCCACTTTTTCTTCAAGAGTCAATCGTTCGAACGCCTGCTCAGCCCAATCAGCACTTGCAACCAAAAAAATTGCCGCCACAATTATAAACAATAACGCATATTTTTTCATAAAACACCTTCGCCATAACAAGATACCGCTATACGAAGTTTATAAAAAATTATATCGCTAAAGAAAGCACTAGAAAAAGAATTTTTCCTAGTCAAAACACGGTTTTTTTGGTACAAATTAGATATCGAATGCGCCCGTAGCTCAATTGGATAGAGTGCCGGACTTCGAATCCGTAGGTTGTAGGTTCGAGTCCTACCGGGCGCACCAGCTTTCGCCGAGGCTACAGCCGGCAGGCCATTCCCAAATCATCTTTTTCTTATAGGCAGCAGGGCTCGCCTTTCGGCTCGGCCACGCTTTCAAACTTAGCAGTCGGCCCGTTCCCGGACTCCAGTCATGCCATCGCATGAACGACAACAAATCTCTTCACTCTAAGTATCTCAAAGACCTCCATCATACTTTTGCACATCTTCTTCAAAATATTTATGCAGCCCTTTGGGTAGATCCTTATAGGAAATTTTTTTCGTTACATCTTCAAACGTTCCGTAACAAAAAGTGTTCCAGAATAAAATGTTTTTGTTTCGCAAACTCTCGTCACCTGCTATATCAGAAAGCATTACAGCCAAGGCTTTACCTGTATAGGTGCCCTCAAGCTTTATACCCTCAAAATCAAATAGCTTTCGCAATTCTTTTGATACGTCTTCAATAACTTCAGCGTAAACATAATTAGCAAAATTTTCTCTATGTTCTAATTCTGAGGGCAAAACGTTCTTAATGGGAAACGTTGGATCAAGCTTGACAAAAAAATCGATCGCCTCGTTTATCCTCTCGGCCAACCGCTCAGTTCGATAATAAGCGCTCCCACCCAAACCACTTATTGCCACCGGAATAACCTTACACTTCAAGCCCGCTAACTGAGCACCCAAAATCAGTCCTCCGGCAGTCCCTGCGCTCCCCAAAGGAACATAAATATAATCCGGCTCAGGTAGTTCTCCTCGAGCAATTTGCTCTTTCAACTCAATCGCGGCATTCATATAACCAAGAAAACCAATAGGACAGGTCGCTCCCCAACTAACAATGTAGGGAAACTGCTTCTTTTCACGCAATGTCTCGCTAAGCTTTACAATAGCCTTTGACTGCGTTGCTTCTGACTCATAATATTTTATAATCCCGCCGTAAGACAGGTCTAAAAGTAAATTTCGTCGTACATATGACGTATTTAATTGGGGTCCCAATAAGCAATAAACATCTTCAAATCCAACTCGTTTTGCCTGTGCTAACGTTGCCAGCACGCAATTTGAGCCGGCATCACCGATCGTAATAACAGACTTTGCCCCACTGTATATGGCATCGGCAAACAAGAATTCAAGTTTTCTAATCTTGTTTCCACCAAATGGTTGAGCATTAAGCCCGTCGTCCTTAAAGTACAATGCTCCTACCCCAATATTTTCACCTAAACGTGAGAGTTTTTTTACAGGAGTTGGAGCATTACTAAGCGATATGTATGGGATTTTTGTTTGTAGCGCAGGAAGTTTTTTCAAGATATACGGAAGAGACTCCCTCTCAGATTCTGTCAAATTAATATTTCTAGCGCTATAGCTACCAATCCAAGAGTTTATTTCTTCGAACGACCATGAAAAAACATGAGACTGAGGCAAAAGAAAAGACAAAACAAGCACAAAAGATCTTGCCATGACAAAACTCCCCTACACTTACTTTTCACCACAGAAAACGACTCTTATCTAAAGCGTCTTCTTGGGGGTCTTTTTGTTCTGTCCCTATCATCACCTTCAATAACGATTTTAAGAAGCGCTGCAGAAACATCTTCTAAAGAACGATCATTATCAACCAGTTCGCTCATCATGAGCAAATATCTCGACAACTCGCCTCTTTTTACTTTTTTAATACGGCTATGGATTCTTCCAACAAGCTCATCAGGCTCTTCACTTCTTTTTTCTCTACCTGTATCAACAAATTCTAAATCTGGAAGATTGCTGACCATTTTACGTTCAATCTCAGTTTTTGTATATCTCATAATGTCACGCAACTTTCCAAACTCACCTCTTGATACCAAGCTTATTGCCTTACCTGTTCTCCCAGCTCGCCCTGTTCTTCCAATTCTGTGAACATATGATTCGGTTTCTCTTGGAATGCCATAATTAAAAACAACTTCTACGTTTGAAACATCGAGACCGCGAGCAGCAACGTCAGTCGCAACCAAAACATTAACTCTTTCACTTCTGAATTTTTGCATAATGGAATCACGCTTTCCCTGCCTTATGCCACCATGAATGGCCGCAGAAGAGAAGCCATGAGCGCGCAAATCACGACCAACATCATCAACTTTTCTTTGAGTATTGCAAAAAACAATAGACAGTCTTGGGTTGTGCTCAGTAAGCAGCTGTGCAAGCAGCTTAGTCTTTCTTGACGGCTCAACATCAAAATAAGACTGCTCAACCAACTCGGCACTGATGTTTTTGCCTGAAACTTTAATTACTTTTGGATCTTTTTGAAACTTCTTTGTTAACTCTAAAATCTCACGAGACATCGTTGCAGAGAACAGAACGGTCTGCCTAGTCTTTGGTGTACTTTTCAAAATCTGCTGAATATCAACTCGAAATCCCATATCAAGCATCTCATCGGCTTCATCTAAAACAACCATCTTCACGGTGTCGAGCTCCAAACTTCCACGCCTAATGTGATCCAGTGTTCGGCCAGGTGTCCCAACAACAATTTGAGGCCCCCTTCTCAAACCGAAAAGCTGCCTCTGAATTGGTTGACCACCGTACACAGCCAATGCCGAAATATTTTTTTTATACTTTAGAAATCTATTCATCTCAGACGAAACCTGGATGGCAAGTTCTCTTGTTGGACATAAAACGATTACCTGAACGGCTCGTAATGTTTCATCGATTTTTTCAATTGCAGGAAGACCGAATGCTGCAGTTTTACCAGTTCCTGTGGAAGCCTGGCCTACAATGTCCTCACCTAAAATAATTGCTGGAATAGCTTCCGCCTGAATTGGGGTCATTTCCTCAAACCCCATAGATGATACTGCTTTTAAAAGCTCTTTTGATAAATTCAATTCTTCAAATTTTATTTTACTCATAATGACTATACAACCTTTTGGTTTTTGTAAGCTTAAACACTTACTCATTTAAATTAAACACCGCCTCGCCAAGCGTTTTCCTACTAGCGCTCTCGCTAATTTGGCTCTCACACTTAAGGTCGACCTGCTCAATTTTAATAAGCAAATAAAAAGGGAAGCACATTATTAGTTATACTTCCTACAAAAACCTCTGGATATCATGATAAATCACTTTATTTGAGATTCTTAATCCTTAAAGAAAGCCCCCAGACAAGCTTCTTGCGTCACTCGCCTCAAGCAAACACTCGATTTTCCTGATTTAACAAACAAGAAACTATTATAATAGCAGGCATCGTCCATTTAGTCAAATCACTGTGCTGGCTCAGTACATATGAGACTTTTTGCCCTCCAACTGGCTTATCTGGATAGAGTATTGCATAGGCGTCATATAATTCAAGTGCTGGTGGGGCCTAAAAGTATTGTAAAAATGGGTGAATTCGTCAAGTTTATTCCTGATTTTCCATAATACGTTTACCCC
>JAHIUU010000019.1 GCA_018817025.1 Candidatus Babelota bacterium | reverse complement strand
GTATAATTAGAATTGAGGGTCAGGATGCATTGGACTAACCAAAAATTAACCATGAGAAACTTGGAGGGAATACCACCTTCTCTCCTTGGGGACACATGTTCTGATCCTCTGCCCCGTTGCTCGAGAAATCGGCTTCGGGGCACGCTATTTTTAATCTTAATGACTCTCCTAGTATCAACTTTCCATCAACTAATTATCTATCAAATTTGGGGCAATCTGTGCGCTTTTTCAAGCCAATTTATATACAACGGAGCCGACTTAGCCGATGGAGTTGAACCGTTTTTTGAAAAAGAACATTGTTTAGTGCGAATACGGTTTATCCATCTCTCCACCGGCTACAAAGGAGAGGCAGCATGATAATAGAAATAAGTATTAGCGGATGGGAATTTCTCTGGATTTTCCTTGCAATTGCCTGTGGATCATTCTTCAGTGGAATCATACAAGGATTAATCCAATCCATGCAAGAAATGGCAAAAAAGAGGAGGTGAAATCACATGCCTATACCGATGGCCATCCCGGTAAGACGAGGTTGCGGGGTGCGCATGGAGGGGGGAATTTACCTAGTCACCCATGCCTCCATCGAGGAGTTGGCCGATTATATTGACATGAGTAATGCCGATGTTGAGGGAAAGCTCTATATCTTTCCGAAACCCTGGCCTACCTTGGTTCCCCTGAAACCATTTAGGGGCTTTCGGGGATTCGATAAATGGCGATTCTTTAAAGACATAGACCTGACTGACAAAACACGACTCCGCAAGATTCTCCACCTGGATGTTAAGATAGCTGAGCTTGGCAAAAAGAGAATTCGCTTGAAAAACTGTTATTATGCTCACCCCGAGGAAGAGGAAGCCCACGATCGTTCTTGGCTACACTGGATCGGCAATCAATACTATACGATAGAATCCTTCATTGATGAGGCTCGTCTTTTGGGGGTATCCCGCCGAGTTCCCGAAAAAGCCCTCAAGAAAATGAAATGGGGTGATGTTATATTCCTAGCTTCCAAGGAAAAAAAGTTAAAATCTCCAGTCATTTTCGGATATTTCAACCTCGAAGGGATTCAAGGAGTCAAGGTCAAGCTGAATGATATGCCTAAGCACCTACAAGATAAGATGAAGTTTGAGAATGTTAACTACTAATTAAGGAGGCAAACATGCCAATTAAAGGTCTGAGCGAGCGGTTGCGTCTTCCTAGACGCGGGAAAATTAGGCTAGGGGAAAAGAAGATAAGCAAGAAGACAGGGAAGGAATATCCGTCAGCTCTCGATTACTTCGTAGTCCCAGGTGAGGTCAAAAAGGTATATGGCGAGAAGCCACGGAAACTTGACATCATGATCCCCATGGAGAACCGAGATGCGTTCTTTCCACAAAATTATAAAATGTACGGAAAATCAAAGGGGCTGATCTGCAGAGGAGATGGAGAAACTGCGATGAGGGTTGATCCTCAGTCTCCTGAGCTAACCGAGATAGAATGTGCGGGCAAAAACTGCGAATATTTCAAAGACGGCAAGGAGATCGAAGGGCATATGTATCGATGCAATACGATCGGGAACCTGCAGGTGATTCTTCCCAAGATAAAGGGCCTGGGGATCTACCAGATAGATACTAGCTCCTATAATTCGATAGTCAACATCAACTCCTGCTTGGAGATGATCCGGGGTATGATGGGCAGAATTTCTTGGATTCCCCTGATCCTTGAGGTCAATATGCAGGAAGCACATCCCACTGTGAAAGGTAAGAAGATTACCACTACCATTCCAGTTATGACCATCACAGCCGATGTAACGCCAGAGGAATTGCTCGCGAAAAGCATGCTCACTACTCAGGAAACACAGAAATTGCCCGAACTTACAGATGAACAGATAAAAGGAATAAAAGAAGTGGCCGAGATAGATAATCCTGATAGGGATGACAAACCGGAGCTTCTTTATACTGAAACGGAAGAGCCACCTGAAGAGAAGGAAATTGATAACGAAATCGAGCAGATTAAATCAGCAGATCAGGAGAAAGAGGCTAAACAGAAAGAAGAAAAAAAGGCTGGTCAAAAAGAGACCTCATTAGAGGAAGAGAAGAAAGCTCATAAAAAACAGCTAGAGGCTGAGAAAGAACAGGAAATGAAGACAGGCGATGAGGAGATCCCCGAGGAGATAGAACTGCGACAGGAGATAGAGGGTCTATTTGATAAGCTCAATTGGCCTGTAGGACGCAGGATCATATGGCAAAAAAAGGAGGAATATGATAATTGTGAGACTACCGAGGGGATGACCAAACTCAGGGATGACCTCAAGAAGAAGATTAAGGACGAAGAGCAAGGCAATCTATTTCATAAGGGAGAAGCATAATGGGAATGTCGGCAATCTCATTCGACCCGACTGAATTCGCAAATGTTGTCTATTCTCTTGAGCAGTATATTCCAAAAATAAGGAGGATTAGCCCATGGAAGAAACTCAAGAAACTTTAGACTTTTCTGTAAAACCCATGAAAATTATTGAGTTGCGTTCCGAGAATGTGAAGCGCCTGAAGGCTATCGAGATCAAGCCCAAGGGCAATATGGTTCTCATAACCGGCAAGAATGACCAAGGAAAAAGCTCCGTGCTGGACTCAATCTGGTATGCTGTGGGCGGCAAAGAGAGCATGAAGGATACCCCCCGGCCTATCAGGAAAGGCCAGAGCAAGGCCAAGATCATTGTAAATCTGGGAGATATGGTAGTTACCCGGACCTGGACTTCTGACCAGGTCAGCTACCTCAAGGTGGAGACCGCTAAAGGTCATCGAATCAGGGGACCACAAGAGCTTCTGGATAAGTTTATCGGCAAGCTCTCTTTTGATCCCTTGGAATTCACCTATCTCAAACCCGCCGAACAACAGCAGATGCTTCTTGATGTAATTGACCTGAAGATTGATCTTAACGAACTCGAGAGAAACAGGCAGTCAACTTATGATACCAGAACTGATAAAAATCGGGAACTGAAAATCCTGCGCGCTCAATTGCAAGATCTGCCCTCAACCGATTTACCTGCGGAAAAAATAGATATCTCCGATTTGAGTGCTCAATTGAGAAAAGCCATGGATCATAATAATGGCATCGAATCGGTAAAGAGGGAGTTTTCTGAAGCCCAAAATAGAATCGAAAATAGTCGAAAAAGCATCAAGGAATTTGAAGAGACACTGAAGCATTATAGAGCTGCCCTAGCTGATAATCTAGCTCTCGAGAAGGAATATAAGGACTTTCTTGCCAAGGCAAAACCCATTGATATCGAGGGTGTGGAGCAGAAGATAAAGGAAGCTGAGGCAATTAATGAGCAGATCCGTGCTCAGGAGAGGAATGAGGGACTTCAGGATCAGGTGGATACCATTGCTTTGCAGTGCGATGAGCTTACCTCGAAGTTAGAGGCCATCGCCCGATCGAAGGAACAGGCTCTCAAGGACGCCAAAATGCCCATAGATGGCTTGGATTTTGACAAGGAAGGCATCACCTATAAGGGCATGCCCTTTCAATCAGACCAGATAGGCAGCGCAGTCAGGCTCAAGGTATCCATGGCAATCGCTATGGCTCTCAATCCTAAGCTCAAGGTCATCCGGGTCACCGATGGATCCCTCTTAGATGAGGAGAATAGGAAAGTTATAGAGGAATTAGCCAAGGCAAACGACTTCCAAGTCTGGATGGAGGTCGTCGATGAAACTGGCAAGATAGGTTTTTATATTGAAGATGGAATGGTCAAGACTGCAAACTATTAAAGGAGATACTATGAAACGCCATCAGAATAAGTGGCTTGCTGTATCCAGTGGCTCAGATCTTGATACTCTAATTGATATCGAGACATACAATGCAGTTGAGAGATTCGGACCCTTTGCTTCTAGCCATGAATTGGTAGCGGTATTATGGGAAGAGTTGGAGGAGTTTTGGGAATCGGTGAAAGCAAAAGATCCTGATCCAATGGAGCTATTGCAACTTTGTGCTGTCGCTAAGAGAGGTTTGATTGAGCTGTGTCAGCAAGCCCGGGATGAGATGAGAGCTAAAAAGGAGTTATAAAATGAGATTAGCAAAAGATGGTAAGCCCTTTGATATTGATGAGGTCAATTCTTTAATCGAGGGAGAAGTCGAGATTATCCAATATCTAAGACCATCCGGTAAACGAAGAAGAATGGCTACTCATCTAGGGAAGAAGTGGGCGGAAAAGGCTCGAGATCTCATAATAAGTGCAGAGGAGTTACCGACCGGAAAGATCGCAATATACGTACGGAAAATTGATAAAAAAACAGAAGAGGAAAAAGTAGGCATTGCCAATAACAAGTCTGGATTAGATTCGCCAGATGAGATTCTTAGAAGATTAATTGAGGAAGCATCAAAGGAGGCTAAATAAAATGAAGATAGCTCTTACTAAGGATGATGTTATGGCAATTGTATGCAGCCACTTGAATAGGCCATATATCTCCGAAACAGGGGGCACCATATTACCAACCTATGACCAAATCTATTGGGAGGGGAATCCCGAAAAGAAGAAGGAAGACTAAGATGATCTACTCATACTCGACTTTAAAGACTTTTCGGCAATGCCCGAAGGCCTTTAAATTCAAGTCGGAATTCATGCCCAAATTTGCGGGGAAGAATGAAGGCAGCTACCTTCACGAGGTCATCCAAGCCTATACCCTCCACTTGAAGAAAAATGGACTCGGGACTGACATAGACATGCTCCTCCCGATAGCTGAGAGGATTCAGGTCGATGGCCGATATCCCAATGAGTTCCTTGACTCAAATACCTACATTCTAGACAAGTTTGCCCACTCCTTTGTCCTGGATCCCAACTTCCATTCAGCTGAGTTGAAGCTCTCTGTTGATCGCGAAGGGCGACCAGCGCCTTGGGATGACTGTTACATGAGGGGAGTGGTTGACCGGATCGACCTCGAGGATAATCGAGTAATCATCACTGACTATAAGACCGGATGGGCTATCGTGAGAGATCGCTTTCAGCTCGAGGTCTATGCTTGGCTGGTTTATAGCGTGTTTCCCGATGCCGATACCTTCTATTGCCAGAACCATTTCGTCAGGGAAGCCTATCTGGAGGGAGAAGATGTCAGCCT
>JAHIUU010000018.1 GCA_018817025.1 Candidatus Babelota bacterium | reverse complement strand
TGGCGTATAGTGGCCGGACGAATCCTTCGCCCAGAACTCAATCGCCTTCCGAAGAACTGTCGAGAAGTTCCGCTGGTACTCGCTGTAGAGGAACACGACGGCGCTCGGATCGACACGGTAGTTGACCGCCACAACCATGTTCACGTCCTGCTGGTCGCTCGTTGCCGCTGCGATTGTCATTTCCTCTTCGTCCAAACGGGTGTCGATCTGCACCACCTTGAATACGATCGGAGTGACCCAGTACAGGCCAGGATGTTTGACATCACCGGTCGCTTCATCGAAGCGGACAACCACGCCCTCGAACCCCTCCTTTACCGTACCGAAGCCCAACGTCAGAATGATGCTGACAACGAACACAAGAAGCACCATGATAATCCGCCCGCCGAATACCTTCGCGATGATCGCCTCTCCTCTGGCGTTTTTCCCGAACTTGAACGGGCGCAACACCAGGAACATCACCAGCGGAATCCCAACAATCAGTAGAAACTTCAAGAACCACATGTGCGTACCTTCCTTTCTCCGTGTTTACAGAGCATCTTCCAATGATCCCGGTTCCGCGTCTTCGTTCTCCTCATCACCCCCGCTAATGGCCTCGCTCGTACCCTCCGCTCCTTTGCCCCCTCCTGTGCCAGCGGAAGCTTCAGGGGCACTCTCACTTCCTTCTGCGTCGCTTTCGGAGTCCTTGTCCGTCACGTCCTCGCCCTCGATCTCAATGGCATCCGCTTCGGCCTTGTCCTTCGCTTTCTTTCCGAAGGCCATCGTGCCTTCCTCCGGTGGAGCGGACGCACCGATGGCGTCCCCCAATCCGAAGACCTCATCCTCCTTCTCAACAGCCTCAGCGATCCGTGCCTGTGCCTCTACGGAAATCGGGAGGTACTTGACCAATCGGCGCACGACCGTTTTCCGGGCCATTTCTCCATAGAAATCCTTCCACGGCCCGCTATTCCCCGCCTTGGACAGGTTGCGGATGATCTCGATCTCCGCCTTGTCCATCACGTCAAACTGCTGTGCGCCGTCCTTCAACGTGGCGACAGCATAGACTCCGACTAGCGCCCCTCGTGCCTCTCCTAGCTTCGGGCGTCGATGCCGGATGTCCGGGTTCAACCCGTACTCGACTTCGAATTGGTCGTTAGCGTAGACGGCGACGGCCTCGATCTTGCTGACCTCTCCGCTGCGTCGTGCTAGGTCGATCAGGCCGCGATAGCCGATCATGAAGACGGCTTCGATTGTTCCTGCTCGCTTGTTCTCGAACGGGATCAAGTATGCCGATCCAAGCTGGCCGCTGACGTCCAGGCCCAACTCCGCCGCATCCATCAGCGCCCGGATGACGCTGATCTGAGTGCACTTGTAGAGCTTTGGGGTCTTGCTCGCTGCCACGAGCGCCATTTTGAGCAACCTGTCCGGCTTGAGTGCTGACGATGCAACTTCCGCGATGCTCTCTCGTTTCGATTCGAGAAGCGTACGAAGCTGTACTGCGTTTCCTACGATTGCCGGTACCGATGCAACGGACTCACCTTTTGCCATGCGTCGTCCCTCCCTCTCTCTTCCACCCCGGGGAAGTCAACACCGCCGAAGCACGTTCCCTCTATACCTTTCCGAGCATACGGTTCATGCGCTCTTGGTAGATCTTCATGGGAGTCGATACGCCTTGCTCCCACTTGTTGACGGAGACACGGCTACTCCCAACCTTGTCTGCAAGCTGCTGTTGCGTCAACCCATGCGCGAGCCGTTTTGCTCGAAGCCGTTCTCCGTAGACTTTGCGCTGCTTTTCTGCATTCACCATGCGTCACCGCCTCTGCGTCCAATTATATTGTACCGGCGTCCTGGCGTCAATTCGTTTACACCTCCACCGGCGTCTTCGTCTTCACGACGCGCACCTGTACCTTGTCCTGTCCCCGGCTCAACGCGCCTGCCTTGTCGAGGTCCGCCATCACCGCTGCGATGGCTTTGCCCTTTTCTCCCTTCACCGTCTGCGCTGCAATTACGTCCTCCAGCTTTCCTTTCCCGACGCTGACACACTTCGCAATCACGTCGTCTGTCTGTAGGTATTTGCGCAGGACGGGCCAAGCCAGCTGCGGGTCGATAATGAGATCACCCTGCATCTCAAGGATTCCGATCTCCTTTCCCGGCATCGCCGGAATCGGCATCGGTCCATGCTCCTTGATCCGCGCCTTGAACTCGTCGAGGAACTGTCCGGCTGCCTGCTGCACCATGCGGACGTGATTGTACATCGCCCATGCACGATCAGGAATGAACTGCCCTTCGGCATCGACAATCGGGACCAGCAGTTCAGTATCATCTGCAGCCGTCATCAAGCTCTCCGCCACGCCGTGCAGCACTTCCCTTCGGCCTGGACAGATCGCTGTCTTCGAGCAGTAGAGACAATGCTTGCCCGGCCCGTACGTCTGTCCGTCCCAAAAGGCATTGTACTTGACGAGATCGTTCAGCCATGCCTTCAACTCTTCCCGCGTGAACGTCACGATGTCCATCGTCCGATCTCTCAACCAGACAATGATCATCGTCACTTTCTTGATCCGCTTGTCCGCCGCCGCAAGAAGGACGCCCGCCGCCTTCATCTGACCGGAGTAGTCCGTCTCTTCGCTTTTCCAACCGCTCTTCCAGTCGAGCACGACGCCGCGCTCTTCCTCCGCGAATATCTCATCAAGGTCGTTGCGGCCTCGGATCTTGATGAGCACCTCCTTGTCCTTCAAGTATCGGTGCTTCTGTTTGAATCTGAACTCTCGCGTCACTTCGACGTTCGGCTCGAAGAACCACTTCTTGATTCCTTCGGCACTCTGATTCCCGTGCCATGCCTGCGCTGCAAAGATCCCCAGGAAGCGGAGGCTGTCCACTTCGTCAGGGACGCCGTTCGCCATTGCCCAGCCGAATAGATCATCATCATCAGGCCACCGCCAGCCATTCTTGACAAGGTGCTCGCACATATCATGCGCCGCCCTGCCAACCTTCGCTGGAGTTCCCATCGTGTCGATCAGGATGTCTTCGTCGCCAATCACGCGGCTGGCCGGACATGCCTCCAACATCGGAACACTCGACGGCCAGATGACGATGGTGTCCTTCGGCACCCATCGAGGGACGATAAGCTGTGTCGGCTCTTCAGTCGTATCCTTCGCAGGCGCGGGGAGCTTCGGTTGCGTAGTCGGCGCAACCGTCGATGCTTTGCTGTCGTGTACCGGAGCAGCATCACCTTCCTGCGGGTACAGCCGTTTCGCTACTTCTTGACCCTCCGGTGTCTCCAGCAGCCATGCCGCGCACAGATGGCGACAGGGCTTCGCAACGGTGTTGTCTGTGAAACGTCCGGTCCACGTGCAGCCGCATTCTCCGATGAGGTTGTCTCCGGCGTCTTTGAAAAGCTCCATGACCCGTACCTTGCCGCTCTTCGCAGAAAGGTAAGTCAAGTCTCCACTAGACCCGTCATACCTGAGCCGTGCTCTCCAATCCGGCTCCAACAGCCGCAGACATCGCTCTTCGATGTCCGACGTGTCAATGATAATGCGTCCCATGCTTACTCCCTTCCGTGTCCGTGGGGGGAAGCAAGCACCGCCCCGTGTCCGTGTCTACCCTCGCGCCTCCTGCTCAAACCTCGCTGAGAGCGTCGCCCACGCCAAGAACGTCTTCTATGGCGCTCATAGCTCCTCCTCATCGTCGTCTTCGAGGGCGTCCAGCCATTCGTCCTCATCCTCTGCGTAGAAGTCGATCTCAATGGCCTGAACGTAGCCGTCCGTCCCGATCTCAACTGTGACGGGGTAGCTCCCATCTCCGCAGCCGGTGCCGGTGACAACTGCCGCGCCGCCTCCGACGGGAAAGAACGTCGCGCACTTCTGGCCTGTCGTCTTCTCGTAGGCTTCGAGGATGTCGCAGAACGTCCTGCCATGTCCCGTGCCGCCCAGGTTGCTCCAACCCGTTCCGAAGATCGCCGGGTCAGGATTGAACATCGTCTTCGCAGGATCGCTCACCATCATCAGCCCGGCGTCCACGAATGCCACTCCGACCTCCCGGCGTCTGATCCCGCTGGTAAGAATCTCGCCCGTGATGCGCAGCCGCGCAATCCGCTGGCCCCATGCGCCGTCGTCGATCTCCGTCGCCTCGACCATCCATACCCCCGGTCGCACAGGGAATACCATCGCCGCGCTTTCTGTGATGATGTTGTCCGGTGCATCTGCCATCCTGCTTCCAAGGTCGCTGATGTCCTCCACGCCCAGGCTCTTCTTCGCCGTCTCTCCGTGCAGCGTGTAGCACGGATCTCCGAGCAACAGGAAGTCGCTCTCGATGTTGACGATTCCTCTTCGCTTCCGCTCTTCCGTAGTCATCCTTCCTTCCTCACACCAGAGCAGGCACCCTCGCCTGCTCAAGGATCTCGTTCAGCGCCTGCTCGATACGCGGCATCATCCTGATGAGCGCCTGCGCCGCGTCGCCTGTGTATGCCGTCACGTACTCGAAGGCGTTCCGGTCGTTGTCCAGTCCGTACATCTTGCACAGGACTGCCGATCCAACTTCGGCAATCGTCTCTCGCACGGGATCTTGTCCGACGCTCTCCTTCGGGTGGTTCCGGTCGTCTGCCGCGTGGACAAGCTCGTGGAAGAAAACGGCCTCATCGTAGGAGAGAAGCACGATCTCTTCCTGCTTCCGGTCGAACCAGCCGTACATCCTGTCGCCAAGCGTTGACTCCCACTTGACCTTCAAGCCCCAAGCCTCCGCGACGCCCATCAGCGGCGGCATCGCCTCCGGCTCATAGGTAGGGAGTGGGGCACCTTCGGTGTCCTCCACGCGAAACTCTGGCTGGCATCGGAAGCCGCCCAGCTTCGTAGTCGTGATTTCTTTGCCGTTTTCGTCTAGCTTCACGCGGCCCTTGTCATCCTTTGCCTTCGCTTTGTAGACGTTCGGGGCGAGGATGTAAAACGCCTTCGCACCCTTCGTAACGTATCGCCCGACTTCCCTCCAGGCGTTGAACGTCCGGCCATCCTGTGTTCCTGCGAACGCCGCGAGCATTCGGTTGCTCCATGGCCAAGAATCAATCGGACGCACGTCGCCTTCCTTCCAGCGTACCAGCGTCCGCGCCATGCACTCCGTCAGCATATCCGGGGTCTCGAACTTCGTTGCCAGTTGCTCCAGTACCGCTTGCGCCTTCTCGCTCGTTGCCATCTTCCTGCCTCCCTTCCTGCCTGTCTTACGCGCAGTTCCGTGGAAACTTGATGTCCTGAGATGTCAAGACTAGCGCCGCCATGTCTCCGAGCACGGTGCCTTCGCGCGTGTGCGCCACATACTTGACGAACATCTGATACAGATCGTCCTCCATCTCGTGAGCGACTTCTGCGTCATCCAATGCGACTATTCTCAGAGCTTCGAGTGCTTCTTCGATCTCTCCTAGTCTCATGCTCCTTCCTCCCTTTCTGCTCTTGAAGTATAGCGTGTCTGACCTCGCTTGTCAAGGCCTTTATATCTCCCACCTAACCGTCAGCGGATGCACAATGACAGCGGGGAAGCCGAAGCCTCCCCGCTGTTATTGGTCCTAGAGTCATGCACGGGTTCCAACTTCCTTTCGCCGTCCACCCCCTTTCGGCTTTGTCCTTTGCGATCTTCCCTCCGCGCAGGAGCCGTGTGGTTCAGTCTCTCTAGGTCGTATCGCACGCCTGGCTGTAGA
Source organism: Candidatus Babelota bacterium (assembly GCA_018817025.1). Lineage (GTDB taxonomy): Bacteria > Babelota > Babeliae > Babelales > JAHIUU01 > JAHIUU01. Next base: position 7,347 of record JAHIUU010000018.1, on the reverse strand, counting down.
CAGGCAGGCGCGTCACTCCAGAAGCCTCCTTGCCCGCCGTATTGCGGACTCGATACCGAATCTCCATGAAGCCAGCGACGGCGGGAATTGTTGTTGGTACCGGCGTCGGCGTCGGTGTCGGGCAGGATCGCAAGATAACCGGATGACCGGGGTTGTCCTTCGAGTTGCCGATGATGATTCCAACCAACGCGTCTTGCTCCACCTTACCGTTCGGGTTGCGGATCGTCGGGAACGTCACCCACTTGCCGTCCACGCGTTGCGGCTCCATCGCGTTGCCCATCGCAGCGAACGCCGCGTACGGAATCGTCTTGCTCCCATCTCGGTTCGGCCCCGTGATCTCGATGAAGTGTTCGAGCGGCAACCCATTCGGGTCGTAGGCTCCAGACACGGCAATCGGCTGTCCTGTCCCCGCCTCACACCCGTGCTCCCGGTATCGAAAGTCTGCGTATACCATGTTCATCCAGTCAGTCAGCCCGACGACGAACGCCGGGAACGCAACGGGCGACTTGATCTGGTCGGGCGGGACGGTTGGAGTCCCAGGCGGCGGAGTCACTGGCTTCCGTCGCAGTGCCGGGATCACGAATAGCAAGGCTGCGATGATCCCGACGACAAGCAGTACAGCAGTCCAATCTCCGCTCATCAGCTCCCTCCTGTGATTGCATCCACCGGGTTCATCGGGATCTTCTCTTTGACCAGGCGGTAGATGATTGTCGCGGTTGCGAACACGCTGCCGCCGCCCGTCAGGAATAGCGACGGATTCGCCAACAGCGCCACGATCCCGCCGTCCTTCGTGAAGATCGAGATGATGATCGAGCACCCGAACGACACAACGACGGACGCCCACAGCATCGTCTTCCCATTCCACTTGAATAGCTTCTTGACCATCTGAAGCCCTGGGACTAGCAAACCTCCAACCAGCAACATCAACAGCGTCTCAGTGAGTTCCATGCCTCTGCCTCCTTCGTTTTCTCTGTTTACACCTCTCTGTGTGAGCCAGACTAGCGTTTCCCGTTTCCGGTGTCAACCACCTCCTAGCGAACGTCCGACAGTAAACAACCCCATGCCTAAAGGCAGGGGCTTTGTCCCTGACGCTGCACGGTAGTTTGTGCAGTCGAGACGTTTGGCCGGTTTACAACGGCCCTGCTGGAAATGTTCCCAGCAGCGATGTGGTCGGCAAGCCCAGAGAAGCCGCACGATACACAGGAGAATTCAGATTGAGTCTTACGGTTAGCTTTATCGACATTGCCACAGGCGGGACAAGTGCGGCTCGTGTTACGCGGATCGACCGCGACCACTACCACGCCGTTCAACTTGGCTTTGTACTCAATAAAGCTGCGGAGTTGGAAGAAGGACCAGCTATGCAGGGTTGCTCTCTGAGACCGACGAACCGTTACCCGATCACGGATACCGCCAAGTTCCTCTATGGCGATTCCCTGATTGGTGTCTTTGGCCTTAGCGACAATGCTTTTGCTGATGTTGTGGTTTGTCCAAGTAGCAAACTTCCGTTCCTTACCGGAGAGCTTTTTCAGGCGGCGGCGCGTGGACTTCGTACCTTTGGCCTGGAGCTTCTGGCGCAACTGACGATGGCGATACCGAACGTTCTTGACTGTCTTACCCTGATAAATGGAACCGTCACTGTCAACGGCGATATTGGCGATTCCGAAATCGACGCCGAGGAAACCATCGGGATCGATTGCTGGCGCTTCGTCAACATCACATGTCGCCAGAAGGTAGAACTCCCCATCACGATAGACGAGATCGGACTCACCGCGCTGGCCTTGCAGCACAACCGCTTGACGGTCGCCACAGACGAATGTCATGTGCTGGCGACCGTCAAGCGTCCAAATCGAGACAGTGTTCTTATCTGGGACAATGCGCAGGATGCGATCATCGAAAGCGACACTCCCCAGCAGACGAAACGTGCGCTTGGTGTCTTTGTCGATCTTATAGGAGTCTGCGACTTTGGACACGACACGAACCGCTGCCTGAGCGGACAATCCGAACTGCTCACGAATGGCGTAGTAGGCGGCATGGTGCAAGTCGTACTGCCTGAATTGCTTCGTACCCCAAGCGAGATCGCTCAAGTAGTTGGCGGCACGATTCGCCGCCTCCATTGTCCGTTGGAGCGCATCGGCCTGCTGTTCAGTTGGTTGCAGCTTGATTTGCGCAATCAGTTTCATGGCCTAAACGCTCTTTTGGTTCTCTATGTACTGCTTGACTATCGACAGGGGAGCGCCGCCAACCGTAGCGACGAAATAGCTGTTTGTCCAAAGCGTAGGAAGTCGGCTTTTGAGTTTCGGAAATTCCTGACGCAGCAAACGGGAACTGCGGCCCTTCATCAGCTTGACCAGGGAGTGAATGCCGAACTGAGGATCGACGCTCACCAGAATGTGTACATGGTCGGGCATAACCTCAATCTCGATCAAGTCGCACCCTGTTTCAGCGGCCACATCGCGCAGGATTTGTTTCAGCCGTTCGTCGATGCCATCCACCAGCACGCTACGCCGATACTTCGGGCACCAAACGACATGGTAGGTGCATATGTAGGTGACGTTGTTGTTTGACTTTGTAGGCATAGGAGCATTATACAGCATGACGCCATATATCGCAAATAGACAGGAAGCAAGGTTTACAACGTCCTGGCGCAGTAGCGCCAGCGGCTATCCCTCCCCATGCCTAAAGGCAGGGGTATCTCGCCGGAGGCTTTGATGATGAGTCCCAGGGAAAGGCTTGAGAGGAACGCGATGATGATCGCCGTGGCACCGGACATCTTGCCCTTCGAGGCCGATGCGATCTTCTCTTCCATCGCGCAGAATCTCAGATCGACCGCCTCGCGTGTCACGAACGACGCGGCCTGCTTGTTGAGTTGTTCTCGAAACTCGTTCATCCCCTCAAGCCGCCGATCGAGTTCGTGCCGCGCTAGAGCAATCCCTTGCTCGACCGACGCGATCCGCGTTTCCATCAGTTCCTTCAAGGTCACGTCATTCATAGTTACCTCAGTTCGAGAGCATCAATCGTCTGCTGCACGATCTGTTCTACCCTCGCTTCGACTTCTTTGGAGACGGAATCAGAGATCGGTTGGCGAGAGTAGTCCACGATGATGTTCGCCAACACACCAACAAGAAGCAAGATGATCGAGATGAGGATACCTAGAATGCGGCGGCGGATAGATCGGATGTCCCCATTCTGTTGCTTCTTCCACTCTTCCAGGGTTCTCATTCTTTCGCGAACCTCGGTCGAGCATTTCGCTTGGTTGATTTCAACCGTTGCGACTTTCTCCCACCAGTTCGGCGGCGGTGATACTTGTACTCGATCATCTTGCATCCTGTCTCCTTGGTTTCATCCATCCGCTTCTCTTTCAGTTCCCTGGTTCGTGATGTCCGCTTCATCAGAACTTCGGCCCGTTCTCCTCTTCGGCATGGTCGCTGAAGGAACTTGCCTCTGGTGAATCTTTCAACTCCACGCCCCAGTCATCTACGCTCCCCACTGCTCCACGTGTGACGCCTGTCTCTAGCAGGACATTCCTGATCTCGCCAGCGATACTGTCCAAGGCGGCTCCTGCGTATGTCTTCCGTGCATCCAATACCTTCCCCGCGACGCCTGCGACTTGCTGGACGACGCCCAACAGCCGCGTCTCCATGTCCGTTCCCGCCCTCTTCTCAAGTTCCAGCGCCTCGCGTGCCTTCAGCCACTTCAGGTGATAGAACTCCGCAGGCGTCAGTTGTTCCTTCATTCCGTACCCCCGTGCGACGCCAAGAACTCCGCGAGCGTCAGCCCGTCAATCTTTCCTTCCGCGCTGTCGATGCGTTCGAGAAGTTGATCGGGCGTCCAATCAATGCCCAAGAACTCAGCGACGCTCCATAGGTAGTCGGCTCGCTCTCGCATGGTGTCTCGGATCTCACGCTCATGCCGCGTCTCGATGTCTTCAAGCCTGTCGGCGTATCGATCGAGTCTCCCCATCTGCTTCACCAGCCGGGCTTGCAGCCCTGGATGATCTTTCAGTTCAGTAATCTTCACTCGTGCCCCCTTACGCGCTGGACTGTAGCCGGATATATCGCGTGACCCAACTACCGGCTCCTGTTTTCAGATAGACCTTGACGTACCCCTCGTACGTTCCGCCGTCTCCGACCCAATCTTGTATCTGCAACTGGCTGCTTGCCCCCGCCCCGACCATCTCCAAGATGATGTAGTCGCCTGCCCCGTCACCTGCTCGCAGGTACAGATCGCCATGCTGTGCGTCGATGTCGAGGTCATTGTATCCACGCAACGCAGCGTCCGACCCCAGGTTGATCTCCGAGTACTCGGTATTCACGTAGCCGTACCAGCGGCGGTTTGTCAGGCTCAGGTAGTCGTCGTCTGCATCTGTTCCTGCGCGAGCGCCGGTGAAGTTCATGCTGTCCTTGCTGTTGTGGTCAAGGATCTCGTCTACTTGGAACTCGTATGTACGAACTGCATTCTCCGCTGCTTTCCCATGTGTGACAGCCAGGCCGTTGATCTTGACCGTCGTGATGGCGTCCGCATGGATCACGGCAGCAGTGATTGTCAACGCTGCCATCTCTGTGGCCGTGACCGAGCCTGCTTTGATGTTGGCGGCTCTGACTTCATTCGTTGCGACTACTAGCTCCGCAATAACCGTCTCTCCTACGATGGCGCTGTTGTCTGCGCCCCACGTCCCGGCATTGGGCCAACCGGTGCCGCCGTTGTCGCTTTCATCCCACGTCGTGCTCGCTGTTCCGTCCTCACCAACGGGCCTACCTCGGTACTTGTAGCGGTAGGTTGATGTAGTCGTCAGTCCCTTGTGGACGTAACCGGGTGCCGTTGTCTTCGTCAGCGCCGTCCATGCTCCAAAGCTCGATCCGCTGTCGGTGGAGACGGCGTACTGAATCTCCCAGTGAAGGAAACGATCCCATGTGATTGCCGGACTCTCGAAGATTAGTCCCAGCATCGCGTCGCCAACCTTCGGATTGCCGTCGAAGACCAAGCCAGTCGCATCGGCTGGGATAGATACCGCTCCCGACACTCCCGCCGTTGCTGATACCTCTGACGACGCCACGGAGTCATTCCCTGCGTCGTCTCGCGCAACGACTTTGTAGTATCGCGTCGCGCCCTCGGCTACATTCCGGTCTGTCCACTGGCTTGTCGCCCCGACGATGAACGTACCTGTGTAGGTGCCAGGATCGTCTACGTCAATGCTGTCTGTCGGATCGTAGTAGATGACGAGCCAGGTCAGGTCAGTCAGCGTCGAGTCATCGGCATTCAGCGTAGGCAGCGTCATGTCTAGCCGGATACCGCCTGCCACAGCAGTTGCCGACAATCCGGTGACGGGTTTCGGTGCCAGGGTGTCAGCGACGGTTACGACGCTCACCGTAGCAGAGAACGCCGAAGCTCCAGGATCTGGGAAGGCACGGGCATGGTACATCGAAGCAAGCGTGTTCTGATTCTTGCTCGCTATCCCCGCCCTGCTCAGTGCCGGTGTCGTCGGTAGAGGCATGTCGTCTCCTACGCCGGTTCAATCTCCTGAAGGATGGCGTTCACGATCACGTTCGTCGCAGCATAGCTCCCGTCGAGATTCTGAACAAAGAATCGGTAATACAGCCCATCTGGAGAAAAGGGCGCTGTAGCTCGAACCGTTTCCCCTTGGTCACACGGGATGTCGAAGTACCCATCCTGTGCCGCCCCGAAGTCCACAGCCTGATCGAACGCTGCGTCATTGTCCGTTGTCGAACATCTCACGTGAACTCGGACATCTCCCGTCGCGCTCCCGTGGAATGTGGCAATCCCTTCCACCGCCAACTCCGTTCCCTTCACAGCGTTCAACGTCGCACTGTCCGCCGCCGTTGTCGTTGCTGACGCCGCCAAGGTCGCCTCGTTCACCATCTCTGTTGCTGGCTTCGTAATCAACTCACCCTCCTAGCTCGATGTCCCACTCTGGCTGATCCGCTTCCACGGCATGTTCCGAACTTTCACATAGTACGTCTCGTTCACGGGGTACGGCCCGATGCGCACGTGGTTCTTCGTTGTAATCGTTACCGGGTCTGCACCATAGCGCGTCTCCGTCCCTCTTGACAGCCACACTTCCGTATGGTCGAACCACCAGGCGTTGCATTGATGCCACGATATCGCAAGCTCACACATTGTCGAGTTGATGGGGTGCGCAGTGACTGTCAGCCCAGTCGGTATCGGAAGCTCTTCCTGCGCCCCCATCAGGAAGTCCAGCCGGTTCGTCCAGCGGGTTTCCTCAGTCATATCCTTCGCCAACAAGGACGAACGCCTTCCGATCACGCGGTTGATGGTTCCCTTGAGCGTCGTCTTTCCAACAGGATTGTCCGCCGTTGCTACCAGAGAGTAGCCGGTGATGCCAAGGTCAACGGTGTAGTCTTCCTCGATGAAGCGATACCACTCGTGCAGCTTGACGTAGGTATAGAAGTACGGCAGCGTTACCTCGCCGTCCGGGGATGGCTCCTGAAGGTCGTGCAGCGCGGCGTAGGCGAAGTCCGTTGCCTCTCCCAGCGTATCCACGTTCGTCCCCCGCTGTTCGGCTAACCGCATCTTGACGTGCAGCTTGGTTCCGTCTCCTGCCGGAATGCCATGCCGAAGTCTGCTCGACTCACTCGAAACGACGACGCTCTTCAACTCTCCCTCTGCTGTATTCCGGTCATGGTACGTCACCTCGATCAATGTCCGTACGTCATCAAGGTTTGCATCAATCTTCCTGGCACTGAACTCCTGATCAAACGTTGCATCAATTGGCCTCTGCGTTGCGACAAGATCGGTTGCCGAACTCACTCCAACTTCCCAGTAGGTCGAGTTCGGAGGCTGCACTCCCGTATTCGCTGCGATGCAGTGGTAGACCACTCCGCTGTAGTACACTCTCTGCCCGATGGCGTACGCCGTCCCTACATCCCACGTCGAAGCTCCTGCCACGCGAATCGGATCGTACAGCGTCAGGAAGTAGCCTTCCGCGCTTGTACTCAATCCGCTCCCGTCGTTGAACGCGGTACCCGCTGCCGCGTACCTCGACGCCAGGATGTACCCTGTCTCTTCGACGGCCTCACTCATCACGTCCCACGCCGAATCCTCTTCGCTGATGAAGGTATCGACCGCCTTCGCTGGATCGTCTTGGATGATGACGTGTCCACGGTCCCCCTTGAACCCGCTGTCAAGCAGAATGGAAGGCAGCAATGAATTCAGCGTTCGGTCCCTGTAGTCCCACTTGGAAAGGCGCTGATCGGCCTTGTAAAGGTGCGTGATCCCGTACGGTTTGAAGGTGATCGTGTCGTTCATCGTTGCCACGTGAACGCAACTGGCGGAAAGCGCAAAGCCCTGCCACCTCAACGCCCAGGACAG
>JAHIUU010000006.1 GCA_018817025.1 Candidatus Babelota bacterium | reverse complement strand
CTATCAATAGTGCGTTTAGAAGCATAAAACGCAAGCACTTTGGTCTCCTTCTGTCTGGTGTTTAACTTACATTAAAACCTTAACAGTTGGAGACCTCTTTTTTTAAGAGTTTTGTCTCACATGTTTCTGGACCAGGACACTACTCCCTTTAGAACAAAATTTTTGCGATTTTTTCACAGAATGAAACGGCTTGAGACAGTTCTCTCTGATGAATATTTCGGCCAACAGCACAACCAGCAACATGAGCGACCACAACTTGCTCCTCAAGCTGACGTAAAAATGTCGATTCATCCTGTCGCTTGCCACCAGAACAAATTACCTTCGTACGACCCGCAGCAGCAACAACCTGCTTAAGCGCATCTACACGCTCTGGCGGATTGACTTTGACAAAATCTGCCCCTAGACAGGCAGCAACACCTGCCGACCCAGCGATCACCATAGAATCTTTTTCATCACCAACCGCCGCTCCACGAGGATACATCCACAAAATTGCCAGCAATCCGTGCTGATGGGCCTGATGAACGACCTGCGCCGCCTCAGTAAGCATCCGGAACTCGTCCTCACTTCCTAAGTAGACCGTATAGCCAACACCGACCACAGACAGTTTTGTTTGACGAGCAAACTGAACAATATCAGCAACCGAATGGAGCGCTAAACTTATTGGATCTTTCTGTTCTGTTGGCACTAGATCAGTTTTTGAATTTAATTTTACAACATAAGAGACCTGATTGTAATCAGCCCCATATTGAGCGATTAAACCTAACTGTGTTGCAAAGACACCAATGGGAGACTTGCTTGCAATTTCAAACATATGTTCAGGACTCGCACACTCCTCGGGAACTCCAGGACAATAAAAATCTTTATGTAAATGCTCAATCTTTTGGTCGCCAGCAAATAAAAATAGACGTTTTTTTCCACGGGTCGCACGCTCATAATTTTTTAAATAAATGTTTTGTTTGTCCGAAGGGACAGTAAGAGGAATATTCTTAGCATGATCTACCATAAATAACTCCCTACAATCTTTTCTTACATATTACACTGCCCACTATAGTCCCGAGTGCAGTATATACCCCACTCTTTTTACAAGTCTAGAAAGCGTTTCAAAATTCTTGTATGCACCTCAAGAAATTAATTACCATTAAAAAAATATATTATAGAGGAGAAAAACTGTGGAACCATATAGAAGTACTCTCGAAGAAGTAATAAAACATTTTGAAACAAATCTTAAAGCAGGTCTCTCATCAAATCAAGCAACAGAGCGACTCAAAACATTCGGACCAAACAGTATCAAAGAAGCAAAAGCAAAATCACCGTTTATTATTATTTTTCAGCAATTCTTAAGCCCGCTCATGTACATATTACTTGTCGCCGCCATTGCAAGTCTTTTTATTGGCGAAGCAAAAGACGCTATTGTTATCAGCATAGCGGTTATTATTAATGTCGTTATCGGTTTTATTCAAGAGTGGAAAGCCGAAAAAGCGGCTACTGCGCTTAAGTCGTACGAGGTTCCTCGATGCCAGGTTCAACGAGATGGAAATATTTTTGAAATAGATTCACGAGAACTGGTTCCTGGAGATATTGTCAGCCTAACTGCCGGCTCTCGAATACCTGCAGACATTCGATTATCGTATACCGCAAACTTCGCCGTTGAAGAAGCGATTCTCACAGGCGAATCAAAAGCTATCCACAAAACAACAGGGCCTCTCACCAAAGAGCTCGCCATTGGCGATAGAATAAATACCGCCTACTCTGGAACCTACGCAATCAGCGGCAAGGCACAGGGGGTTGTCATTGCGACAGGGCACCAAACACAACTTGGCCAGATTGCGCAATTACTTATTGAAACAAAAGATGAATACACACCGTTACAAATACAAATCAAGCGTTTTAGTTGGTTTTTGGGGTGGCTCATGCTCGGCATCACCGGGGGTATTTTTCTCCTTGGACTACTTAAAGGCTTCCCTTTCAAAGAAATTATCACCATATCTATAGCCATTGCTGTAGCGGCAATCCCTGAAGGACTCCTGGTCGCCGTCACCGTCGTCCTTGCAATCGGCATGCAACAAATGCTCAAAAGAAAAGCCCTTGTTCGACACCTGATCGCAGCCGAAACACTTGGTAGCGTCTCTGTCATCTGCACAGACAAAACCGGAACGCTAACCAAGGGGTATATGGCTGTCGACAAAATCGTCACCACATCAAACGATATTTCAATGCTCATCACACAGAAAATTCCCGCCGACGTCTGCGAACTACTTCAAGCAGCGATACTCAATAACGATGCCCAAATTGTTCCGGAAAAAAATCAACGTATCGGCAACCCAACAGAGGTCGCGCTACTCGAATCAGCACACCAACATAATATCAAACAGAAAGAGCTTCTTGAAAAAATGCCCCGTATCGACGAAATTCCATTTTCATCAAACCTCAAATACATGGCAACCCTACACCAAATCAATAGCACACAACGATTGATCGTCAAGGGCGCTCCAGAAAGGGTTTTTCCCATGTGTCGTTTCGACAAAAAAATCGAAAATACGCTTCTAGAAAAAGCTAAAGAGATGACAAAAAGTGGGCTCCGTGTATTGGCGTTCGCCTACAAAGAAGAAGCAAATCTCTCACTTAAAAAAGATCTAAGCGAATTAACCTGTTTAGGTCTTGCGGGCTTACGAGACCCTCTTCGACCAACAGCAGCCCAAACAATTAAAGAGCTAACGGCCGCCGGTATCCATACCGTTGTCGTCACAGGCGACCACCAAAACACAGCGACTTATATTGCTCAAGGCGCCGGCATCACCATTCGACAAGAAAACAGCATGACCGGCACGGAACTTGACACGATAGATGATCAAGAACTGTACAATCGAATTACCTCGATCGATCTGTTTGCTCGAGTTAATCCCAAGCATAAGATTAGAATTGTTAAAGCATGGCAGCAACGAGGTGAGTCAGTCGCAATGATCGGAGATGGGGTTAACGATGCGCCTGCGCTAAAGTCAGCCGATATCGGCGTTGCTCTCGGTTCGGGCTCAGATGTTGCTCATGAAATATCAGACATGGTTCTGTTGGACAACAATCTTTCAACGATCAGCGCGGCGGTCAGACAGGGAAGAATAATATTCGATAATATAAGAAAAATTATTGTATACCTTATGGCCGACAGCTTTAGCGAGATCATTCTTATTCTTGGATCGATACTCATGGGTCTACCAATACCGATACTCGCAACACAAATTTTTTGGATTAATTTAGTTACCGACGGATTTCCCAACCTCGCGCTAACCATGGAACCGGGCGAGCCTGAAGTAATGCTAGAAAAACCTCGCTCTAAAGACGAACCTATCATGAATAGACACATGAAAATACTTATCTTTGTGATTGGAATCGTTACTGATTTTGGACTATTTGGCCTTTATCTTGGGCTGTTGCAAACAAGTTTTGACTTACCACACATTCGTACGATTATGTTCACGGCACTAGCAATCGACTCACTCTTATACGTCTTTTCTGTCCGAAGCATGCGATCGTCACTCTTTCGAGTGAACCCATTTAAAAACAAGTGGCTCAACGTAGCAGTACTTGCTGGCGCAGCAATACAACTTTTGGTCATTTACATTCCTCCAATGCAGAAGCTATTCGCAACCGTTTCCCTCGGCACCCAAGAATGGGGACTTATTCTTGTTCTCTCATTAGTGAAAATTATTGGAATCGAAGTGACAAAGGAATGGTTTATTCATCACCATTAAATCCTACACAGGTAGCAATATTTGAAAGGTCGCACCCTGAGAGTCTGAAAGCAACTTAATAGAGCCCCCGGCCTGAGAAATGATATCGTGTGCAATCGCAAGCCCAAGCCCCATGTTTTTTTTGTCACTCGAAACATAGGGCAGAAAAAGCTTTTCCTGCACCTCCCGAGAAATCCCAGGACCACTGTCTGAAATAAGAAGTTCTATTTGGTTTCTTGCCGTTCTAAAGCGAGTCTTGATCGTTATTCTTTTTTCATCATCAAAATCACGTAAAACGCGAATACTATTGTCAAGCAAATTAACAAGAACTCGTTTCATCTTTTTTTTGTCGGCCTTGAATGTTGGCAAAAACTTTTGTAGGTCATACGAAAACTCTATTTCCGGATAGCTGGTCTCGTAGAAAGAACAAACCTTTTTAATAATCGCATTAATCTCAAGCTGCTCTATAATAGTCCCTGGCATTTTGGCGAACTCAGAAAAGTGTGTCACAAGCCCTTTGATAACGGCAACTTGGTGCAAAATGGTTTGCGTACACTCCATCAATACCGGATCGCAACCAGGTTGTTTTCGCAACTTTCTTTGCAAGCGCTGCGTAGTCAACTGAATCGGCGTCAGCGGATTTTTTATCTCGTGAGCCATCTGCTTGGCAGCTTCCTGCCACGTTTTGATTTTATTAATTTTGTACAAGTCACTCATATCTTCAATAATAACAAGAATGCCACGATGGGATGTCATAATCGCACCGTACACCATAAACGTTTTGATCTCACCCTCATGCGAAAAAGAAATCTCGCGTGATAGCGGAGCGCTATTGCCTGATGTCTTAAGCTCTCTAACCAGCGCAAAAAAAAGATCTTTAACGTAGACCCCTAAGATAGATATCTTCTTATTTTTAAATCGTGTTACACCAAGATAGTGCTTTACCAATTTTTTTGAAGCCTCGTTGAACGAGACAATTCGTCCATAATCGTTAATAAAAAACACCGACTCTTTAATATGTTCCAGCATAGTCAGCATCTCTTTATTGTGAAACTCAAGATTCGTATAAGCACGTTTTAAAGAATGAGTCATCTCATTAAATCCACTTACAAGAGAAAGCAAATCGTCGGCCGGCTTTAGCCTGACCTGTGCATCAAAGTTGCCTGCTCTAATTTTCCCTATGGATAAAAGCAGCTCTTTGATCGGCTCACTAATCCCACGAGCAAGATAAAACGCACACCAAATCGATAAAAATAAAATCAAAAGCGTGAGCAATAAAAACATAACCAAGTAGCTCCAGTAGATAGGACTTCTTATCGATCTCAATTGCAAGTAATCATCAAGTGAATTTTGCATTTCAATCAACGGATAACGAATGAAATCTGGGTAGCGATGAACAAGAACAAGCCGGTAATCACCAATTTTTGCTACCCAGTAAAGCGACCCATAAAAATCAAAGGTATGACCAGCAACTCCTGCCCGGTTCAACTGAGTAAAGAAATCCTTTCGCAAACTCTGCGTCGATCGGTCGTTACGTTTTCTAAATTCCCTCCAAACACGAACCTCGTCACCAATCGAACCTATATCTTTAGTAGTTTTAAGAGTTTTAGAAAAATTCTTTCCCCATAGATAAATCTTATAACGAGAAAGATCTGGGTGTTCTTGCTTAATAATATCCAAACGAGATATCCCACCTTCTTTTATCAGGCAACCCCACCTCGCAATCGCTTCTCGCTCCTGTCTGGTCTGCTGTTCATGCAGGTACAAGCCTTTCTCAAGCCCGGTCCCAAGACGTGCCTCAAACCAATGGTCGATGCTAGTCGTAATAAACTTTCCCGCTATAAAAAAAACGAAAACCCCAGGAATAACAGAGAAGATAATAAAAGCAAAAAGCAGGTTTCGTTTAAACGCCGAACCTGGAATCTTTTTTCGCCGTTCAATAAACAGTTTTATGCTTTGACGAACAATTAAATACAAAAGAATAATGCTCACAATAACGTGAGCATTAATTAATAAAAAAAGAAACGTGCGATTGATTCCACCGCCAATCAAATGCTGCTTGCGCTGGAAAAAAATCGTCAGCCAAGCGGTTGCAAACAAAACAGCAATACTGAGAAGTAAAACAACATAACGTTTACGTAAATTTGTTTGCAAAACATCACCCCCAGGTTACCCCTTATCAAAATACTCTATACAGTCGAGCGCCGCCTTGCACCCATCGCCTGCAGCAACAATCGCCTGCTGATATTTACGATGAATTACGTCTCCAGCAGCGAACACCCCTTCTTGACTCGTCTTTGAGTCGCCCGAAACTTTAAGAAAACCACGATCATCAAGCTCTAACTGGCCATCAAACATCTCGACGTTTGGAATGAAACCTATAGCGACAAAAACGCCGTCTGTTGCTATAGACGTAATTTTTTGATCCAAACGATTGTTTATCACAACTCCTGTCACGGTTCTCCTATCACCAATAATCTTCTGTATCAAACTATCGTGAATAATTTCTATTTTGGGGTCTTGAATAACTTTATCTTTTATTGGATCGGCAACATGAAATTCTGAAGACCGATGAATCATAATAACTTTTTTTGCAAAACGAGCTAGATGATGCGCTTCGGTCAAAGCAGTATGTCCACCACCAACAACGGCCACCGTTTTGCCTCGATAGAACGGCGCGTCACAGGTCGCGCAAGCCGAGACACCCTTGCCCCAATACTCCTGCTCGCCAGGACACCCAAGTTTTTTTCGCTTCGCCCCCGTACCAATGATGATCGCTTGAGCTTGATACGACTTTCCGCCCTGCGTGAAAATAGTATATGGTTTTTTTGAAAAATCGATTTTAGAAACACTATCTGAAACAAGCTTGCAGCCCTCGTGCTTTGCATGATCACGAATTTTTTCCATGAGATCATATCCTGAGATGCTTTTTTCGCCAGGCCAGTTGCCAATCTCAGGGGTCTCGGTTAATAACCCTCCAGGGATATCGCCTTCTACAATTAATGTGTCAAAATTTCCTCGAGACGTGTAAATGCCAGCAGTAAGGCCAGCCGGACCGGAACCGATAATAACTACTTTGTAATCGAAACGCTCTTTATCTTGTCCAATTGTTGTACAAGACGAAAGAAGCAGTAATGACGCTATTACTATCAATAATATATTTTTATTCATACGTATGCCCTTTCTTAATATTGACTAATCTCCTCGAAGTCGCTCCACCGATAACACTCGCCCCCACAAAGATAATATGATTCATGCCCTTTGCCTAGCAAGGCAACAATAGAATCGGGCCGAGAAAAAGTGACCACTCGAGCGATAGCCTCTTTTCGGTCTGGCACACAAATCACATCTTTTGTTACCCCCTGACAAATATCTCTTATGATTGTCATGGGATCCTCATCTCTTGGGTTGTCGCTGGTAACAATAACAATGTCGCCATACTGCGTCGCAAGGCGCCCCATAGCAGAACGCTTTTTTTTATCACGATCGCCCCCACAACCAAATAAAACAATTAAGTGAGAACTTAGAGAGCGTAATGTTTGCAACACCGCCTCAAACGAAGACGGATTGTGAGCAAAATCAACAAACGCACGAGCGCCATTTTTGAGCACGTGCAACTGAAGACGCCCGGGAATCCCGGGAATTTTTTTTAGGAACTCACGTATTTCTTTTTCTTTCAAGCCTAGTTTTCTACAAACTAGATAAGCCATAATCGCATTATACTTATTAAACTCTCCCATAAGAGACGGGATCGAAAGTTCAATATCAGTTTTACGGAACATAACACAGTTTTTCACACCTGATGCAGCCCTACGCCCCCACTCATTATCACAATTTATTACAACATGTCCGTTAGGATGAACCTGAGAGAAAATTTTTGTTTTCGTTGCAAAATACTGCTCCATGGTTGGATGAAAATCCATGTGCTCAGGAGCAAGATTTGTAAAACCAACAACATGAAACTGAATTCCGAAAACTCGATGGAGCGCAAGGGCATGTGACGAAACCTCCATCACGAGATGCGTTACACCACGCTTGACACACTGATCGAAAAAAACATGTAAATAATCGCTCTCTGGAGTTGTCAAAGTACTTTCAACCTGGTCGTCGACAATTTTGTTTCTTATTGATCCCAACAGGGCTGTTTTATAGCCGACCTGACGTAACAAATACTCAATAATATATGTCGTGGACGTCTTACCTTTTGTTCCGGTAATGCCAATTATTTTTAATTTCTTTGACGGATTCCCCAGGGCAACACTTGATAATCCTGCAAGTTCTTTTCGACAATCATCTACAAAACAAACCGAGACCCCAGGAGGACAGGCGATCTGTCCCTGCAGAGACCTGTTGATAACAAGCGTCGTCGCACCCCGAGCAACCGCCTCATCAAGAAACGAAACGCCATTACGCTTAAACCCATCGATCGCAACAAAAGTCGAGCCTGGACCAACATGACGAGTATGACAAGTAACTGGATAGATTGTGGGAATTTTCATGAGACAATTTTACGACTTCCACCGCGTCGCGTCAAACAAGATTATGTAAATCTCTCAAATTGCCTGACTACAAACCACAAAGCAAAAGTGTACCAAAACAAGACAGTCTACAGCAAGCAACTACAGACAAGCAAAATCAATATTTGCAATTTTAGTTACTAACATTTTTGTTAGCAACTAAAAAGGGACTGGTTGTTTCTCGGCATCCATACGTAAAAACCGCCAACCAGCCCCTAATTTCTATGTTTCTATTGGAATAGAAAACATTTTTTACCGGAAACTTTTTGTCTTATTCGACAATCGCATCCTGTTCTTGTAGTTTGTTGAACTTATTACCAACAAACTGTGCTATCAATAACCAAACTCCAACAATTCCAAGCGATATGATTGTACCGTACATCAACAAGACTGGAAGCGAGTGTCCCAGACTCTTCGACACGGTAGCACCAACTCCTTTGGTCGAGCGATTTCCAAAAACATCAATCCAGCCTTTTGACTTAAATTTCACATCTTTACTGGTTGGAATGTACATCACTTCTGAGGTTGGTTTGTTCAGCGCATAATTAAGACCCTTGATCGCAACCGTTGCGAGCATAAGAACCCACATTAAGGTGGTATTTCCAGCCCCTGACAACCGTACAAGATAGTTTGCAGTCACAACCACACCTATCGTAATAGGAAACGCCATTAAACAAAATTTCAAGCCAAGTCTTCTCATGAAGAAGCTGGTGCCGATAATGGCAAATAATAATGCAAGCAAGTTAATTCCAAGTCCCTGATAGGTTCGAAAGACAGTGAACTGTTCTGGCGAATAAATCCCGACAGCAATCCAGCTCATTTGATACTCAACGATAGTTGAGATAATTTCATAGGCGGTCACGACAACAAAAACACCCATGATATATGGCCGCGTTGCAATAAGTCGCAATCCCTCGAAAAATCCCGTCTTATTTTTCTTCCCAGCAACAGCCTCTTGTGTCGAGGCAATATCTTCAGGAAATTGTGATATGTAGTACCTTATGATAAACGGTGCCGATAAAACCACGATCCCACCAAAAAAGTACAACATTGGAATGCCAACTCGCTCGACAAAAAACATAGAGATAAGCACACCAGACAATGTTCCAAACTGTGTTATGGACATCATCATACCGTACCCCTTTTTCGCCAATCCGGTTGTCATAACACTCGCAATAAAGGAGTAAAATACTGCGATCAAAAGCGAACCATAACTTTCCAGAAAGACATAGGCAAACCACCCAATACCACCACCAGGAATCTTTGACGGAATCCATGACACAAGTGGGTAGATTAAGGAGGTACTACTTACTGCGAGAAGCTCTGGATTCGTAGCAAGGTAACTGAGAAGAATAAAGGTCACCCCGTAAAAAGAACATACCAGATAGATAAGATGGTGTCGCCTGAGCATGTCAACAAGCTTACTATACCCAAGAACAACAACAACCATAACGAGCACAGAAATCATCTTTGCAACCGGCTGCCATTGACGAAATCCAACGAGGACGTCAAATAACGCATCTTTAGTTACACGCAACATCCAATAGTTACCAACAATCAACATCATGGCAACCGACAAGATCCCGAACTTCTTGAGTTCATCTCTCGTCAAATCACCCCATAAAACACGAACAAGTCGTAGCATAACCATCTCCTCGAAACGGTAAAACAAAAAAACACAAATACAAATTTAGGAACTTCTAGGCCCGTCCTCCCCCGCAAGGTAAAACTCCCTGATTTCCTGATCAATTATAGCAAGGCACTGCTATCTTGACAAAGAGAATCAATAAAAATGCCTCTTTTTATGCCCCGATACGATCCCCTTTCGTAACAACCTCGTGATATTTGCGACCAATAGCCCTAGAAAGACCAACCCAGAAAACTATCACGAGTATTGAAATACCGCCAGTAACATTCGAGGCCAACCCTATCGACTTATTAACAAGAGAGCCTCCCATCTTGGCTGAACGCAAACCAAACATATCCACCCACGCCTTAGCCTTATACTTAATCGCCCTGGTTGTTGGAATATACAAAATCTCTTTGGCCGGCTGATTGAGAACGTAGTTGATTCCCTTCGCAATAATCATAACACCAGCAATAAACGATAATGTCGGATTAACAATATAAAACACAACGCCTATGCCTAACAATATTGGGTAAGATAGTAAGCAACCCCTCACTCCTATTTTTCGCTGAAAATACGATGTTCCAAAGAGGGCAAACAAACAGGATATACCTTGCATAACAAGCGTAAAATCAAACATAAACTTATTGACAAACCCAGAATTCGAAAGATAGGTCACCTCTACCAACCGAAGCATTTGATAATGCATGAGCGCGGAAACAACCTCATGAAAAAATACTAATCCAAAAATTCCACCAACATACGGAAATCTAAGCAGAACACGTAGCCCATCAAAAAAACCTACCGATCCCTTCTTCTCAATACCTTTGTCTGTCCCCTGATATCCCTGAAGTTCATCATGACTAACAACATGAGTTAATAGAAAGACGACAAGGGCAACCAGGAAAAAAGTGAGAACTGACATCAGGGCAATAAATGGCACACGCTGCGCATACAATGAAACATCACGAGATAGATAGTTACCTATAGAAATGAAAACAACCGCACCAAGCTGACTGCCAAAAATAAGAAGGCCGTAACCCTTTTTAGCAGACTCTGGCGTCGTTACGTCATTTATAAATGCCCAATATAATGAAACCATTATAGAAATGTAGCTCTCAACAAACAGATAAAATAGCCATCCGAGCAATCTATAGGGACTCTGCTCAGCATTTGCAACCCCAATCGTTGGGTGATAAAAGAAATAGACGAACAGAAACCCAAGACTGCCGTACATAATAACGAAAAAATAAATTAATTTTTCTTTCGAGAAGTAATCGACAAGACGAGAGTAAAACAGAACAAGTGGAAAAAAAAGTATCAGCGACAAAATCTTTGCATCTGGCTGGTACTTACTTCCAATCATGTTGATAAAGACCACATCTTTTAAAATTTTGAGTGGCCAGTAGGAGCCAATCAACAAAAAAAAGCCAACTGCAAGAAGCGAAAACTTCTTAAGTTCCTCTTTACTCAGGTCTCCCCATAACGCCCGAATTAACCTTTGTCCCATCACCTCGTGTCCTTCCTTCTGTTAAAGGTGCCCCTACCTCAAGAAGAAATACCAAAACTGCACCTGTTTTTCTAGTTGTCATACCGCATGTAGGGGGATTGAGAAAGGGTTACTCTATCATAAAAAGGGCTTCATAACAAGAATTTCGCGTCCTTCATAACCTCTGGCACCCGCAACCCTAAATGGCGCAAAATTGTCGGAGAAACAATCGATAGGCCGTGAATAGTCTCGAAATTCCCTTGGTCAAATTTCTTGTAGTCACCGACTAAAGACTTACAGATAGTCACAAATGGGACCGGATTGCATGTATGCGCGGTTTTTGGTCGGCCTGTGGTTAAATCTATCATTTCTTCCGCGTTACCATGATCAGAAACAAGAAAGATCGTCCCTCCAAGCTTTTCGACCACCTCTTCATATAAAACCTTCAGCTGTTTATCCAAACATTCGCAAGCTTTTACCGTCGCCTCAAAGTCGCCTGAATGACCAACCATATCGCAGTTCGCATAGTTAACTAAATAGAAATAAGCGGGATCAACTCGTAACGATTCGATAATACGAGCCGTAATTTCATAAGCTGACATATCGGGATGGTTAATATACGTTCTCGCTTTAATCGATGGTATTAATACCCGCGTTTCAAGTGCAAGTTCGATGTCAACTTTGCCTCGAAAAAAGTAGGTCACATGCGCATACTTCTCAGTCTCTGCAATTATAAATATCTTTTTTGTAATAAGATCAAGAAGAGTAGGGGTAATCACCTCGTCTTCAAATAACACAGTATTTGTAAAATTCTCAAACGATTTAGAATATCTCGTTGTTGAAAAAACAAACGCCAACTTTCCATTCGTTGCCGTTAAGCCACACGAAGCAAACTTATTAAATGACGGATCTAAGAAACATTCGGTTAATTGCCGCATACGATCAGGCCGAAAGTTTGTAAAAAAAAGACCGTCGCCTTCTCGAATGGTATCTTCGGAAGAAAGCAAAACGGGCTCAATAAATTCGTCATAAACCCCTCGACTATAGCAATCATGAATTACTTCTTGCCACATTCGAGAATCAATATTATCACCAACGCCAAAACACCTGTGACATGTGCCACACAACACCTCATAACTTTTTTGCACACGATCCCAATTGTTATCACGATCCATCGCATAAAATCGGCCGTGCAAACTGGCTATAGCACCATAGTTCGCTTGATCACAATGCTTCTGCAAGCGATCAAGGTATAGTTGAGCAGACTTTGGTGGCGTATCGCGACCATCAAGAAACGCATGAATGAACGTTTTTTTTACCCCAACCATTTTTGCCAAACGCAAAAGTTCATGTATATGTCGATCGTGACTGTGCACGCCGGCGTCAGAGAGCAGCCCCAACAAATGGAGAGCGTGGCCTGTTTCTTTTAGCTGTGTAAACTTCTCAATCAAAAGTTTGTTTTTAAAGAACGTTTTATTATCAATGCTATCGTGAAACTTACACAATGGAGTCATAATCGGTCGTCCCGCCCCAATAGTCATATGCCCAACCTCAGAATTGCCCATGAAACCATCCGGCAACCCTACAGCACGACCAGAAGCTTTTAGCAATTCATGCGGATATCGACGCTGCAACATATCCCAGGTCGGCATAGCTGCATGCGCGATCGCATTGCCCCCCCGCTCCTCTCGATAGCCAAATCCGTCAAAAATGAGTAGCATTGTTGGCCTGACACCATCCCGGTTTATTTCTCTTTGAATCATTCTACCCCCTTGGCATTTCCATAAATACTAATTTTTTACTAAACTACTGTTTTATGAGAACTCTTCGCGCATTCTCCTGTCTCACCGTACCGTAGCATCTTACCATAGTGAAAGGAACAAAATGACTAACAAAACTCTTCTTTTTTTCATCGTTACAGGTGCCCCCCTAACACTCTTTTGCGAAAAGACTATTGAGCAAGATCCAATCAAATCTGAGCAAATATTAGAAGGCGAAAATATAATAAACGAACAAAATCTTAATGAACAAGATCTTGATGATATCTTTAATCAGGTCGCAAACAATGTTATCACGGAACTGCTCCCGCAAACAGAAGAAGAAATTGTTCTCTCTGCTTTGGAAAAATTCAAACTCTTCTGGGACCTTCCTCTCTCAATAAAATGGGAACTCTCTAAAGAACATATTAAAACACATCAAATTGCCTACGGTACCAGCGCAAGCGGTGCCGCACTCGCTGCCGCCTACCTTCTCTACTACAAAAAGCGCAAACAAAAGCAAAATGAATAAACACACATTTGCATGCTACCAAGAAAATCTAACGGAACTATTAGGCCAACTTCGCGAGCAAAACCTTTTCGAATTCAAAGACCCATCGCTTTGGAATCGACTCGTCAAGATACTTCGAATCAAACCACAAGAACATTTTATTTTGTTCAATACGTATATTCATGTCGAACTCATTGCTCATGAAAAAATGTTTTCAGAAAAACGAACGATCGTCGGAGCAATTTTTAAAAAAATAATAAACGTTCCCGTAGCTCCCACACTCACGCTCCTTCTTCCTGTCCTAAAAAAAGAGGCCCTCGAATACGCTAGCTACGTTGCCGCACAAATGGGCGTCCAAGAGATAGTTCCCGTTATTACAGAAAAATCTGGTTCGAAAATCACAGACAAAGAGCAAAGTCGTCTCCAAAAAGTTATGATCTCAGCATGTGAACAATCAAAAAACTTTATTCCACCGACTCTGCTCAAGGCTCAACCACTCTCTCAAGCAATACAACAAAGTAATGATTATAAAATTTGCTTTGATGAACACGGAAACCACCTGTCACTATTCGTCGACACATTTAAACAAGCGTCTAACAAAACGTTTCTTATTGCGCTTGGTCCCGAGGGAGGCTTTGTTGAGCTCGAAAAAAAATCCCTGCATACAGCAGGGTTTACTTTTTATGCGCTAACACCAACAATCTTGAGGTCTCGTGAGGCCGTCACGGTTGGCTTAGGAATTCTCCGAGGAATCACCGCACCGCAAAGGTCTGCGTCTTGAGGTAAAGCGGCTTCAGTTCTGAATAGATATTTTTCTTCTCTTCCCAAAACAAAAAACCCATGATGCCAACCTGTTTTGCTGAACAGAACGACAACGGCACATACGGATTGACAATTCGATCACCAAGAATCTCAAAAATAAGTTCTTTATGTAAAGACGCACCGTTACCCGTAAATAAAAACCGGGACGCTTTCATATGCTCGAGCTCATCGATTAAACAATCAATTTTTTTGTAACCCTTATTGTCGCATATCGAGTAATATACTTCATTATTGTATGCATTCAAAAGAGAAACGAGAACCACCTTGTTTGGCTCCCGTATAGCTTTCTTTACTAAGTCGCAGGTCTCCTGTGCAAGCGCATCAAGACCATCAACCCCAACAAGTGAAACCCCCGTTTCAAAGGCAAGTGCATTAACCGTTGCAATGATAACACGCAACGAAGTAAATGCTCCCGGGCCTTGATCAACCGCAATAAACTGCAGGTCGGATAGTTTTTTTTTATTTTTTTGTAAAAGTTTCTGAAAAAAAACAAGAAATTGCGAACTGGCCTGAACCCCATCACCCGAAACAGTTTGCAGACAAATTTTGTCCTGAAAAAGAGCAATCTCGAAAGATTTATAACTTCCCTGTAGCCCCACATATATCATACACTAGTCACCGTGGTCTTTTGTTTTTTGTCGCTGATAAAACACACTGAACACATCATCCTTGATGGTATTCTCTTTTTTTTCGATGATTTTGCCACAATTTAAACACTTCCACCCCTCAAAATTAATAAAATGGTTGAAGAAGGATTGCATTATCATCAAACCCTCGCATTTAGGGCACTTCATTACACCTCCTCATCGTTCCGAGGTACTACCTCTTTCCCAAAACCCCTTCTGCGACATTATAGCATAATTGTCAAAAACTCCTAGAGAGTTTCCCAAATCCTACCCCATAAGATGTGCTATACTATCAAGATAACTTTGCAAAACAAATGCAGCTGCTATCGAATGCTCCCCTTTTTTATTTTTCTTGCGCCCCTTCGTTACCGAAGCGGCCCGCTTCGTACTAAACCGCTCGTCCCATAGAACCCAAGAGACCTCTTTAAATCGCTCCTTTAATCGCGCAAAGATCTTCTCCGTCGATTCTGTTTGCTGGCTTACCTTACCCCCTGCTGTTATTGGATGACCAACAACAACCGTATCGATCGGCTCGCGCTGCAATAGCTCTTCTATAAATTGATCTAATTCTTGTAGCGTAACAGTCTGGAACGGCCGGCAGGTAATCCCCATGGCGTCAGCCAACGCTGTACCAACCCAAACATCGCCTATATCTAACCCTAGTTTTTTCATGATGCCCGTAGCGTAGTATGGTTTTCTTATTTTGGAAAGCGATTATTGATGGTACTATATAAAAAATCACGAAAAATTATGGAGAAAATATTATGCAAAGAATCAAAAAAGACTCCCTCTTTCTCATCGACGGCTCATCCCTCCTTTATCGATCATATTATGGACTACGCCCACTTCAAACATCACAAGGTATACCAACGCAAGCAATCTACGGTTTCTGTCGAGCAATAAAAAAATTGATCGATGACTTCGACCCTCAATACCTCATCATCGCATGGGATAGCAAGGGGAAAACGTTTCGAAACAAAATCTTCGAAGCATACAAAGCAACAAGACAAGCACCACCAAGCGACCTGTTTTTACAAAAAGAGCAAATCCTCAAGATCATTGATACGGTCAAAATTGCACAAATATCGAAAGCTGGCTACGAAGCAGATGACTTAATTTACTCAATCGAGCAAGACTACAAAGACAAACCTATCGTTTTGATCGGTCCCGACAAAGACCTGCATCAACTCATTTCTCCTAAACTCATTATTCTTGATCCATTGAAAAAAGAAATCATCGACACAAAAGTGTTTACTGACAAGCGAGGCTTCGCACCAGAAAAACTCGCTTTCTACCACGCCATCGTCGGAGACGCCTCAGACAACATTCCAGGCGTCCGAGGAATCGGCAAAAAAGGGGCGGCTGAAATCGTCAAGCAGTTCGAATCACTCGACGAGCTTTATCAAAATCTCGACAAAATCAAAAAAGAACGAATCAGAAACCTCTTGGAAGCAGGTAAGAAAAACGCTTTTTTAAGCTTAAAACTTTTTTCTCTTATGTATGTAAAAACACCAATGACGCTAAATAAAATGTCTTTCAACAAAAACAACTGGAAAAATGCAAATCAACTCTTTCAAGAACTCGAATTTAAAAGTCTCATCGAGAAAGACGAACAAACACAAACTACTTTTCTGCAAAAGCAAGACAACCGTAAATCTCAGGCAAAAAAAACTCTCTGGACATGCATTATTATTCGAGACAGCAAAGCACTAAAAAATCTTATCCTGAAGCTCAAAGAGAAAAAACTATTTGCCCTTGATACCGAAACAACAGGCCTTGATCCCCTTCAGGAAAGGATGGTCGGCCTCTCCATCGCATACGACACAAAAAAATCGTACTACATCCCATTTGAACAAGAACTACTCAAGTCGCTCGCCCCTATACTGACATCCAAAACGATCAAAAAAACTCTCCATAACGCAAAATTCGACCAGCTTGTCCTGTGGAACCAGGGAATTGAACTCGATGGTATCGACTTTGATACACTACTCGCCGCCAACCTCCTACGAAAAGAATCGGATCGCATTGGACTCAAAAAACTTTCTCTTCGTTATCTTGAAGAAAAAATGGACTCGTTCAAGGAGGTCCTTGGCAAGCAATACAAAACGTTCGACCAGGTGCCAATCCCAGAAGCAGCAACCTACGCAGCCCACGACGCCCTCCAAACGCTAAAACTAACCAAGCTGCTAAAAAAAGAATTGTCGAAAGAAAAAAAACTGCAAAAAATATTTAAAACGATCGAGCTACCACTCAGCCGTGTTCTTTTCGATATAGAACGCACCGGCATGCTTCTCGACCCTACAGCACTCAAAGAACTCGAGAAAAAAGTCACCCGCAAACTCCATACTATTGAAAGCAAAATCTTCGGCTCTCTCAACAAGAAACAACTAAAGCTATATGGCGACATTAATCTCAATTCGCCAAAACAAATAGAAACTCTACTGTTTGACGAACTAAAACTTCCTATTGTAAAAAAAAGCATAAAAGGCCAGAGGTCAACAGACCAGGAGGTCCTAACACAGTTAAGTGAACAGCACCCTGTTCCTGGTCTCATTCTCCAGTATCGAGAATTTTTCAAACTAAAAAGTACTTATATAGAATCTCTACCAAGGTTTGTAAACCCTAAAACTAAAAGAGTACATACCTCATTCAGTCAAACAATTGCCGCCACCGGACGACTATCAAGCTCCAACCCAAACTTGCAAAACATCCCGGCAACCGGAGAGCTAGGGCTATTAATCAGAGAGGCATTCATCGCCCCACACGGCAAACAATTACTATCGGCCGACTACTCACAAATCGAGCTCCGCGTCCTCGCTCACGTCACCGGCTGTAAAAATTTAACCGAAGCGTTCCTACACGGCCAGGACATTCATCAACGAACTGCCTCGCAAATCTTTGAAATCCCATTAAACAAAGTAACTCATGAACAACGGCAAATGGGAAAACGAATCAACTTTGGTATCGTCTACGGTCTAACACCATATGGCCTTGCAAAAGACCTAGGAATTAAGCAAGGCGACGCCAAAACGTACATTCAAAAATACTTTGAGCAGTACCCGGAGGTTGCCAAATGGATTGAGAAAACGGTCGCCCAGGCAGAAGCGTCGGGATTTGTCGAAACATGGCTCGGCCGAAAACGGTACGTCCCCGGATTGCGAGAACAAAATCGAACACTCTACGAGGCGGCAAGACGAATCGCGGTCAACACCCCAATGCAGGGAACGGCAGCTGAGATCATGAAGTTGGCCATGCTCAACGTTCATGGCGCTCTCAAAACAAAAAAACTCGAATCTGCCATTATACTGCAAATACACGATGAGCTTCTATTCGAATGCCCCAACAGCGAGGTAAAGGAGGTAGAACATCTCGTAAAAAAAACGATGGAATCGGTGGTATCATGGAAAATCCCATTTTTGGTGGCTATTCGAACAGGAAAAAACTGGGCAAAAATAACAAAATAGCCTATTTTTTTGACATTTAAGGAAATTTACAACAGAATTAAGACTGTTCAAAACAAACTTGTCTAGATCGGGAAAAACTCCATCTTTTTTGATACTATAAAGGATTACGTCATGTCAACGAGTAAAAGTGGCGGTTCAACGCAAAACGGTCGCGATAGTCAAAGTAAACGACTAGGCTGTAAAAAGTTTGGCGGCCAAGCCGTTCACTGCGGCCAAATCATCATTCGACAACGAGGAACAAAGTTTCATCCAGGACACGGCGTCAGGCGCGGTGGGGATGATACACTGTTCGCAGTCGCAGACGGAACAGTCCATTTCCACAAGGGGTTCAAACGTAGAATGTTTGTCTCTGTAAAAGAGAAATAGGGGAAGTCGCTCAAGGAGAAGTAGATATCTTTAAAAAGCAGGATAAATCAATGATAGATTTTCTTAAGTATCGTTACATTTGTTATGCCATATCACTTGGAGTTTTGGTCGTCGGCGGGATTGCCTTTTTCACAAAGGGATTTCGTTACTACGTTGACTTCGCAGGTGGATCAGAAATACGAATCTCTTTCCAAACCCCATTGCCAATTAGTGACTTGAGAAAAAGCCTCGCCAAAGCCGGATATCAAGACGCCGTTATTCAGAGCATTGGTAACAGTGGAGCCCAAGGAACCAACTACTCATTTATCATTCAGGTTCAAGGATCAGAAGAAAATCTCGGTGAAGTAATCTTTAAAGAGGTTAAAACGCTTTACCCAAAAAATTTCCCCACATTAGACAGTATAGACTGGGTAGGCCCAGAAGTAGGGCGCGACATAAAGTTCAACGCCATCTTATCAGTCTTACTATCTCTACTTCTTATCTTGCTGTACGTAACAATCCGATCAAAATATCGGTTCGCAGCAGGGGCTGTAGCCGCTATCGCTCACGACATGCTCGTCGTTATAACCGCATTCCTTGTATTGGGAGAGCAGATTTCTGTCCACGTTCTAGCGGCAATCCTGACCGTTATCGGATATTCACTCAATGACTCAATCGTTATATTCAGTAGAATTCGCGAAAACATGAAAAAGCTAAAAGAACAGACCGAAGAAAACATTGTCAATATTAGCCTGAACCAAACGCTACGACGAACCCTTTTGACAAGCTTTTCTACCCTGCTTGCTGTCGGGTCAATCTTCGTTCTCGGCGGACCGGCGCTAAGAGGCTTCTCCCTAGCGATGCTTGTAGGTATCGTCGTTGGAACGTACTCATCCATCTATGTTGCAAGTCCAGTTATGTTGGCACTTAAGCCAGCCTCCAAACAAAGCAAGTAAAAATAAATTAGCAAATTAGACAGTAATCTTAATAATCAAACTAACGTGTAAATTGGGGAAAATGACAAAAGACATAAAAAAAAATAACAAACCAGAAGTTAATACTCACCTAAAGCACCCTAAAACGTCAATCAATATGCGCTCATTAAAAGAGATGAGCATCACTGATTTAATCGACTATGCTCAAAAGCTTGGCATTCCTGACGTTGGCTCTTTAAAAAAACAAGAAATTATCTTCAAAATACTTGAATCACAATCTGAAAAAAATGTTGAGATTTATGGAGAAGGAATACTCGAGCGTCTTCCTGACGGATTTGGTTTCCTGCGCTCCCCAAAGTTCAACTACGTTCCAGGACCGGATGACATTTATGTCTCTCCGGCACACATTAAACGTTTTGGATTGCGAACAGGAGACGTCATCAAAGGAACTTTGAGAAAGCCAAAAGAAGGCGAGAAATATTTCGCACTTCAACGGGTTGAAAGCGTAAACTTTGCACAACCAACACACTCTTCACATAAAACAGTTTTTGAAAACCTAACACCACTCTTTCCTGACGAAAAATTCAATCTCGTAGGCACACCAACCGTTATTTCAACACGAATCATGGACATTCTCACGCCGGTAGGTAAGGGACAGCGAGGAATCATCGTTGCTCCGCCAAGAACGGGTAAGACGGTTCTCTTGAAAGAGATCGCTAATACCATCATCGAGAATCACCCTGAAGTGATCATGATCATCCTACTCATCGACGAACGCCCAGAAGAGGTAACCGACATGCAGCGTTCGGTGGACGCAGAAGTCGTTAGTTCAACATTTGACGAGTACGCAACACGACACGTTCAGGTAGCAGAGATTGTGTTAGAAAAAGCAAAACGACTTGTTGAATGTGGCCACGATGTCGTTGTCCTTCTCGACTCTCTGACACGTCTTGCTCGCGCTTACAACACCTTGGCTCCGTCATCAGGAAAAGTTTTGAGTGGTGGTATAGATGCGAACGCACTGCAACGACCAAAGCGTTTTTTTGGTGCCGCACGAAATGTCGAAGAGGGGGGATCACTAACAATCCTCGCAACGGCACTTATCGAAACCGGCTCTCGTATGGATGAGGTTATCTTCGAAGAATTCAAGGGAACCGGCAACATGGAAATCCACCTCACAAGAAAACTTTCTAATCGTCGGATTTATCCGGCCTTTGATCTTCAAAGCTCAGGAACTCGGCGTGAAGACCTTCTCCTCACTCCAGAAGGGGTCAAAAATCTCTGGATACTGCAGAAATTTCTTGGCACTATGAACACAATCGACGGCATGGAATTTATCATTGAAAAGATGCGAAAAACCAAGTCAAACGATGAGTTCTGGGAGATGATGAGTAAAAAGAAATAGACCCACTTGAACATTGTTCCAGATCTGATACGATACCTTTTGCTAGTTTAGGAACAAACAAGAAAGGTCCCTGCCGTGTTGCCAAAGCCCCTTAGAATTATATGGGGTGATTTGAGTGTCTCGGAACTAAAAAAATTTGGACTGTTTTCTTTGGCACTCATGCTCACCATAGGACCATACTGGATGCTTCGAGGAATACGAGAAGCAATATTTATCGACATGGTCGGAGTACGATGGCAGCCATGGGGCAAAATCGCATCGTTTCTTCTTATCATCCCTCTCGTTCTCATTTATAGCAAACTGATCGACCTGTTCAAAAAAGAGAAGCTTTTCTTCGTCATCTACTCATTCTATATTTCAATGTTCTTAGGAATCGCATTCCTTGTCGCGTACCCACAAAATTCTTTCATATCACTTGCATACACGCTATTTCCATTTCTTTACTGGCTCCCAGGAAGTATTGTCGGCTGGGTAAGCTATGTTATCATCGAAAGTTTTGGGGCGCTTGCCCCTGCACTGTTTTGGTCTTTTGTCGCAAGTCAAACTAAAACTGACGAGGCAAAACGAGGATACGGAATGATCCTTACCATAACGCAGGTCGGCACGATCAGCGGCACGATTCTTGTCGCAAACTACTCGCAAACATTGGGCCTGCCAATTATGATTACAATCGCAAGCTTTTGCATAGCCCTTGTTCCATTTATTATCAACCAATCAATAGAACAAAAAAGCGACCTTGTAGATACTCCATTCTTCCGAGTCAACCAGCCAAAAACAGGTTTTTTCGAAGGTTTACGACTGTTAATAACCAACCCTTATCTTCTTGGCATTTTTGTCGTTACGACGGGATATGAAATAATTGGAACCATGCTGGAATTTCAGATGAACCTACTCGCTCATCATACCTACCCAACCAAAGAGGCTTTTGCCGCGTTTTACGCTCGATACGGCATGATGGCAAACAGCCTGACACTCGTCTTTGCTTTGGTGGGAACAAGTTTTTTCCTGCGCACACTTGGCCTAAGAATTTGTCTTCTCTTCTTTCCAATCGCAACCGGTCTTGTCATATGCGGCGTACGAATATTTCCCGTTCTCCCAATCGTTTTCACCTCTATGATTATTTTGAAAGGGCTCTCGTACGCGCTAAACAACCCTGCTAAAGAAATTCTTTATATCCCTACAACACGAGACGTCAAATTTAAAACAAAGGGATGGATCGACGTCTTCGGCATTCGATCGATTAAAGGAGCCGGCGCAGGAATCAACGCCCTGTTTAGAAACTTCTCACCAATTCAAACGATAGGCTACTCAGCCCCTATTCTGCTTACCATCGTTTCCTTTTGGGCTATTGTGGCACGGTTTGTGAGCGTCAAACATCACAAGCTTGTAGAGAAAAACAAAATTATTGGAAACCCAGAAGTAATAATCGACAAACAAAAAAACAATACCTAGAGTAATTGTCGTTAGGAAAGCTCTTTCAACGCTTCTTCTATCTGCTCAGTCGCAGCAACATATGATTCTGTAGGCTTAAACATTATAGGCTTTCCAAACGTCACCGTTACCGTTCCCCGCTTTCTAGGAAACAAAGTAAAGTACGGAAAGACTTCCTGACTTCCTTCGATATAAACCGGTACAA
The DNA here is from genome assembly GCA_018817025.1 of Candidatus Babelota bacterium. GTDB lineage: Bacteria > Babelota > Babeliae > Babelales > JAHIUU01 > JAHIUU01. Next base: position 296,277 of record JAHIUU010000006.1, on the reverse strand, counting down.
CGGGCACTCGCATCTCAATCGCAACAAGACCGGCCCCCTTCTTTAAAGGCAAAAGCTCACCGGTCTCACTCACTTTCCCTTCGGGAAATACACCAACCGAAAAATCTTCATCCAAAATCCGCCCCATATAATCAAGTCCAAGCTTCACGTTTTCACCCTCACGCCTTGGAAACGGAAACGCATTTAATAAAAGCTCTGCAAAGCCAGCAAACCACCGGTAACTTCCATAGAGCATGTCATTTGCAGCCGCAAACGCAACGTGTCGACCAACCTTTCTAGGCAACGCCGCCACCAAAATCATCGGATCAAAATAGGATAGATGATTTGGCATAAAAACAACTGGTAAAGACAGTCCATTGAGATTTTCTATCCCCTTAACTTGGAGCTTAATAAATATGCGCATCAAAAGAAAAACTAACCATTGACCAACCTCACGAATCCCTCTAGCCCACCATAATCGAGGCCACCATGACAACGGCGCAAGTGCTTTAACCGTCTCACGTTCACAAATCATTTTTTCAAGTTGCTCAACCGTTGTTTGACTCGTCAACTTCGCTTCGTCAAGCAAAATCTCAAACTGCTCCTCAATCCGAGCAATCAACTCAACACGCAGAAGTGAATCTATATGGAGCTTAGCAAAGCTTGTTTCAGGAGTTATCCGTGAACTTGCTACGCCAGTCACCCGTGCAAGAAGCAAAACAACCGGGGCCACATTCCCCCCACTCGTCACAACTCCGTTCTCTCCTTTTTGAGAAAGTAAAAATCTTATTACCTCATCTTTTTTTACTTTCTTCGTCGCAGACCGTGGGAAGTCTTCTTCTGGCCAAACCGAAAAACCGGTAACCTGCTGATAGGAAGCAAGCCGCTCATTCGCTCGCGCAATAATAGCCGCCACATCTCCCTGTGGCCTGAGCAAGACCGCATGGATTTCAACCATGCCACTCGCCTGCTCAATACCAACAACAGTACAATCTAGCACCACCTCAAAACTATTAATAATCTCTTCGATATCTTCGGGAAATACGTTCTGGCCACCGGGGCCAACAATCATATATTTCCTTCGCCCCTTTAAAAAAAGAAATTTATTCTGGTCAAACTCGCCCACATCACCTGTCCTAAACCAACCGTCACGAGTAAACGCTTCTTTTGTTTTTTCTTTATTTTTAAAGTAACCAGAAAACACACTCGGCCCACGAACCTGAATCTCCCCTTGCTCAGAAAGTCTAACTTGGACACCTGGCACGACGCGACCAACGGATCCAAATCTGTGATCGTCATATGTATTACAAGCTATCAGCGGCGACGTCTCGGTAAGACCGTACCCCTGAAACAACGCAACTCCCAAGGCGTTCCATTTGCGCTCTAATTCTGGATCAAGCGGAGCTCCACCAGAAACAATCGTGTCCAACTTGCCACCCAATTTTTTATGCACCATATAAAATAATAAGCGCGAGATTTTTTTTCCGGGAAGTTTAAGCGAAAAACGCACAAGCTTTTTAAAAAGATTTATTTTACCACGCTCAGCAAACGCACCTTCTATTCTTCCCATCAAAATCTTTAGAAACTCAGGGACAGCGAGCATTTTTGTAACGCTATATCCCTGAAGAAGATCGCGAATAGCCGCGTGAGAGTGGGCATAAATCGTATGTGCCCGGTAATGAAACGCAAGCAGCATGCCGGCCTGTTCAAAAATATGGCTTAACGGCAAAATAGAAAGTAACCGTTCTTTACCAAACTCAAGCGACACCAATTTTGAAATCGCAGCAACATTTGAATATAAATTTTTGTGGGTAAGCAATACCCCCTTCGGATCGCCAGTCGTTCCAGAGGTGTACAAGATTTCAACAAGATCGTTTTCATCTACGAATAACGCTTCGAATCGATCAGGCTTAAACGATTTTAGATGCTCAGGAAGTAGGTCAACATCGTATCGATTAATCTCACCGGGTAAATCGTATCGATAATATCGATGAGCAAAAAACAACTTCGCATCGACCTGCTTGGCAATTTTTTCAACCAGCTTGGGCGTACTCTGCACATTGAGCGGCACAACAACGACACCTGCAAGCATACATCCCCAAAACGTGCAAATCCAGTAAGGGGAGTTTGGCGCAAGCAGCAAAACAGCATCACCCTTCTTCACACCCTCACAATTAAGCAGCAACGCGACCTGACGAGAAGCATCGTACGCTTGCTTGTATGTCAGGGTAACGGTACGAAACCCCATTTTCATTGTTAGGGCAGGACTATCTGGATACTCGCTTGCGTTATCTTTTAACATTTCAGTTAATATCATAACATTAATTCTTCGTACTTTTTGTTTTTATTTCTTACAAAACCGCTCTCAGTTTAGTGAGAAAAAGTCTTAAAATGCAACCATCTGAGAGAATAACCTCTGGGTGCCTTCTTGCGAGATGGCGATCAAGTTGGCTCGTCGAAGCAGAAAGCGATTCTTAAGTGCAAAGATTAAGATGCACGGTAATTCATTACCGTGAGTATGTCACCCTTCAGGAAAAGTTTTTATTAACTCTCGTCCGGCTCCTTAAAGACCAAGAGATTATAGAAACGGCAAACAGACTCTTCGAACGATCCTATCAAAAAAATCGACCTTTAAAGGCCTTTGAGGCCCAAAACGCAACAGACCTTAAGTCGCTATTTACTCGAAACAACTCACGATACTTGCAGCATCAATACCTGCATATGCAAGGAGTTCGTCCGGCTTCCCTGATCGGGATAACTTCGTGACCGCTAGTATCTTAAGAACAATAGGATCGTTAATCAACGCAGCCGCAACAGCCTCGCCAAGACCGCCTTCGATATAGTGATCTTCGATCGTTATAACGTTATTGCCTGACTTACAAGCAATTTTTTTTATCATCTCACTATCGATTGGCTTAATCGAGTAAGCATCAATAACAGAAACAAAAATATTTTTTTCTTTTAAGATCTCGTACGCCTTGAGCGCCTCGTGCACCGTTATTCCAGCCGCAACAAGACAGGCTTGATCGTTATCACTTTCTCGCAAAACCTTACAGCCCCCAACCTCGAACAGTTCATCTTTCTTGTATAATATTGGTGTTGCTGAACGAGTTGTCCGCAAATACGAAATACCAGCGTTATAATTCGCCATCCGTTCAACAAGCTTATAAGTCGAAACCGCATCACTTGGATATAGCACGATAGACCTTGGAACAGATCGCATCATCGACAAATCTTCAAGTCCCATTTGGGATGGACCATCCTCTCCGATCGACACCCCAGCGTGAGACCCGCACAAGCGTAACGCGTTGCAACCAATGCCGGCCATACGAATTTGGTCGTGCGCGCGCGTTAAAAACGCAGCAAAAGTCGCCGCAAACGGAATTTTACCCCGCGCCTGCAACCCAGTTGCAACACCTATCATTGTCTGCTCCGCAATAAAACATTGCGTCAATCGATCTGGAAACTCTTTTTCGAAAATTTCTGTAAACGTCGAATTTTTCACGTCAGCATCAAGAACTTCAATATCAGAACACACCCGGCCAAGCGAGGCTAACGCGTACCCAAACGCTTTTCTTGTTGCAAGCTTTTCTGTTTTCTCAAATAACTTACTGTGCATGTCAGTCGTGATATCTATAGAGATGGAAGAAAAGCTTTTTTTGGTATAAGACAAAAGATCTACTTTTTTCTGAGAAACAATAATCTCTCGTTCCAAATACTGATTCGCTTCAACAAAACGATTCTTCAAATGTTGTATTACTGGTCCAAGTTCTTCAGCTTTTACAGGCTTGCCATGAAACCCATTTTTATCTTGAAAAGAATCAACCCCATGCCCCTTATATGTTTTTGCAACAATCGCCGTCGGCTTGTCGAGAGACGTTTTTGTTTTTTCAAGCTCCTCGACGATTTGTTCAATATCATGCCCATCAATAACGACCGTACGCCACCCAAAGGCCCTAAACTTTTCTGCAAGTTTTTCTACATCATGCCCATATAACGTCTGACCAGTTTGGCCCAATCGATTACAGTCAACAATGGCAGTCAGACTGTTCAAGTTATAATACGAAGCAAACTCAGCCGCCTCCCAAACTGACCCCTCTGCAACTTCGCCATCACCGAGAAGCACGTATGTCTTATACGCAAGCTTGTCGCGATGCGCGTGCAACACCATCCCTGCACCAATTGCAAGACCTTGTCCCAAAGACCCTGTCGCCGCTTCATTGTAAACAAACCGTGGCGTAGGATGCCCCTCGAGAGGGCTGTCAAATTCTCGAAGCTTCATAAAATCTTCATCGCTCAAAACCCCCAATTGCCTGTAAGCAGCATAGACAACGGGAACTCCGTGCCCCTTCGACAAAATAAACCGATCATTGGTTAGATCGTCGGGACTAGAAACATTGAAATTCATTATTTTAAAAAAAAGAGCCGAAACAATATCGGCCGCAGAAAGGCAGGTCGTAGGATGACCGGAAGCACTCGCTGCTGTAGCTCGAAGGGAATCAATGCGCAATTGCAACGCCCTCGCCTCAAGTTCTAAATATTTGCCCACAAAAAGCTCCTCTCTCACAAATAAACCGATATATTTTGGCAAAAATCATTGTAACAAAAGATGGTGATGTGTACACTGAAAAACATCTCTAGCAACAAAACCATAACCATACGAACTTATATGCCAAAACGTATCGGAACCATTCTTACCAACATAATTCCAAACGAACATCTCTGGAAAATAAAACTATTCGGATACTGGGAGACAATCATTGGCAATTTAAAAGAAAAAGTTCGCATCGAAAAACTAACTGAAACCTCGCTTACCATCGGCGTTTGTCATCCAACATGGGCCCAGGAACTCTTTTTATTGTCCCCAATGCTCAAACAAAAAATAAACACATATCTACAAGAAAATAAAATTAAAAACATACAGTTCAAAACGGTTCGATTTACAACACCAAAAACAAGCCATCAATCCAAACAAGACTCTCTAACAGAAAAAACTTATCGAACAGAACACTGTCTAACAATCATTGAACATAGCAAACTCCAATTGATGAAAAATACAGAATTAGCTCAATCACTTGAACAATTCTACATTCGATGTAAAAAAATCAAACCGTAGGGGAAGCTATCATGCAGAAAAACAAGAAAAAATATATTCTTTTTCTTTTTTTGTTTATTGTAACCACAGCAAATACACAACCAGAACTGGCTAAACCAACACAAACAACACTATTCTCGTTCCTAAGCACAGCAACAGAAGAAAAAATTCAACAGTCAACGCTCTATCTTAAAGCAAACTACTTTCAACACAGCGGCCAGTTTCACCAGGCACTCAAAATATACAACGATCTGTTCATACGAGACGCTCCATCATATGTCTATGACGGCTATTTACGACTACTCTCTCAAACCAATCAATTTAATAGAATTGTTAGTCTTATAGATAAAACACAAGATAACTTTAAAGAAAATCTAGAGATTCAACTAATCTATGCACAATCGCTCCTAAACACTAATAAAGATATACAAGCAAGAGAGTTTCTTGAGAAGCTAAAAGAACAGTACCCAGAAAACGAGCAAATCGCATATTACTCAGCCGCTCATAATGAAAGAACAAACAACATATCAAAAGCTCTCGAAGAAATCGAAGCGTTTCTCACAAACAAATCAAACCAAAACAGATTCTTCCTGTTCTACTTTCTAAAAGCAAAAATCCTGCTCAAGATTGGAAATCCTAAGCAAGCACTCGCCGCAATTGACAGTAGCCTCAAACTAGCCCCAAAATTCGATCAGGGAGTTCTTTTCAAAGCTCTCCTGCTTGAGCAAACAAAACAGATTGATCAGGCCATCGCTCACTACAGAAAATATTTATCTCTTACAAAACACGACCCAGCAATTACCAAACAGCTTGTCCAACTTCTCTTTTCACAACGAAAATTTGCTCAAGCTGCTGCTGAGCTAAGAAAAATTAATCAAGAGAATAGAGACCAACCAGAATATTACACCGACCTTGCCCTTCTCGAATGGAAAGCAAAAAATCATGTCAAAGCGCTCAATGCAATTAATGAAGCACTGAATAAAAGCCCTCTTTTTGAAAAAGCAATCGGACTTAAAATTGAAATCTGCATAGCCCTCAATCAATACGAAGAAATTGCGCCTCTCATACAAAATTGGCTTCTAAAAAAACCACATAACAACTCCATTATTAAGCTCATTCTTAGACTAAGTGGCAAGGAGCAAATTATTTCATCCGAACAAGCAATAGCAATTCTAGAAGCTGCCAACAAAAAACACGATACTCTCGACACCATCCCTCTCGCGATAGCAGATCTACAAATACAAGCTAAACAGTACAACAACGCACTCAAAAGCTACGACCAAGCGTTTAAGCGAACAAACAGCAAAAAACTCAAAGCCAAGCTACTGTTTCAAACAGGATTTATACATTTTGTAACTGATAATAAGCAAGAAGCAACCAAAACACTCGACCGCGCACTTCAGCAAGAAGTCATATATCCGTCAACTTACAATCTCATGGCATACCTGATATCAAAACCAAAAAAACAGTCCTCTACTAAACTTTCATACGCGCTCACGCTGATTGACAAAGCATTAGCAACAACTCCACAGTCACCATACTTTCTTGATACAAAGGCATGTATTCTCCAAAAGCAAGGAAAATATAACGAAGCGAAAGAACTTTTCAACAAAGCCCTCACGCTTGCACCTCATGACAAAATAATTCAAAGCCATGCAAAAACTTGCTCCGCTAAATAAAACAATCTGTCTTGTCGCAGGTGGATCTGGTGGTCACATCACACCTGCTCTACGTCTTGGAAAACAACATCTTGAACAAACGCCCCACGGATCACTTCTCTTTTTTTGTAATACCAGAAAGCTCGACCAAGCGATACTCGCAAACTATGACCAACCAATACAAATAGTACGGCTCAAGCTGACAAATCTCCCCGGCAAAAAAATATGGCGCTACCCCCTGTTTTTTTTACAATTCGCACACTCATTTTTTAAAAGTTTTCATTTTTTAAAGAAACAAAAACCATGTGTCATAATCAGCACCGGTGGGATTATAGCAATACCGGTATGTCTGGCAGGCAAACTTCTCTCAATACCAGTAGAGCTACATGAGTTCAATGTTATCCCGGGAAAGGCAACTCGATTCTTGTCACCAGTTGCAAAAAAAATCTTTATTTCGTTTCAAAAAAGTACAAAATTTTTTAAAAGCAAATATCAAAACAAATGCTCACTAGAAAAATACCCACTTCGCTTTTCAGTGCATGATACAACCAGCCCCATAACTCGGCCCCCACACTTTTCTTCTGGCCGTAAAACAATTTTTTTACTTGGCGGTTCACAAGGCTCACTCTTGCTAAATAATATGATCAAGGAATTTATACAAACAAACCAATATATAGGCTCAATACAGGTAATTCATCAAACCGGATCTATCGATCAAACTAATTGGAAAAAATTCTATGAGCAACACAACATTCCCGCTCACATATTTGAATACACTAATTCAATCAAAGACTTTTATCGTCTAGCCGACCTTGTCATTTGTCGAGCTGGCGCAGGCACACTTTTTGAGCTGGAATTCTTTCAAAAACGAAGTCTACTCGTCCCACTGAAAAATCACGCTTCAAACCACCAGATCACCAATGCGCATGAAATGTGTCAACGGCATCCCAATCTTTTTTTTCTATGCGATCAGGACTCACAAAACCCCCTTCGCAGTGTCATATACGACCATCTTCTCAGCAACCTTGTGGAATAGCGGCGTCGTCACCTCAGTCGCCCACATATGCGCCTTTTTTGGCTCCTTTATGAATGAGACAACAACCCTTCTGTAATCGCCCTTTTCAACAATAGCAGCATAGGTGTAGACATGATCATTCTGAGAATATTTTCCATCTTTGACACTCCGCGCCGTACCTGTTTTTCCAACAATTCGATAGCCTTCGATGCTATATCGCTTCTTCAACCATCCTCTCAACTCAAGAATATCTTTGAGTTGCTCAACAACTTCTTTTTTATAAAGCGCTCCAAAAGGCAAAACCCGCTTTTTGCGCTCTGGATTTAGCACGAGAACAGGCTGGACATCATATCCCCCATTTGCGATAACGGAAAAAGCTTTTCCCAACTGCAGTATCGTCGCCATAATCTCATATCCAAATGAAAGCACAACAATCGAAGAGCGAGACCAATTGTGCGGCGGGTTAACAAACCCAGAACGCTCACCCGGAAAACGAATACCAGTTCGATTGCCAAAACCAAGCTTTCGCAAGTGATAATACAGACGAGGCCCTAGCCTCTTAGCAACTTTAGCAATCCCAACATTGTTCGACTGAGCAACAACCTCAGAAAATGAATGGATCCCTTCTCCGAGAGACTTCCAGTTTTCAACTCGAAATCCATCTATATATGTTGATTTTCCCTCACAATCTAGTTCTTCGTCAGGCGTCACAACACCTTCTTCAAGCGCCGCCAACGCGGCAAAAACCTTAATAACTGACCCCAACTCAAAACACTCGGTAACCGGAATATTTTTTGTTTGCTCAGGATCGGTGATGCGTGATTGATTTGGATCAAATCCAGGGCTGCTTGCCATAGCTAAAACATGTCCAGAGTTAGGGTCCATAATCAAAACAGCCCCGCCTTTTGCCTCATAATTCGCAACCGTTTTCAACAGTTCTTCCTGGGCAAAAAACTGCAAATTTCTATCGATAGTAAGCGTTACCGGCTCACCCTCCCCACCCCGTTTTTTTATATCTCTATTAAAATAAAAATGACCGGAGCGAGCATCTTTTTCCAAAACAAACGTCGTCGGAGTCCCTCCAACCAAATTATTGAACCGCAATTCAATCCCCGCAATACCAATGTTATCAACATCGGTGAATCCAACCACATGCGCCGTTGCGGGAAATGGATAAAACCGCTCGGGCTCGGCTAAAAAATAAATGTCCGGACTGTTATATGCTTTCATTTCTCGCAAAGCTTCGGCAGAAAGATGCCTATCAACCCACAAGAATCGCCGTTTCTTTTCTTTTCGTAACTTTTTGTATACAGATGGAAATCGTTTTTTCAATAATTTCATGATTCTTTTTGGTTCATGAAAACGGTGTGGCAACAAAAAAGCGGAGAGCCGTTCTCTGTTTAATGTGAGCGGCTCTCCATTCCTATCATAGATCAAGGCTCTTGCCGGCCGCGTCGTAATCTCAGTCACATACTGCTGACGAGCAAGAATCTCAAAAAAATCCTGTTGATAAATTTGAACCAAAAAAAGACGAACGGCAATAACCGCGTATAGGACAAGAAAAAAAAGTAAAACAAGCAACAACCTTGGTTTATAATTTTTTCGTATTATCATTATGTTCCCCCAACAATTAGGTTCTTGTTACCGTCATAATCTGCGACGGTTTAAGTGAGCGCATCCCCAACTCATACGCTTTTTCGCGAACTCGCTGCTGACCCTTGAGCTTATATAGCGTTACCAAAAGTGAATTTTTCTTTTTTTTCAATTTTCCTTTTATACGCTCAATTTTTTGTTTTTTATAAACCGTTGTAACAATTCTATTGTGCTGATAAATTTTGAGAAAAATAAAGAAAACAAGTAAAAGAAACGACATCGTTATAAATCGAGACCGACCCATACGCATGTGCCCCTTTCTTGCCAAGTCTGATAGTTTCAATTTACAATTATCTTCCTAATGCTAACGACAAGAAAGTATTTTTTCTAGAAAAAATAAAATTTAGGAGCATCTCATGAAGCGAAATTTCACCCTTGCATCTATCTATAGTCTCGCCTGGCTGGCCCTTGCATCACAGATAACGGTCATGTCGATCAGCTTTATCGACCTTCTCTTTATCGGTCAGCTGGGAGGCGCTGCAGTCATTATTGCAGCAGCTGCCATCGCCAACAATATCTGTGCCGCTGTCTATGCATTTTTGGAGGGAATTCGTACCGGCACAACCGTCCTTGTTGCACGTTTTTTTGGCGCCAAGCAGCCACAAAGCGTCACCAAAACAATCAACCTGGCTCTTCTTCTCGCGATTGTCATCGGCTGTTTAATTCTTCCCGTTATCCCAATAATATCCTCCCTAACTTTTAAAACAATAAACAACGGGGAGCTGGTTAGCACTGGTGTTCCATACTTGACTATACGACTTATGGGACTACCGTTTCATCTGATTATTTTTGCTGTCATTGGACTATTTCGAGGTCTAAAAAACGCAGTCTTTCCATTTTTGATCACTATGACAATATGCTTATCGGACGTATTGCTCAATTACGTTTTTATGTACGGCAAATGGGGGTTCCCAGCACTCGGGATCAAGGGAATCGCCCTCGCAACCCTCATCACCTATATTATTGGATCTATCTTGAGTATACTCCTGCTCATTACAATCCCTCTTACAAAAAAATATCTCAACCTAAAAAATATATTGAAATTTGATCGACCAATTTTTAAAACATTTATGAAAGTTGGCGGCGAAGTCGGGCTCTACGCTGGTTCCCTTATTTTTGCACTTCTTCTTTTCGTTCTTCTTTTCACAAAACAAGGTCCTAATGTGATGGCAGCCCACCAAATTGTGTTTCAAGTTTTTCTCGCAACATACCTGCCCCCAACCGGTTTTTTTGTTGCTGCAACAATTTTAATTGGTAAAGCGATTGGAGAAAAACAATATGATTTTGTTATTCCGGCAACCAAAAAGATCTTTTTCGCAAGTCTTCCATTTGTAGGAGGGATTTCTCTAGCAGTCTCACTATTTGCCAAACAGATCGCACAATTTTTCAGTCCAGCAAATTCCGTAGTCGTCACCCTTGCAGTCCCATCAATCTATCTGATCTGCATAACCCAACTATTCAGCTCAAGCTACCTGATACTCAAAGGCACTCTGACCGCAGCAAGGGATACCCGGTTCGTCTTTATCGCCGGGACTCTGTCAAGCTACCTCTTCTTCCTGCCACTCGCATACCTACTTGGAATCAAAATGGGGTATGGAATCTTTGGTGGCTACGTTTCATTCTTACTTTGGACCGTTCTTGACTCCATCGTCTTTGGATGGCGACTATTCGTCACAAAACCAATAAATTCATCTTCTTAAAAAAACTTCTTTTATAGCCTCTTTGCTCGCGAGAACCGTTTTTTTTATCGTGCCATAAACAGCATCAAACTCCTCTTTTGTATAATCAAATTCTAGCGTTCCTTCTGGTACAGGATTAGCAAAATAAACGACCGCGGGCACCGTCTTGTCCTGATCGTCTTCAAAAACAAGCACCTGTTCTCCAATCCATCGTGGGTTGGAGAGCGGGGGGAATTTTATACCCTTACGATCAGCATATGCTTTCGCATAGTGCAAATCTTTGTGCTCTGTAATCGAAACCCCAGTCGAAGCATCGCAAACAAGAATCACATCTACCTTCCGGCCTTCTCGTAAAAGAAGAGGAATCGCCAAATTAAAATCCATACCGGCATCAGAAAGCTCTGTTTCCTTTTGATGAGCAAGAACGCCACCCTGCATGCCATACGTAAAATTGTATATTGGAGAAGCAAACATACGTGCATCATGAAAATCGTGTTGATCAACAAACGTTTTCACCATATCGACAAACCACTCCTGCTTGCTCTCTTTGGCAATAAAAATCAATACATCACCAACACTAAAATTGTATGCACTTCCAAACATCGCCAAGAACCAACCTAGACTCTTTTCTGGAAACAACTCTGAACATTGACTGTTCTTAAAAAAGCTGTCTAGCGTGCTCGTTGGAATAAATGCACCCAAATACTCACTACCACTCACATACGGATTCACCTCAAACCATTCATACGGAAATAAATCAGACAAAATCAACGAAAACAGGGGAAACGGTTCATTAAACGAATTGTTTTGAAAAGCATCTCGAAGCGGGGAAAACGTTATATCCTGAACGTTTTCTAAACCATCAAAAAGACGATTCGCCAAAATGGTTCCTAGAAGATCTGCCGTTTCGACTTTACCCCGATCAGTTAAAACAGAAATAATTTTATCAAGAAGAGTTCGAAATTCATACTTATCTGGATGCAAGAACGGCTCTCTAGTAAGCCCCTCTAATAACACTAGAAACTGTGGGAACGTCATGTTTTCTAGGTGCTTTCGGAGTAGCCAATGTACTTGAAACCATGTAGATCCTGAAAGTGTTGCACTGTACATCACCCCATCAGCAAGTCCAATCTCACGCATTCCGGACAAAAAACCAAGCGATGATAGCATCGCTCGATACCCTCCTCCGCTACAACAATAAGCAACCCTCGCAGAGCACTCCCGCCCAAGAAACTTTTGTAGGGCCTCCTCGACCATAGGCGTCCGAGCTGCAACATATGCCTGCTCCTCAGGGCAAAGCTGTCCGCTTGTGTCAACCTTTTGGTTGCAGGGCTTGCCACCCATAGACCATGGCAAACAACGAGTTGCTGTCCCATGATCTGGTGCCGCATATCCCCAAACAAAAGTAAACAAAATCAAAAAAGCTATTTTATTCACAAACCCCTCCTCTTTTTCCTATTTTCGCCATTTCATGGTACAGTGACACTTTATCAATTTTTCTGTCCTAAAGAGAAGGAATTTAATGGCCCAAGCAAAAATAGGCGACAACGTCAAAGTTCATTACACAGGAAAACTAAAAGACGGCACCGTTTTCGACTCATCGCTTCAACGGGAACCAATTCAATTCACCATAGGAGAGAAAAAATTAATCCCCGGCTTTGAAGAGGCTGTCATCGACATGGCTCCGGGAGAACAATCGACCATAATAATTCCAAGCGAAAAAGCCTACGGACAAATTCGCAAAGAACTAATTCTACAGGTAGAACGAACCAAAATCCCTCAAGATCTTAAGCCAGAAATTGGACAGATCCTCAAATTTCAAAAACAGCCGGCGTGTGCCGACGGAAAATGCAATCAAAGCCACCCTGAAGAAACAATTGCTTTCAGCATAATAGGCATTACCGACACACACCTGACGCTCGACGCCAACCACCCTCTTGCAGGCAAAGATCTAACTTTTGACATCGAACTCATGGAGATTACAAAATAGCACGACGACCAAATAAAATAGCGCCGTAGAGCTCTACGTGGGGGCTGGTAATTATCGAAACGGGAATATTCTGAAGCATGCTTCTAAACGTTTGATTTCGATAGAATTCAGACAAAAAAGAACCGCTTCTAAATAAATCAAGATTGCTCAGAGCAATCCCTCCGGCGATATACACCCCCCCGAGTGCAAGAGTTTCAAGGGCAAAATTTCGTGCACACCGACCATAAAACGTTACGAAATACTCAAACGTCTTTTTGCAACACAAATCATCTGCCTGACATGCCGCGATTACCTTAGGATCACAATTACTCTCCCGAATCTTTTTCTCGCAAGAAGACGCTACTTTTTTCTCTTCACATAAAAACTTATAAATATTCTGAATTCCACGACCAGAAAGAAGATGCTCGAAACAAACATCTTGGGAACCAACCTGCGACCGACGAATAAAACTAATCAACGCTAACTCTTCGCTATCATAAGCCGGAAAGTCTGCACTACCCCCCTCCGTTGCAACAACAACATACTCTTTTTGAAGCTCATTCCAAATAAGAACACTCTTACCCAGACCTGTTCCAGCACCTATGATAGCTTTGTTTGCAATACCAAATGTTTTTTTTGTTGGGGTAAGAGATTGAAGCTCGTACTCAGAAAGCCCCTCAATACCATAACCAACGGCCTCAAAATCGTTGAGCAACACAACGCTCACGAGCGATGTCTGCTCAATCAAAAGTTTCGTATCAATATCCCACGACAAATTGGTCATTCGACAGTAATCACGCCCTTGAGAAACTAAACCAGCAACAGCAAAACATGCTTGACTGACAACAATATCATAATCATTTTTTATCGTAGAAAGAATCTGATCTACGGCCAAATGAAACCTTGAAATCTGCTTACTATCACCCTGAAATAACGCGATTAGACTAAATCCTGAATCCCTAACCTGAGCAAGCGCAAAACGCGCGTTTGTCCCTCCAATATTACCAACCAGAAAAAACGAACCTTGCCCACAAACTGGTTCCCCATACACACTCTTTTTAAATTTCATATCGCCAGCCACCATGACCCTACAACAAAACAGTAACACCATAACAAAGTGCGCATATGTCAAAGACATGGTGCTCCTTTTTTACTATTACTCTTATTAAACAATTTGCAACAGCTACAAAGTCTTATCATACAATAAGAAAAAAGCAAAAACAAACAAGTGCTTTGTTGACGAAATAAACGAGGTTTTGCTAAGACAAAATTGAAACATTCAAGTAGAGGAGAATTTTGTGAAGTTTTATCCTATCAAGTTCCCGTTTCTAATCGCAACATCTATAACATTTTTTTTCGCCTTTATTCCAACGCCCCCACCAGAAAGCACGCTCTATATCAATGGCACATGGCCATGGGGATCGCCCATTCTTAAATTCGTCCTGCTCTTTCTATTCACGCTAATCATCGTATGGCTTCTCGCGTCAATACATAGAACATTAGCACAACAAAAACAGGAAAACCTATGAAAGAAGCCCTTCTAACAACTTTAAGAAATAAAAAAACATCGATCGCACAGTTTCGACAAGCCGCAGAAAAACTCGGTCTAATCCTCGCAGCTGAAGCAGCACAACTCTTAGAACAAGAAACCATCTCAATCGAAACTCCACTCGCAAAAACAGAGGGGGGTCAATTCAAAAACAATCTCGTTCTCGTTCCAATCCTTCGATCTGGCATCGCGCTGCTTAACCCATTTTTACATTTTTTTCAACGAGCATCCGTCGGCTTTGTCGGGCTCCAGCGAGATGAAAAAACAGCTGTCGCTGAACTGTATTACTATAAAATGCCACCACTAAGCGCTCAAGACGACGTCATATTACTCGATCCAATGATTGCTACAGGTGGAAGTGCTATTGACGCGTTAAACATTTTAAAAGAAAAAGGTGCCCACGAAGAAAAAATTGTCTTCGTAGCCATAGTCGCGGCCCCTGACGGGCTCGAACGCATCAAGAAAGCATTTCCAAAAATAAAAATTATCGTTCCAGCAATTGACGAAAGACTAAATAATAAAAAATTTATTATTCCAGGGCTCGGCGACTTTGGCGATCGCTTCTTTGGCACAGACGTTCCCGGTTAAATTATCGATTGACTCTTCGCTTCTCATTTGTGAAACTTTTTCAGACAAAACACTTTTACTTATTTGTTTCACCCAAAAAGAAGCTCTTAAAGTTTCAAGGAGATACTATGAAAAAAAACACAGCACTTCTATTTTGCGCAAGTTTTTTCGCCACAAGCTCGTCAGTTGCTTACACGGACAACCAAAACCTACAAACGCAAGTCGAAATGGTTCAAGCCCCACAATTAGTAACCAGGCTACGAAAAAAAGAATCAACAATACGCCAGTTTCGTGATGCAAGCGACGACCTTGCCTATGTACTCGCATCCGCGACCATAAAATATATTCCCGTTAAAGAGATTGAAATAGAAACGCTGCTTGCCCCGACAATCGGTCACGAATATAAAAACAATACGATTCTTGTTCCAATATTACGATCCGGCGAGACACTTCTTCATCCATTTCTTCAATTCTTTAAAAAAGCAACGGTAGGGACAATCGGGCTTGAGCGAGATGAAAAAACAGCAGAAGCTTCCACTTACTATGAAAAATTTCCTAAAATAAACCCCGATGATACGATTATCATTCTTGATCCGATGCTTGCAACCGGCGGGAGCTCTGGCCAAACGATAGACTATGTCATAAAAAAAGGAGCTGAAGAAGAAAATATTATTTTCGTCGGCGTCATTGCGGCAACCGCTGGAATTAACCATATTCTCAGCAAGTTTCCAAAAATAAAAAAGATCATTGTCGCCGCCGTTGACATAAAACTAAACGACAAAAGTTTTATTGTTCCAGGCCTTGGAGACTATGGCGACCGATATTTTGGAACAAATGATTACGAAAACAAATCTTAAATACCACTTTAAAAAAGGAGAGAGGTATGAAGCTGGATACGAATAAATTCGCCCTTGCTGCCGCAACAACAATGACACTTGCAAAAGTAGTCAAAATGTTTTTGTGGCGACCATTCTGCGGAAGAATGCCTATGTTTCGCGGCATGATGCGAGGAACAATGTGGCACTATCACCACGGATTTGGCGTAAAGCACTTTCCAACAACGCTAGAAGAAACAATTCCTACCACATGTCCATGGTACTACCCGTTTGGAAAAATCATAATCGTATTTGTTGCGACCTTTATAACCGTATGGTTTTTCGCTTGGCTCTACAACTGGCTAATCGACAAGAAATAAGAAAAAAAGAGGCTGTCTTTAGAGACAGCCTCTTTTTTTACACAAATTCTTTATACCAACCAAACTTTAATCAGCACCGGCAAATAATAGGTTATCAAAATAACAACCGCCCCAATACCAACATGTTCCCCAATAGCCAGCCATGGATTTCCGTTTCGCATTTTTGAGATGAAATAACTAAAAATAGCAAGCAGCCCCATGCCAAAAACAACAGAAGCTATTGTTGCAGTCACCACGTGCAACAATAAAAATGGTACAACAAAGATCAGAGCAAAAAAAAACTTTGAAAAGAACGTTGCAAACGTTGCCTCCCAAATCTCTCTGGTCGAATACCCATGATCAGCCTCTTTTGACACATGAACCCCTAGAGAGTCAGAAAACGCATCTGCTATTGCTATTGTTAAAATACCCCCAATAATTATCACTGCAGACTCAGTCCCAGAATAGAGGCCAACAATAAGCCCTAATGGCGTAATAATCCCCGACGTTGCCCCAAAACCCAAACCTGACTTGTGAGATCGTTTCATAATTTTTCCCATTTATACGCCAAAAGCGTTCTCTATGTACTCAATATCATATTCACCAGTATCGCTATAAACCACCGTTGCTACATCAAATCGACTTACTCTTTCATAATACAAACCGTGCTTTGCCAAAAACATTTTGGCTGCCTTTATAATTCTTTGTTGCTTGCTTCTCGTAACAACCGTTGAAATAGGAAAGTAGGCAATCTTGCGAGTCTTTACCTCAACAAAAACGAGGAATTCGTCTTTCTCAGCAATAATATCAACCTCTCCCAAACAGACCGACCCAGCCCGGGCCAGATAATTTTTTGCACGAACACGATACCCCCTCTCCTCCAAGAACCGTACAACAAGACTCTCGCCCGTACATCCTAATGCCTGTGCTTCGTTCATCATTATCCATTACAATTAGACAAACTTAAAGGTTTCTTTCTTCTTTGAAACCATACTATGAGCCATCTTGGTAAACCGAGAGTCAGGATACTTTGTTAGTAAAGCACCGATCTTTGCTTTCACCACAGCTTCATCTTTTTTCTTAAGCGCTAGTTTGCCTTCTAGATAAAGGATTTGCGCAGCAAGCTCCGGATGTTTCTCTAGAAACGTCGTCCTCAGATATGTAATTCGTTGCTGAGCCGACTGAAACTTTTTTCTGCGTAGGTATGTATTGAAAACGTAGATCTCTTTATCAATGAGGCGTCTCTCGCAGGTATATTGAATGTCTCGAACATCGTCACGATGCTTCTTAAACAGATTGTTTTTCAAGTACGCTTGACACTGCTTGATCGCATGTTGCGTATCAATATCATCACAATCTCTGCTCACTTTTAGGGTTTGGTAAAACTTAGAAAGAATCGACTTATAGTGCGCTTGCTCGGCCCGAGCCTCTGACGGGTAAAATTTCGTGTAATTTTTGTATAACAGATGCGCCTCTTCCAAGCGCCCAACTTTCATATACAGGTCGGCTAAAATAAATTTATACTCAAAAATGTCCTGATTCTCCGGATACTGGGCAACAAGCTGCTCAAGATAAGGAATCGCAAGGCTATGTTTGTTTCTCTCAAGCGCAATACCCACCTTTTCTTTTAATTCATTGAATGACATCTCTTCCGGCTTCTTTTCTACTTTGCCACACCCGGTTAACAAGAATAGCCCTGCTAACAGAACAAAAAAGCCACTTCTCTTAACACTACTTATTATCATACTGTAACTCCCCATACTTGACGTATACGATTCATATACCAATACATAGAAAGAGATATTCTACGCCATTCTGCACTAGATTGCAAAAACAAAGACGCTTATACAGCCTCAAGATAATTTCGCATTGAAAGCAACTGTCGAACTATTGCTCGAAGATACTCACTTTGCTATGATCAAAATTCAATTAGTACTCTAAACCGGGAGCTTCTTCCATGTTAAAAAAGAAATTTGGTGAAATCTTGGTCGAACAAGGGGCAATCACACAGGAACAACTCGAAAAGGGCCGTCAGGAGAAAAAAAAGTCAGGTGGCCTTATTGGAGAAACACTCCTCAAATTAGGTTTGGTCTCAAAAAACCAGATCGCTAACGCACTTGCAGTCCAGGTCGGCATCACTTTCGTTGAAAAAATCACCGAACAAATGATCGACACAAAAATACTTGGTAGAATCCCTCTCAAATTTTTACGACAACATGTCGTCATTCCGATTATGTTCGAGGGAGAAAAAACAATTCTAACCGCAAACCCTCGAGATCTACAACCGCTTGACGATCTCGCCCTGCTCATGGAGGGAGACGTCAGTTGCGCCGTTTCAACTGACACCGCAATAACTGCAGCGATCAATAAATACTATCCGCTTGAAACAAGCAAAGAAATGATGGAAGAACTCGCCGAAGAAGAAGAAGAGTTCGAGCTCGGTGCAATCGAAGAAAAAGACATCATGGAGATGGCAAATGAAGCACCGATCGTTAAACTCGTCAATCACATCTTATTCCAGGCAGTCAAAGAAGCTGCATCCGATATTCATATCGAACCGTTTGAAAAAGAACTACGCGTACGATACCGAATTGACGGTATCATGTACGAGCGACTTCTCCCACCAAAACGATATCAGGGCGCAATCGTTTCCAGAATAAAAATCATGTCAAACCTAAACATCGCAGAAAAAAGAGTCCCTCAGGATGGAAGAATCCTAATCAAGGTTGCCGACAAAGCAATCGATATTCGAGTCTCAGTCTTGCCATGCAACTTTGGTGAGCGAGTCGTCATGCGTCTGCTCGACAAAACAAAAGGGGTTGTAAAACTCGAAAAACTCAAAATGACCGAATACGATCACAAGATCCTCTCCATCAATATCGAAAGGCCGAACGGCATTATCCTAGTTAGTGGCCCAACCGGTTCAGGTAAAACGACAACGCTCTATTCAATTTTAGATCGATTAAACAAACCAGATGTTAACATCATTACCGTTGAAGATCCGGTCGAATATACCATTCAAGGGATTAGTCAGGTACAGGTAAAAGATAGCGTCGGCCTAACGTTTGCAACAGCACTTCGATCCATCCTTCGTCAAGATCCAGACATCGTACTGATCGGAGAAATTCGAGATACCGAAACCGCACAAATCGCAACTCAAGCAGCATTAACAGGCCACCTCGTCCTAAGTACAATCCACACCAACAGCGCGCCGGCAACGATTACCCGATTGATCGACATGGATATTGAACCGTTTTTGATCGCATCGTCAGTCGTCTGTATCATGTCACAACGACTAGTCAGACGGTTGTGCGACAAATGCAAACAGCCATATCAACCAACTCCAGAAATGATTGCTCGGATAGGCGTCACACAACAACAAGCGGCCAAAACAATCTTCTACAAAGCGATCGGCTGCGACGACTGCCTACAGACAGGCTATAAGGGGCGACTTGCGATCTTTGAGGTAATGGAAATAAGCGATGCTCTCGCTCGATTGATTGTTCAAAAAGTCGACGCTTCAGTGATCAAAGCACAAGCCATCAAAGAAGGAATGAAAACCTTAGCCGAAGACGGCCTCCGACGAATCAAAGTAGGGGATACCACCATTGAAGAAGTTCTATCCGTTGCTCATGCAGGACAGACAGCACAAGATGTGCAGACAGCAAGACCTGACGAAGCAATATAGGGTTAAAGCTCAGCAGCCATCTCGGCCATCAAAGCTTTGAGTGGCTTGTTGCTACGAATTCCCGACGCATGCTTATGTCCGCCGCCACCAAACTTGGCTGCAAATACGTTAACGTCGTACTCTTTTGAACGCAGCGACACTTTTGTATAACCATCTTCGGTTTCATAAAAAAGAATCGTCACATCGATACCAGAGATATCTGCCAGAAAATCATTAAACCCAACCAACGATGAAATCGATAGCCCAAGTTGGCGCAAGTCATCCTGCAAAAGATAACTCCAAGCAGCACGCTCGCTAACAGAAACAGTAAGACGATCAAGCATAAGAGCCCAAAGTTTAAATATCTTTGGGCTCTTATGAGCTAGAAGCTCAAGTTTTAGTTTAAATAAATCCCCGCCAAGATCCACGAGATCGGCGGCGATGCGTAACGTCGTTGGGTATGTTGATTGCGTGTGAAACACACGGCTATCGTATAAAATTCCAAACAACAGGTTCTCAGCAACTTCCCGATCAATATACTCCCGGTCGCACGAAACAATAAAATTAAATAGCACCTCGCAAACACTTGAAGCATTTGGATCGATAAAGTTATATGCTCCATTGATTGAATTGCTTACATGATGATCGATATTGATTAATGGAATATCCCGAAACGCTTGTGGGTAGTAAAGCCGCTCATAGTTCGCCGTGTCAAGCGCAATAAGCAAATCCGGTGACTGACTATGATCATTAACAAAAACGTTCTGAGGCCGGCGTTGTAATTCGAGCTCAGGGGCACTTGGGTAGATAGTCTCAACCTGTTTACCCAACCGGGACAGCACAAGTTCGAAAGCAATACAAGCAGCAATGCCGTCGCCGTCAGGTTTAAAATGGGTCAGAAGCGTTATTTTTGACGACTTCTTGATCTGAGCCCACGCCTTATCAGTTTGCATCTCACTTTGTTTGTTCATAGATCTCTTTCAGTTTTTCTATCGAATACGCCCCTTCTCGAACGACTCGCCACAAATCGTCATGACCTGAAAAATCAATAATACTAGACGGCTCTCTTTTTGCAATCTCGCCATCCAGCTCATCAACCACGTCAACCACCGTATATGCAACCTGCTCAAAAATCTCAGGCGAAACACGAGAAAGCTTTTCCGGCACCGGCCGGCCTGTTCTGTTTGCGCTTGTTGAAAACAACCCCTCAAACGCAGGCAAAATCGCCTGGAGTCCATCATGATCAGGACATCGCAACGCAATAGTTCCATCCTCTGAAACCAAAAAGTCTGGCAGTCCTGGCTTAGCCTTGAAAATCGCCGTTACTGGCCCCGGCCAACAACGAGACAAGAATGAAACTATTCTATTTGAAACGCTTCCAAGGTCAACAAACCTAGATAATCGTTCTTCCATAGACTCCTGATCAGGTGATGCAATAAGAATGAGGAACGGTCGCCAAGTTGGACAGTTTTTAAGGAAACAAATCCGATCATAGCTCTCCAAGGTCACATTCCCCAGAAACCCATAGACGGTATCTGTTGATACAATCGAAACCTCGTTATTTTTAAGAGACTCAATCAAGCGTGATCGATCAGTCAAATTCCCCCAAAAAAGCTTTTCTTTTACCATATAATTTCTCATCGTAATATAAAATCACTTTTGCCATTATTTACTGTTAAATAATAATTTTTTGACAACATCTGAAACATAATTTATTTTAAAGTTGTTATAACAAAAAGCAATTAATCAGCATAAGAAAGACAAATTGACACTTTACTACCTCGTAGTAGTTGCACTTGTTGTTTCAATGGGGTTTGGATTGAAATTGCAAAAATTTAACTCAAAGGAGCACCAACATGGCACCGGTAACGCAAGGTCATAAGTCGGGTAAATCGATCACAGAAGGTTCGAGAAGTTATAAAGAAGTCATATCATTTTTAGACTCGCTTAAACCTATCGACCATGATAAAAAAACAGTTGATAGAATGAAACAACTGGATAAACTTTTTGGAAACATCTCTCAAAAGATACCGGCCATTCTCGTGGGGGGAACGAACGGAAAAAGCTCCACCATTCATTTTGCAAGTAAGCTCTTAAAAGAAGAAGGCCAAAAAGTCGGCATCGCGTACTCTTCTCACATATTAAATTACAATGAACGTGTCTATGTTGACGACCAAGCCATTCAAAACAAAACATTTGCAGATACGGTCAATGAAGTCATTACCATGGCACAAGCACACAAAATCGAAGCCACGGCATATGAACTCATGACCATCGCATCGCTTCTTTATTTTAAAACAGAAAATGTTACCGTCGCACTGATCGAAATCGGACTTGGGGGCAAGTATGACGCGGCAAATATCTTCTCACCGAAAGTTGTCGCCATCACTCGCGTTGCGCAAGACGAGAGCAATATTTTAGGCGAAGATCTCGATGAGATCACATTCAACATGCTTGAGGTCGCAAAAAGTGGCACCTGGGTAGTTTCAGCAGAGCAAAGCAAAATCCGCTTAAACAAAATGAAAAAATGGGCAGAAGAACGCGGAATCAACTGGGCTATGCCAATTAGAAAGCTCGCCTCTCTGCCATACATTTATGAACAACTTTACGGAAGAACTGCTTCACTCGGAGAACGTATCGCTCAAGTCTACATTGAAGATGTTTGCAAAAAGTTTTCACCGTTTCTACGAGGAAATCTACTGGCAACAAAAAAAGGACACCGTGGCCGACCAACTCTGGAGGCCAAACGAAATGCTGAGCTTAATCCAATCAAAACGTTGAAAAAGTTCTGGCACAATGAATTCAGCCTACTTCCAGGTCGCTTTGAATTACTAAACAAAGAGAAACCATCAGTACTTCTCGACAATGCCGACAACCTTGACGCATTCAACAACACATTCTTAGGAATACGTCTTTTGCATTATCAACACCCTCTTAAAGACCTTTCCATGATTATCGGCCTTCCAATCTGCACAAAAATGGTTGAATCAATTAAGTTAATTCGATACCTACTCAAAAAAGTAAGTGGGCAGGCGATCTTTGTACCTATTCCAAATCGAGAAAGTCACGACCCTCAGGATCTCACAAAGCTCGCTAAAGAACTCGGCGTAAAAGCAAAAGCGTTCGATTCATTCGCAAAAGCGTTTGACTCAATAAAAGAAGCTGTCGATGAACGTGAAGGGCTCATTGTTGTCACCGGGCACCAAAGCCTCATAAGCGAATATTGGAAGCATCGAGGGATCAAGAAAGTTTAAAATAACGTATAAAATCTAAAGAGCCACGATGGTCGTTACCATCGTGGCTCTTTTTTTACAAAGAAGAAGAAAAGCGCTGCTTTGCCGCCTTACCCTGAAGTACGATCATCTCTCGATCAAGCTCAGAGAGAAAATCAAGCATAGCCGATGAATATTTTTGATTCTGCAGAGCAAGTCTAACCGACGCTTTCAATAAACCAAGTGGCGTACCAACATCGTACCGCTCACCCTTAACTTTATATGCAAAAACCTTTTCCCCAGAAAATATAAGCTTTTGAATCCCATCGGTAAGCTGAACCTCACCAATCGCTCCCACACTGGTCGATTCAAGCGCCTCAAAAATATTCGGGGATAGAACATACCGACCAACAATCGCCAGGCAAGATGGTGCGTCCTCAGGAGAAGGCTTTTCAACCAGATCTCTAACTTGAAATAAATTTGGCGAAAACTGCTTTTTGACGTCAATCACGCCATAGCGAGAAACCTGATTTTTGGGAACTTCTTGGACAGCAACCACGCTACACTTTTCTTGCGCCGCAATTTTAATAAGCTGTGACAGTCCAGGATCAGGGCCAATAAAAATATCATCCGGAAGCATAATCGAAACATACTCTTTTCCTATCGCATGACGGGCCGTCCAAATAGCATGACCAAGGCCAAGCGGCTCATCCTGACGAATACTCATAAAATGCGCAATGGATGGGATTTTCGAAAGATTACCTAATAACTCAGCTTTATTTTTCGTTTCTAGTCTCGCTAAGAAATCTGAATCCATACTAAAATGATCAACAATGGCCCCCTTGTTCTTGCCTGTAACCAGAATAAAATTTTTAACACCGGACTTGATTCCTTCCTCAACAACATACTGAATCGATGGCTTATCAAGTAACGGAATCATCTCTTTAGGAACAGCTTTTGTTGCAGGTAAAAAACGAGTCCCTAGCCCCGCTGCCGGTATAATCGCTTTCGTTACAAGCATTTTTTCCTCTCAAAATTGCTCTAAAAATTTCAACTTTCCACTCAAGAACAACCGGATGTCGTTAACTTTATATTTCAGCATAGCCAAACGAGTTAGGCCGAATCCAAACGCGAAACCAGAATATTCTTCTGGATCAATCCCTCCCGCTCGTAGCACGTTTGGATGGATTAAACCACCAGGAAACACTTCAAGCCAGGTCGTCTTCTTACATACCGAACAACCTGATTTGCAAAAAGGACAACGCATATCAATCTCAACACCAGGCTCAACAAACGGGAAAAATCCTGGTCGAATGCGAATATCAAGATCATCGGTCTTAAATAATGTTTTTAAAAACGTCTGAGCCGTTGCAAAAAGATGAGATAACGTAATATTTTTATCAATCACAAACCCCTCACACTGAGCAAACATCGTGTCATGCGTCGCATCGGTCGCCTCATGGCGAAAGGTAAATCCTGGAACAACCGCTGCAAACGGAGGCTTACAATGCTCCATCGTCCGAACCTGAACCGGGGAAGTGTGTGTCCGCAACAGTAAATTTTTCTTATTCAACCAAAACGTATCATACATGTCTCGAGCCGGATGATCTTGAGGAATATTCAGCGCAGTAAAGTTATAGTAGTCGGTCTCAACATACGGCCCATCTAACACATCATATCCCATCGAAATGAAAATATTTTCTATCTCTTCTATAAATTGGCTATACAGATGGGAGTGCCCCTTTAGCAAACCGGTTTGACCGGCCGTAACGTCGAAATTTTTTTGTTTTAGTTGCACAGCATGAGCTTGCTGCTGAACAAGACGGTCTTTTGATTTCTTTATAAGATCTTCTGATATATTTTTTAGATTATTAAGAAGCGGAACCAACTCCTTTTTTTCATCAACCGAGAGCGTTTTTATTTGTTTGAACAACGTAGAGATCTTCCCCTGCCTACCAAGAAAGTCTATTCGGACCACCTCAAGGTCTTTTACCGAGGTAACTCGGTCGATTCTTTGAGAAAACTCTTCTTGAGCCTGCTCGACCTCTCGCTTGAGACTGGACATCGATCTTCTCCCTACCATAACAAACATCAACACTTGCTCCATTATAACTGATATAAAATAGATTGCCAGCTTGCCACAAGAATCAACCGTTAATTGTAATGCCCTATCTAAACCACATATAATGACCATAGGGGGGCAAATATGAGAAAACAGACGAATGTCACTAATGTCATTGTCTTCGATGTTGACAACACGCTTATTCGGGGAAATTTAACATTTTTCTTTTTAAAATGCTTAGTCAGAGAAAAGTTCTACTTCTTTCGAACCTGCTTCATACTCCTAATCCGAGGAGCCATCCTGCTGTTCAGGCAACTCCCACAAATGACAAACGATGTCATGCTTGAAAGTGGCAGCGGCAATATATACCATCTTGACGAAAATATATGTCGGACAATAAAAAAATTTTATCAAGCCCTCTTTGAAACTTTAAAAACCCTCGATTTGTTGGGAAAGAAACTGCAGAAAAAGGCTCATTCCATTTTTTCACACAGTTTCTTCAGAACACATCTCTATACACAAGGTTTTCATAAAATCAAACACCACCTCAGAAACAAAAACACCGTTGTCGTCCTACTTTCAGGAAGCGTTCAAGAGCTCCTTGATCCACTCTTTGAAAAGCTCTGCGAGCAACTAGACGAAGAAAATCTTGCATGGAAAAAACGCTTCTTCATCCAAGGAACCATACTAGAAGACAATAAGGTGCAACCTTGTGTCGGCTCTGGAAAAAATCGTTTCCTAAAAACACTCCTTCGTCGAGAGGGGTACGACCACTACACGCTTCAATTTATCTATTCTGATAACAGTTTCATGGCGGACTTGCCACTCTTGATTGAAGCAAAACATGGGGGTGCATTAATAAGCAAAAAAAACAATCTGTACCAACAGCTTCCCAAAAAACTTCTTGCCTCATTTACATTCCTCCCCGAATGGAACAGAAGCCCATTGCAACCATAGCCCTCTTGAAGTAAGCTATTAGCTTATAGTTTCTCAACCAAAATAAAGGGTTTGCCATGGATCAGACGCACAAAATATCTTTCTGGACAGCTGTTTTGATGAACATCAACATTATGGTCGGCATAGGAATATTCATTCTTCCACCACTCATGACACAACGCGCCGGATACGCAAGTTTCCTCGGCTGGCCACTCGTAGCGCTTGTCGTGCTACCGATCGTTCTGAGTGTCGCTGCCATGGCTAGACTCTTTCCTGGTGCTGGAAGCTTTTACAGCTACGCCAAAAACATTATTGGCCCTAACGCAGGATTTTTTAGTGGATGGGGCTACTACCTAGGCTACACAGGTGTTGGCGCATTCATGACTATCGCACTCCGTGATGACGTTATACTTCCTCACTTTCCCATGAACCCAGTACTATTCAACCTACTCTTCATCACAACGATATCACTCTTGTCGCTTTTGAATATCAAAACAATCGGTCGAATCCAAAACGCTGGAACGATCTTTAAAATTCTCCCTCTTCTTATCGTCCTGGCAGTATTTATTGCTTACTGGAACCCCGCGTTCCATATCACACTGCCAAGTCTTGGAAACGTTCCTTCGGTCGTCCCGTTCGCGCTTTTCGGCTACTGGGGCTTTGAAGTCTGCTGTACAATCAGTCACCTAATCGAGGGAGATAAGAACAGCGCTTCTCGCGCCATTCTGCTTGCCTTCGGAATCATCATGGTTCTTTACTCGTTGTTCCACTTCGGCATCCTACACATCATGGGAGCAAAAAACCTCGCCGCTGCTGGAAGCGCCAAAGATTTTGTTTATTTCCTTGGCCTATCGCCATATGCACAGGCACTCTTTTCAACATTTATAACCGTTACAATCGCGTTTGTTTTTATCAATGCCGTTTTCAGCATATTCACCGCAGTCTCTTCAACCCTGCAAGCAATGGCTCACGAAAATATACTGCCCTACTCTCAAGCACTTATCAAACAAAGCAAACAGCACAGGCCATGGGTTGCAATTATTATCCAAGGTATTTTGACCTTTATCATCACCTGTACCACCAGCAACAAGTCTATCTTTATCGCAGTCATCAACTTAGGCATACTCACAGCGTTCTTTTTGACGCTTATCGCGCTATTTAAACTACAAAGACGAATGGGCCAAACCAAACAAATAGGCATGACCATACTTGCGTTCATTTCACTGGGATACTTCACCCATGCAAGCTGGATGGATAAGGGACTAGGAGCAACACATCTTATGAAATTCGTATCAACGCTCCCACTGTTAGCCGGATTTGCTATCGGTTATGCTATGTATCAATACAAAAAGCGTACGGCTGCTACAGGGCAATAACGTGACTATAATCAAAAAACTTCCTTTGTGGGCAGCGGTCTTGATTAACATTAATATCGTTGTTGGAGGAGGTTTTTTCATCAGCGCAAGCAATATCTTTCAAGTGAGCGGAGCGCTTGCGCCGCTCACTTGGATTTTTTGTGGTCTCCTTTTGCTCCCACTCGTCGTGGTTCTCTCACACCTCTCACGACTATACCCTCAGGCTGGTGGTCTATACGTCTATAGTAAAAAAAACCTTGGTGATTTCTGGGGCTTTATTAGTGGCTGGAGCTACTTCGTTGGAACACTTGCCGGAAATGCGCTTATCCTGCACTTTTTTAGCAAACTCACCAAGCAGATGGGCTTCTCCATCCCCTTTGCTCATTATCTTCCACCACACATAGCACAATTTTCGTTCGACACAACGTTCATAATACTCTTTACTATTCTGAACCTCCTAAACATTACGATACTGGAAAAAATACACGTAGGATTCACCATTCTCAAAATGATCCCGTTTGGATTAGTTATCGTTGGAATGTTCTTTCTGTTCGACATAAAAAACGTAATCGCAGCTCCAATAAAACCATCTGGCATTTTTGAAAGCATGCCAATCGTTCTGTTCGCCTATCTCGGCATCGAAGCCTGTTGCGCAATCACCCATAAGATTCAAGACGGCAAACGAAATGCCGCTCGAGCCATGCTAATATCATTGGGCATAATCATAGCGACATACGCACTTGTACAGTTTGGCTTGCTGGGAATTCTTGGCGCACAAACAAACAACCCGTTTTTCGAGATCGTCCCAAAACTTACAAATAACGCAACAATTATTTCATGGGGAAACCTGACGATCAAGTTCGCAATTCTATCTTCGTATATTGGCGGATTTTATGGCATGTATTATGCAAACTCATGGAATCTATATGCAATCGCAAAAGAAAAAAAGATTTTATTTTCAAAAACACTTACAAAACTAAACAAATATCATACGCCCTGGACTTGCATTATTCTCCAGGGAACACTTGTTCTATTGTTATTGCTTGTTGCCCTAAAAAGTCCTCTGACACTCATACCAATGAGTACGTTTGGTGTTGTGATAGCCTATTTATTAAGCGTTCTTACCTATTTTATAGTCGCGCCGAATGGCATAACTAGAATTACAATGGGCTCTCTTGCGCTTGTCGGAAGTTCTGTCCTGCTTCTGCTTTGTCTGAATGACTTAATACACGATGGGGTTCGGTATCTGATTCCATTTACGGCAATTCTGCTCTCAGGACTGATTCTCTACTTTTCTTCGCCCTCTTCAAAAACAAGTACTTGAAAAACGCGTCTCGGGCTCGCCTGCTGTACCTGAAAACAGTATCCCTTGTAGACCAGACGCTCGCCTTTACGTGGAAGATGCTGAAGTTCCCCGCTGAGAAATCCGGCCAAAGTCACCGAACCGTTTGGCGGAAACTGAATATCTAAAAGATCCTCTAAATCGTCCAAACTTACACTTGCATCAATCAACCAACCCCCTTGCTCAAGAGGAACGATCTTTGAACGTACTTTTTCATGTTCATCTCGGATTTCACCAACAATCTCTTCTATAACGTCTTCAAGCGTCGCTAACCCAACAACACTTCCATATTCATTGATAACGATCGACATATGCATACGTTTCTTCAAAAACTCACTCAATAATTGATTACACTTCTTCGTCTCTGGAACAAACAAAATTGGTCGGACAAGCTCTTTAAGCGGCTTCTTTTGTTTTTTATGCACAAGCTCAAATACATCTTTGTGATATAAGAAACCAATAATATTTTCCTCTTTTACCTCATAGATAGGCAATCGAGAATAGCGATGTGCCGAAAAAACCTTCAAAGCATCATCAAGGCTGCTTGAAGAAGCCAACAAGATAATGTCTGATCTTGGAATCATAATCTTGTTTACCGGCGTTTCTCCAAGCTCAAAAATATTCTGAAGCATCTCGCTTTTTTCTGCCTCTATAATCCCCTTTTGGTCACTGTAATCAATTAAAAACTCAATCTCTTTCTCGGAAATATCTTCACCTTTTTCAAGAAGACGAACCCCAAATCGATTCGAGAAAAAGTTTGCAATTTTCAACAAAAGAGTCACGAGAGGATATAAGATGCGATAGAGAAAATTAACCATCCAAAGCGACGCCCTGAACAGCTTCTCATGATGAGCCTTTGCAAAACTTTTTGGAATAATCTCACCAAAAATAAGAATCATAACCGTTGCAATACCAACACCAAATACAAGGCCATAATTGCCAAACAACTTCTGCATGATCTCAGCAATAAAAACCGAGCACATAACATGTGCAAAATTATTTGCTATCAAAATAGTTATCAAAATACGCTGAGGCTTTTTCTCCCACGCTTCAAATAACGCTTTATATTTTGAAACACTCGTCTCTAGCTCTCGCATTTTAAAAAGACGCAACGCAGTAAACGATGTTTCCAAAAAAGCAAACAACGCAGCAAATAACAATGCTCCAAAGAAAATAAAAACTTCTATATATAACAAAGACATAGTATCGACATCACCTCATCTGTAACTGTTTTTTATCAATCTTTCCGGTCGGGCTCATTGGCAAATCATCAAGACAAATAAACTTGCGAGGAATCTTGTACGAAGCCAAGTTATCAGAACACAGCGCCCTTAAAGACTGTTCTATACGATCCTTATCATCCCGTGTTGCGATAAACGCAATGGGTACCTGCCCAACAACCGCTTCATTCCTCCCGATAACCGCAGCCTTAAACACTGCTGGATGCGACATTAAAACATTCTCAACTTCTTGTGGGTAAATATTAAATCCCTTATGAATTATCAGGTCTTTACTCCGACCCTGAATGGCCAGGTTGCCATTCTCATCGAAAGAAGCAAGATCTCCCGTATTCAACCAGCCATCCTTAAGCACCTTCGCCGTCTCTTCTGGGGCTTTATAATAGCCAAGCATCACGTTATCGCCACGCACCCATAAGTCGCCAATCTCTCCTGAAGCTAGACACTTTCCAGAATCATCGCGAATCTCACAATCAATACCAACAACTGGTCGCCCAACCACATTGGTTAGTAAACTCTCATTATCATGATTAATAGCAATAACAGGGGCCGCTTCTGTTAGCCCATACCCTGAACAAATTTTTCGCCCATAGATCATTGCAAAGGCAACCCGAATCTTGTCTGGCATCGCATCGGCGCCAGAAACAAACCGCTTTATCGACTCAAGGGGCGCCGTCTTCATAAGACAAAGCAACCCATATAACGCAGGAAAACCAAAAAACAGCGTCGGTTTCTTTCGCAATCCATCCAAAATATATCGTCGCTCAATTCGAGGAACAACAATTACCACCGAACCGGTCAAAAGAGGAAGCCACATGCACGTGTTTTGCGCAAAGACATGAAACAGGGGAAGAACCGCAAGAAAACGCTCTCTCTCATCAGAAAACATGCGTAACCGTGCGTAATCTTGCATGCTGTTCGTTAAAATATTTCTAGAAGAAAGCATAACCCCTTTAGGAACGCCAGTCGTTCCAGAGGTGTACAGCAACAAAGCAAGCGCATCGATACCCAAAGCTTGATCAGCAAACGGATCGTCGGCACTACGCATACTGCATGGAGCAGACTCACTCCAATCAATATCTTTTTCGGTAAGCACCAGTGGCAATTTTTCAAGCAGATCGTTCCCAGAAAGAGCTTCTAATTTTTCCACACGCGAAGATAGCGTAAGAATCGCGCGCGACTCAGAATCTTTAATGATATAAGCGAGCTCTTTTTCATGTAAAAAAATGTTTATAGGAACCGCAACGGCACCCCTTAACCAAATCGCATAGTAAAAAATATAAAACTCTACTGAATTCTCACAGTAGAGTAGTACGTGATCGCGAGAGGTAATCCCATTTTGTTTGAGAAGATGGGCAACCTGCAACGATCGAAAATAAAGTTCTTTATACGTAAGCGTCCGATCCGTCCCAATGAGAGCAACATTATTTGAATACATTTGGAACGCACGCCTTAGAAAATCAGAAACGTGTAAAAGTCCCCCGCTCCAAGAAAAACGCTCCTTTATCTCATCGTAAAACGTTACCTCAAGACCCCTTTTCCGCCCAACCAAGCTATCTTTCAACCTCGATACCACACCCATGGCAACTCCCACACATTTTTTACGTACCACCTTTTGCTATCTCATGTATAAGTAGTTTCAAATGCAATCGCTTCAAACGCCAACCAAAATCAATCATATTGTCAATTCCCATACGGCATATCCCAAACTCAGGACTCCTCCAAAACAATCTCAATCACCTGAACTGGACACATCTGCGCCGCTTCCTTTATGCACCCCTCGTGCTGCGTGATATCAACGCCATCCTTAACACAAGAGACATCTTTGATATAAAAAACCTCTGGACAAACAACCTCACAGGTACCACAAGAGATACACCCTGGCGATATCGTCACCTTTTTTATTTGCTCCATCGCTCTCCTACGTTAGTAACGAATTTAGATTTTATCATACCAACCGTGCAACACAAAGTTTTCTTTTTACTCGTCTTTGCCTGCATCATCTTCTAGTCCCTCAAAAATATTGATGCCACAGCAACTTTCACATGACGAACAATCTGATTCGCTTCCACCACAGCACAACTCATCTTCCTCATCTTCATCATCTTCTTCAGCTTCTTGCGCCGCAATATACGCCTCGAGCAATACCTCAAGCTCCTTAACACCATCTTCAATAAGCGCACTTTTGATGTCATCGATTTTCGCCCGATACTCAGCCTTAACCTCTTCGACTTCTGCTTCGATGTCTGCTTCAAATCGCTCTGTTTCGACTAACTCATCAGCCCCCTCAAGCATCGTTGCTACAATCTCTTCTTGCTTATCTTCATCCGGAAGCTTCTTCACCTCATCAAAAAGACGTAGCTGCTCTTCCAAGAACTCAATCTCTTCTTTAATGTACTCAATTGCATCTTTTTCGTACTGAGAAAGCATGTGATAAACATTTTGAAAAGACGTCAGGTCTTCACCAGATTTCTTCTTTTCAGCCTTCTCCTGTTCAGACTCAAGAAGACTGTATAAAGAAACAAACTCATTTTTATAAAAATCCATAACCTCTTTTTGCTTCTTAAGAAGCAACTCTGTCTGCTCAACAATCGCTTGTAATTTTGACATCAAAAACCTTTCTGATTACGTAAAAATCTTGTTATAACTGAAACGTTATGCTTTAATTCCAATGGAATGTTTTTTTCTTTTATTTCTTCTCGACGGATCTCCTCTCCAGCATCAATCGCAAGATCGATACCAGATCCAGGCGTATGAGTTTTGTGGGCCCCAGAGCCAAAAAGATATACTTTGCTTTTTGGAACATATTTTTTGATGATTTCTAGAATCGTATCTTCGTATTTCACACATTCCCCCGTGTGTCTCACCTACTTACCACATAAGACTGATAGGTTATAGTATCCCAATGAGAAATCAAATTTTGACAAAAAACAAAAAGAAAAGGTGAGAATTGAATCTCACCTTTTCTTTTTACAGTACGAAATTATTCTGTTTTAGAATGTTACAACAAACCCTCCGAAACCGTCGCAATCGCGTGGCGCATTACGCCCGGCAATCGTGTAGGCCCCGCCGCAGAACAGCTCAAAATACTTATTTATTCTGAACGAGGTTTCCAATCGAATTTTGTGCGTAATCGCATCGGTATACCTCTCTGCAACACAGTGATCAAGCGTCTGCTTATTCTCGACCCACGCCGACGTGTCACTATCCCACTTGTTCCCTAACCATGACTCTATCGTCCGACACTTAAAGTCAATACTGTCTTTTGTCTTATAATAGAACTCATAGCCTAGAACAAAAGAGATCGCATCGGTCTTTGGGTGAAACAGGTTTAAGTCAACCGTCCCAACAAAATACTCCCAGCTCACCTTAGCTTTAACACACGGACCGATATTCTTTACGCACGCACCCTTGAACGCCGCCATACGTCTTTCATCATCACTAAGCACGAACGAATAACGTCCATCAACCTTGACGTTCAGCCAATCAATTGGCTGCCAGGCAATCATACCACCAAGCTTTATCTCCCAGTGTTCGCCATTACCCATCTGCGCGCGATACGGATTGCAACAATAGTTGTCACTTGCGCCGGTTGGAAAGCGAACGCCAATCATAACTTCACCAGCAGCATCATCATTGAATTGATGCTCATAGAACAGGTCAAGATCGACATCACCAATCCCACAACGACGATGAGTCGCAAACTCAAACCCTCGATCATCAAGCCACTCAAATACGTTATCGTTGTAGTTATTTAAAACCCAATCGATTCTATCCCACATCAGTTTAGAACCACTACTTAGGCCCGGAATATTGTCTGCACCGGTTTCATGAACAGAGGTAACCCACAACTGCGAAGCTTTCTGTTGCGCCGCCGCCTTCTCAGATGCAGATCCAGTATTAACATTCAAAGCACTATAATCAGCCCCACTTGCAAAATAAAACTGCTTATCATCACTTATGGCACCATTTTCACCCAAAGCTGTTGGAACCGGCGTAACGGCTGGAGCCGCCGAAGGATTTTGGTGAATCCCCAAGAATCTATCTGGCGATCTTGGAGCCGCTCCCACATCGGCCTGAATTACAACACCAACCCGCTTACCAACGGTTGCTGGTGCAGCAGTATCCCACAAAATAGCATCGTCTCCCAAAACTCTAGGCGACGTACCAACAAATCCAAAAATTAGTTCCCCAGTATCTTGATACGGCAAACTTTGCAAAAAATCTAATCTAATTGCTCGGGCATACACATCGGTCGCAGGGGCTGGCGTTCCGGCTCTATCAACAATCTCACCAGTCATAAGATCATCAAGTTGATTCGTATCTTTGTCGCCGTGATCTTCTCGCTCAATTTCTACGCTTCTAAACGGAACCTGAATCCGCAATCCAACTCTACCCTTGTTTTTGTAAACAGGATGCGCCCAGCGAGCACCAAGCGATACCCCCTTTTCGTAATAAGTTATACGAGGCTTTAATTGGGTAACCCCAAGATACGGTGAATAGTACTGAGTTGCCGGATCAACGTATGAATTAGGAAAAATCTCGCTCAAATTAAAGCAGGACTTATTAAAGAACAACGTACTCAATGGATACGTACTGGTTCCATGAGATAAAAACGCTTTATGGGACTCTCGTGTAAAACAGGAAGACCATACCTTTAGGCCACAATCGGACTCCCCCCACTCCTCAAACACATACCGCATCGGTCCTCGTTCAATAATTAGTGGCGAACGAAACTCCGTTGCAACCAACGTACCAAATAGCATCGTTATCGCAGCGATAACAAGCAAATTCTTCTTGCCTCTCACTCTCATTGTCTCTCCCAAACTTTTAACTCGCCAACACAACTTCTGACCCTTCTCAAGCAAGAGGGAGGGGGAGCTCCCCTCCCTTAATACAATACTAAACACCAGACGACAATCCTGAAGCAGTATTACTTGCACCAATTCCAGTATTCAAAGCTCCAACCTTTAACGAATCTACAACCCTAAGTTCAGGCCCTAGATCCTCTTTAATACTTCTAAAGACTGTATTAAATGCAGTCCCACCAATGTAGGCAAAATAATGCTTCTCTTGAGCCGCAGCAAAACAAACATAGTTAGATATTCCCGCATAAGCGTTTAAAGGCGGATATCCCAAATAGTGAAAGAACGCATGAGCATCGCCCTGAAACTCTTTACTTAAAGTCATTGTATCTACTCGGCCTGCGTACACGTTTGTGGAAGAAACCCCGTCAGGAGGAGTTCCTCTCTGTGCAAGCGATGGTGTCGAGGCCATAATCGTATAATCCCCGTTCGAGTAGGTTCCTGTTGCTGCGTTAGGCGTTGGGAACGGTGTTGCCGGCACCCCTGTTGCAACTGTACTGTCTTCCGGAATAAACACCTGCGAGTGATACGGCGCTCCCAATCCATCCTCACCACCAGAGTTAGGGAAACTCTCCGGTGAAAGACTTGAAGTATTAACAAATAAAATGTTTCCACCACCACGAATAAACGTCGTATCTAATCGCGACGCATCAGCAGCAGTATCATCACCTATTCTAAATCGATATGTATTCGCGGGGCCTATTGCCATAAGAGATGTATCGTCCTCAGAGCCATGGAACATTTGAGAGTGATCGAAGGTCCCATTGATAATATTGACATCTATCGTACGAACGTTATGAAGGTTGATGAATCTCCAAGTACGATTTGGGATTTCAAACTTGTTTATCGTACCAGCCGACAACCCAAAAAATCCTTCCCGTTCGATTCTAAACATCGACTCTGGATCTTTTAACACCAAGTTGAAATCAATTGTGTGATCAGAACCTCTATCGACAATATTCCCAATCTGGAAGCCTCCGCCGGCCGATGTTTCATCTCCGATCAAGAACTGAGATTCTCGATTAAGCTCAATCGTCACACTTGTTGTTTTTGTCAAATCATCAGTCTCGATTCCCAAAAGCGATAACCCTAATAGCTTTAGCTTTGCATTTCGATTAAATCTAATCATACCAACACCAAGAATCTTATTTCGAATCGAGTCAGCTCCATACACATCCGGGAAATTCTGCTCATCAATGTCTTTACTTGATTCGAAAATCAACTCGGTCTGATCGTTAAAGTACAAAACCGGTGCCGCAAAGTTTGGTTCGTTCTCATCATTTGGGTGGCTCACAACACTGGCTGGGAACCTAATCCGTGCACCGGGCTCAAGCACAACTCTGATTTGACCCGCAAACTCTATCCCTGCAGGCTGATATATAACCTCTTCGTCTTCCACATAGAACGGCCATGATTTATCAGTTCTAGGGTTTCCGAACGCGCTTAAGTCAAGCTCTCCACCCTCAAGAATACGAATCTCCCGAGGCTCTGTAGAGTAGAATGTTATGCTCTGAGGCTCATCATCCCACGTCAACGATTGTCTATCACGGGACACAACACCAAAGTTGGTTGTTGGAATAATTGGAAGCCTATCGGCAACAATAATATCTGAATTCACTCGAACAAAGCTGTTACCGTTTGGATAAAGCGTTAAGTAGTCATACCCAAGAACCGACCAGGCGTTACATGAGTGCTCGTTCCAGTCTCGAGAGCCGATGCCAATATGCGCACCGCCATCTAAGAAAACCGCCGCATGACACCCCTCACCAGGATTGAAGTAGTTCGACGCAAGAGATGTAAATTCTCGAACAGTTCCGTAGCCAAATGGTCCTCCACTCACATAGAGATGAAACGGATCAGCTTTGGTTGCCCCAGAGACTCTCATTTGTGCAATAATATCACCTGTTGTAACCGTCAAAATAGCTTCAGGCATCTCCGCTGGACCATCGTTCGGACCAACTTCAAACGCAGGCGTTGTCGAACGGAAAATCGACTTCACCTGATCCAGTATGCTATCACTCATAAACGGCAATGATTTTACTGGCGTATAAGTTGGCGCTTGCTCCATGCCGTTGTACGTAATTTTGACAGACTTATCCGTTCTAAAGTTCCACGGAATTGTTATCTCTTCACCAGATGCTTTAAATCTATTCGCAGGATTCTTTCCATACTGATCGATCTTGTATGCCATCAACTTGACGTTGCGTTCTTTCTGTTGTCCGTCATTCTCAGTAAGCATCGTTGGGAAGTTTAGTTCATATGGCTGAATACTTCGACCAAACTTGACCTGATCATGAGGTAAGTCAACGACACCAGACAATCCGTGAATATACTGCCCACTGCTGACATCCCAAATGCGAGGCCATTGACGATAGGCAAAAACCGTATCAACAAACGCATCATAGTAATGCTGCTGATCGGCACTCTTGTCAGCTTGGTTGATGTGCGTCAAGCCACCATGGTTTGTGTAGAAAATTCCTGATTCATTAGAAGCAACGACAGGCTCGGTCGCCAAGTTACCAGATGAGTCCCGACCTCCAAAGTAATAGTTGTCACCATTGATATACAGCTCAGCAGGATCATTCTCTCCCGTACTCAAACTGAACTTATAGTCAGCAGGATTGACCGACAACTGATCAAGAACAACATAGTCTCCACCAGTCCAAGCTGAATCCCATGGTCGAGGTCGAGCGCCTTCGTTAATACCATATGAGTAGGTCTCGGTTAGTTCTCTCAAATCTGAAGGCTTAACAACCTGGTCACCCATCGTCGTTGTCCAACCAAGAGATGAGAACGATGCGTTACCAAGGTAAAATACCTGTGTTGCAGTTCTCTTATAGCGACTAACCTCTCCATCAAGGAGAAGCGAGAACGTTTCAGGCAGCGTACTGTGATTGGCTCTGTTTTCGTACTGCATCGTATATTTTGGCTGAGCCTCGGTCTCTAAACTCAATCGAATAAGATGACCGTTACTAAAGTCGTCTCCCCAGACACCGGTATTCCAGTCAGTTGTCCAACTTCGATAAATATTGAGATATGCATTTTGCATGTAATCATTGAGAAGACAACCGTCAGCCATCTTGTTCTGCTGAGATCCCAACAAAATTGTTCGACCATAACCCCGCTTTAACATATCAAGCGGATCACCATGGTTATAACAGATAAATTTAGAAACATTTGGTACAAGTTTTGCATGACCATCAGCGTTATCAACCTCGTACACAAACTTATCGGTCACGACAACACGAACACCAGACATCACGATCGATTCATGACAATGCAACGTTGAGTCATATAAACTCAATAGTGGAACCTTTGTGTTAATCTGTTCTATTGGGTTCTCAACATAGAGCGTTTCTGCCAAGTCAGGATTACTGAGTGTTGACCAATAAGCGTAATCATATGCTGCTTTCTCACCACCAACGACAACTGGTTCTGCTTTGTCTTGCTCAGGCGTTGCAATCTTAAGAATATCGTTGTGATGCCAGTTCACATTATGCATCGCAAGCTCATTATTCATGAGTATCGACGATGAATTGTAAACCGGATACACTCGATCAACTCTCAAGGGTCGCATCGCTTGATCATTATCAACATTCCAAACCTCTTGACCCATGTAGTCAAGTTTTATTGGGGGCAAGTTCAGCGCACCGCGAGGAGCAACTCCCGTTGGTACGTGTCGAGCAAAACAATAATCAGTATAAGTCGCTGCGGGTGGAACAACATTGAGTTTGTAAGGAACAAAACCACTCTCATTCGTTCTATTATCATCTTTTGTTGAACGAATCGTCAGCTTACCCTCAACATCAAGAACATTGTTTCCCTCACCTATCGTCTCGTACCACAGCCCGCCATTTGCTGCAATACCAGCAATAAACGAACCATCAAACGTTCCTTCAGTATCGTCATAATTAATAGTAAATGAATAGGTTCGGTCGCCTGTCGGCACATAGATATAACCACCCATGCCATTTGCTGCGATATCGCCAGCATCAATATAACCATCATTCATCACACCAGATCGCAAATACAGTCGCGCATCACCTCGCAACAAAATCTGTGCATGTCTCCCTCCCTGGCTCGCTAGATCAGCGAGATAGTCAGGAAAGAGAAGTGCTCCGGCTGCATAAGGCTCACTCGCATTCACATTATTGACATCTAAAATTCCCAAGCCATCAGCTATCAATGCCGAAGGATTATGTGTCTTTCGAGCCGTGGTTGAGATTGTTGCCCCGAGTTGATCGACAAGACCAACCTGAAGCATCTGCGTCGATGCAGCAATATAATCTAAGAATGTATTGTGAAATAACTCCATCTTACCGTTGGTACCAAGAATAAAACCCGGTCTGATTGATGTTGACCCAAGCTCTAAGACCGAAAAAGTATATTTGGTTGCCCACTCATTGTTAACATAGGTGTCTGCCGCAAGCGCCGGCACACTCTTATTCTCGTTGAGGACCAACAAGCCTCGACGGGAAGGCATACCATCAAAAGACCCCCCGGCAAGCGTATTGATAATCGGCTCACCAAAGCTATCTTGATAAAGCGTATACGTATTACCAACATCCCAGTATAGACCTTCGCCACCTCGTATCGCCTGCTCGTCAACAATTCTACAAATCGCTTCAACACCGGCCGGTTTATTCAAATCAACCCCAAGACGAATGCCATCCATCGTCGCCATATCTTCAACGTGGTGACCAGAAATAACCAACGCGCCATCGTTGTAGCCATTTGTTATTCCAACGATCTCGCCAGCACTGTCAACGTAGTATGATCCCTTAAGATGAAGCAACATGCGACCAGGACCGTAACACATCGGATCGAACGCCAAAGAACCGTACCCAAATCCTGTTCCGTCACAATTTAAAACACCAGAGGCTACGTCCGATATATAGGTTATAAATGAGTTTTTACCAATCGATATTTTAACTGAATCACCTATACCAGTAGAACTTCCTGCCGCTTCAGCAGCAGCATCATATTTGTAAAAACGTTCAAAAACAACTTTATTGACCCCTTGAACAACCGCCTCATCATAGGTTTGGTCCATGGTGATGTAAACCATGACCCCAGAACCAGTCTTTGTGTAGTCATCCAAGTAGGAATCCCAACCATTGACTGCAGCGTTGCCGTCGCCAAAGAAACCTTCAAACCCAACCATCTTGCCGGTTGAAATATGAAAGACTGTTTGTCCGGGACCAGAAAATGTCAGGGTAAGCTCTCTGTTATTAGCATGTTTATCACCATGATTCGAACCAGTAAAAATCAGATCGTTATCGACTTGAAAGTAATACCCCGAACACTCATCGGCGTACAAACTCAAGTGCCCATACCCATTACCCCCCGTATCAGTAGAAATAAAGGTATCCGCAGTAATAAAAATTGGTAAACAACCAAGATTATCAGATCGAACAAGCGTTACATCCCCATCAATGACAACATGTCCTTTAATGGTCA
Source organism: Candidatus Babelota bacterium (assembly GCA_018817025.1). GTDB lineage: Bacteria > Babelota > Babeliae > Babelales > JAHIUU01 > JAHIUU01. The sequence goes on along the minus strand of JAHIUU010000006.1, from coordinate 255,802 downwards.
TCGATGTAAGCAAGTCGGTTTGATACTTCCCGCTCACTCGAAGCGCCGTCCCCGTGCCATCCCATTCAATCGCCTGTAATTGCACCGCACCTATCCATAGGCAACTTACTAAAAATAGTGCCCACATAAACCTTCGTCTCATTGCCTCTCCTCTTTTTGAAAAACATCCAAAAACTACTCAGTAAAAATGCTTCTCCTATCTGTTAACAAAAAAACACGTGTTACAAATATTTGTAACACGTGTTTACCTGTCATCACGGCCCAAGAACAAACAATAAACAAAAAAACTCCATTACCAGTCCTCTAATTTTCTACATATACTAACTGTAAAATACGCTTGTCAAAAGTCAAGAATCGAGTCGATCACGAAACTTAACAAAACATAGTTCTATGCTTATACTGAACATTTCATAAATACAACACTTTTGCGTAAAAAGCAGGGCCCTATGAATCATCATATTCCATTCTTTTCTCTTGAACGCCAGTTGAGTAACATTAAAAACTCACTTGAGCTGCAAATAAACCAGCTTCTCTCAAGCAACCAATTTGTTGGCGGACCATACGTTGATACATTTGAAAAAAAGTTTGCAACCTATACAGAAACGACACACGCAATATCATGCAACTCGGGAACAGATGCTCTCTGGCTTTCTCTTGCCGCACTTGAAATTACCCCCAATTCTATAGTCTTAACAACGCCATTTTCGTTCATTGCATCAAGCAGCGAAATCGCAGCTCACAAAGCACACCCTGTCTTTATCGACATTGACGAATCATATAACATTTGCCCAAAAAAAATAGAAACCTGGCTTAAAATACACGCTATCGTTCGTCACGATCGAGCAGTCCATAAAAAAACTGGTTTCCCTATCGCAGGTATCATCTCAGTAGATCTGTTTGGTCAATGTGCAAACTATAATGCAATTAAATCAATCGCTAACGATTGGAACTTGTGGATAATAGAAGACGCTTGCCAAGCCGTCGGCGCGCACATCGACAATAAAAAAGCTGGCACATTTGGCGACATCTCTTGCTTCTCTCTTTACCCAACAAAAAACTTGGGGGTATGCGGCGACGGGGGTGTCATGACAACAAATAGTACTCAACTTGCAGAAAAACTTTTCAAACTCCGCAACCATGGGCGGGCAACCCATTACAACTATGAGTGCCAAGGCAGAAACTCTCGTCTTGATGCAATCCAAGCACTCATCGCAACGGAAAAACTTAAGTATCTTGACGACTATAACGATCGAAGACGAGAAATTGCCCAATACTACACAAAACGATTATCGAAAATTCCATTCATAAAAACACCCCGTGAAACGGTTGGCCATCACGTATATCATCAGTACTCAATCCAAGTCACCAATCGAAAAACCATTCAAGAACAGTTGCTAGAAAAAAAAATTGAAACAAACATTTTTTATCCAAAAACGCTTGACCAAATCCCATTCCTTACACCACCAAAAGAACTTGCGACAGACTGCCCAATTGCGCACAATACAACGCAAAACATTCTTGCTCTTCCTATCTGGCCAGAGCTTACAGATAACGAGATCAAGTATGTCTGTTCCTGCTTAGAAAACTCATACGTTGTAAATCGAAACCCTCGCCCCCTCGATACACCTGCTATCGCATACACTCGTGGCAAGCGAGGTTGTTCCGAAAGTGGTCTCTCGTGAAGAACAAAGGCCTTCTCGTTAGTATTGAAGGAATCGACGGCTCAGGAAAAAGCTCTCTTGCTCACGCGCTGCAAAAATCACTTGAGGCTCACGATCACCAAGTCATACTCACGAAAGAACCTGGAGACACACCTCTAGGACACCAGCTGCGCATCTTACTTCACGAAGCAAAAAACGATATTTGTGACAAGGCAGAATACCTTCTGTTCGCAGCCGACCGAGCGCAACACTTTGAACAAACAATTATCCCTGCCCTAGAGGAAGGTAAGGTTATCATCTCTGATCGACTCGACGACTCGTCGGTCGCCTACCAGGGCTATGGTCGCGGCCTCGACATAGACATGATAATTCAAACAAACGAATGGGCTATGGGCAACATCAAATCAGATCTGACTTTTTATATTAAACTCGACTTTACAACTGCACTCGAACGAATTATGCAACGTGGAAACAAGCTCACTTCGTTCGAAACAGAAGAAAAACAGTTTTGGAAACGGGTAAGTGACGGGTTTGATAAGATTTTTATAAACCGAAAAAACGTTATCATACTTGACGGTAAAGAATCGATAGAAACGTTACAAAAACAAGCAACAGTCAAAATCCTTGAGCTTTTGAAATCAGGAACAGATGAATAGGCAAACCACAAATCCAACTCGTCTATTTGTTGGAGACGAACAAAAACTCGATGTAACAATTACCAAACAATTACAGAAAAAATTCTGTAAGCAGTCTTTCGAAGACGATTGTTTTTGCAACGAATGTCGCAAAATAAAAAACGGACAACATCAATCGATCATTTGGATCGAACCAGAAAAAAAATATCTTCTTGATGACCTAACTGTAATCTTTAAAACAATACGATTTCAGTTAGAACAGAATCAATCGTTTTTTTTTATTCTTAAAAAAGCACATCACCTTTCACCTGTATGCGCCAATAAACTTTTAAAAACACTCGAAGAGCCACCCCCAGGATATACGTTTTTTCTGCTCACGAACAACGAACAGGCAATTCTTCCAACCATTCGATCCCGCTGTTCAATCAATCACATCAAGCGCAGCTCTAGCAGTCTACTCCTTCATCCCTTGCTTACTTTCTTTATCGACCCTCAAAAAAAACAAGACCCTTTTCTCTTTGATCAGGAACTAAAAAAACAAAAGCCAACGGAACAAGAAACGGTTGATCTCCTTGAAGACCTCACGAACTCAATTCAAAAACGACTCCAACAATCTTATGGCACCTGCTATAATGCAAACGACCTAGAAAGACTAGCTCATGATAAAAAACATAGTCACCAAAAGAAAACACTTGATTTTTTGCTTGAGCAAACAAGAAAACCACCACAACCTGGAAGCAGTTCGCTCTTTTGGAAAAATCTTTTTATTAACTACCCTAAATAATAAATGTGATAAATGTGATAAAAAATCTCACTCTATATCTCATAAACTTCGTTAAAGTTCAAACAATTGTAACTATCGCATCTTTGCCAATTCTTATAACATGGGGAATCCCTATTTCTCTTATGTCGTTCGTTGGCAACTTTATCTTCACCCCATTTCTGGCCATATTTTTAATTCTTAGTTCAATCGTATTCTTCACCGAGCTGCTATCAATCCCAAACGGTCTATTCATTGATGCTCTGTCAGCAACAACCTCCTACTGGGAAGTTATTCTATCGCTTGGTAAAAAGACCTGGCTCATCGGCTTTGCTAAGCCAAAAACAACATTAACCATTCTACTCGCAATATTTGTCATGTTGCTTGTCTTGCGATTCACATTTCGAATTTTGTCAAAGTTGGTATTCTTCGGAATTTTCGCACTCGCACTGTTCATGGCAACACATTTTATTCGCACATCCTTCTGGCCAGTGGGACCAAAAACAAAATTCATTCCAAACTGTTCTCAACAACTTGCCGTTACCCGCTTGAAAAACAAAACTATACAACTAACCGACTATGGCTTTTTTACGCAAAAACGCTCACCCCAAAAATTTGTCTCTTTCGAACTTAAACCCTATCTGATCAAAACATACGGCTCAACAACAATTGATAAAATCACACTGCACAACCCATCAGAAAAAGCTTTTACCTCTATCGAAGAACTGTGTAAAACGTTTACAATCCGTGAGGTCTCCGTTCCGTACTTCAACTACCGTCTTTCACGATACGGCTGGAAATGTTTTTTTTCGTTAAAAAAGATGATTCTCAGTGACGGAGGAAAATTCACACGCTTTCGACAAACCGGCGAACCGACATCTCATCACAAATAATCTGATATACAGCTGAACAGATAGGTAAATCTAACCTATTTTTTTGAATAATAGCATGAAGCGACTTTGCCGTATTTATACCCTCAGGAATAACCTTCATCATAGATTCAATGTCACTTAAGCTGTTTCCCTTACCCAAAAGTTCACCCAACCTATAATTTCGATTTCTTTCCCCACCAAGCAGGCCTAACAACAAGTCGCCAAGACCCGAAAAACCATACACTGTTTCTTTTTCCCCCCCGAGATACTCAGCAAATCGAGCAACCTCTGCCAGCCCTCTGGTCAGGAAAAATGCTCGCGTATTTTCCAGATACCCAACTCCGTCAAGCATGCCCAAAAACATCGATATAACATTTTTAAGTGCACCCCCTACCTGCACCCCAATAACATCATGAGAGATAGCCGGCTTGAAAAAACTGTTCTCACATAACGCTTGCACCTCTCGAGCAAGTGTTTCATCCTTCGATGCAACCTGTGTAGCCGTGATGGCCTGATGCGCAATCTGTCGAGCAAAGTTCGGACCGCTTAAAACAGCAACCAATTGATCCGGCCCAAGAACATCTTTGATAATATCTGTTGGAAAAAGACCGGTCTCATGCTCAATGCCCTTACTTAACGCAACCCATGCCAGTTTTTTATTGAGATACTCTTTTACATCTTGAACGGTCTTTCTTAAAAACATAACGGGAATAGCTTCGAACAATATATCAGCACCTTCAATCGCTTCGTGCAGGCACGATGTCGGCTCAATCGCTTTAGCAAGTTCTACACCAGATAAATATTTCTCATTAATTCGATAGTTTATTATATCCTCAACAACTTCTTGCTCGAAACACCACAGCGTCACCGAATGGCCGTTGCCGGCAAGCACCGTTGCCATGGCTGTCCCCCATGCACCACCACCAAGAATCGTTATCTTTTTGCTCATTTTCCAAAATTTCTTTTTACAGAATGAAAACGATCAACACACGCTTGCAAGCGACTCTCATCAATCTCCGGCCAATAACAATCAAGAAACTGCAGCTCGCTATACGCAGCTTGAAACAATAAAAAATTACTCAACCGAGACTGTTTTCCTGTTCTTATAATGAGATCAGGATCAGGTGCCCCATTGAGCCAAAATTCGCTTCGAAGCTCGTCTTCAGTAATCTGATCAACATCAAGTTGACCATCTTTTACTTTTTGTGCTACTTGTTTTACTGCATGCACAACCTCTTGTTTCGCCCCGTAACAAAACAACATATTTAAACAAAGTTTCTTCAAATTCTTGGTCTGCGCTTCAATCTCACAAATTGCACTAGAGACAACCTCGGGAAAATAGTTCCGATCTCCAACAAAACGAATTCTTACGCCCTGTTCAACCAGTTCAAAAATATTTTTTTTGAGCGCTTCAAGCAAAAGATTGAAAATATAGATTTGCTCAGCGCTATCACGACGAAAATTTTCGAGAGAAAAAGTAAAAAGAGAAAGATGCTGTATCTCTTTTTTTAAACAGAACCTTATTGCCGATCTGACCGCATCAAGCCCCTTACGATGACCAAGTGTTACCGCCTGCAATTTCTTTTCCCTTGCCCACCGACGGTTGCCGTCCATAATCATGGCCAAATGTTGCATTCCAAAACCCCTCTCCACTTCTCAAAAACAAACTTATTGGTAACAAAACAATACTACTCCAAAAAGAATAAGTTGCAACTTTAAACAGCAAGACCATTCCACTTGCTATTACCAATCGCTCAACAAAAACTAGAGGTATCAGCGCAAGCCATTTCTCTGGAGACATAGGAATTGTGTAACACCAAATAATACTACCTACCGCATGAGCGACAAACGTACTCTGTAACGCCGTCACAAAAACTGTTTTTTTTAGCAATCCAAATAGTTGCGTAAAATAAAAAACTACCGGAACAAACCAATATAGACCATACCACCATCCATTCCCAACTGACGCGTGAAAGATAAACAGCACAAAACAAATTAATGGAACAAACACTTTCACAACTACCCCCCCCATTCTACTCGTAACCGACCAGCAACATGACGCCAGAAACGTTGGAACCCCGGTCGAGATTACGGGAATACTTCCAAATAAAAAAAATCTCGTGATTTTCGAAAAAACAATCACAGAACCAACACCCCCAAGCCCAAAGAAAGCACCTAGCAATGGACCCGCCATACAAACCCCTGAGAAAAAACACATCTTAGTACCCCACGCAACACTCACTTGGAACAACGATGCCACAACAAGAACCACCACCAGACATGTTATTTTCGCCAATTTTCTGCAAAAAATCATAGGTTCACTCCTTCCTTCCGCTCGCAATACTATCAAAAAAACAAAAACTAGAATCAAAATTATATCCAAAATCGTATGACAAGTCAGGTGAGAACTCGGAAAAACCCCCATTTACTACTCAAAAACCACCAAAAAATCGTTACAATTTGACATAACCAGCCCTATCCTGGTATAATTTTCTTCATTGGGGAGACATAACGGGCGCACACGAAATTCTATCTCATACATATACATAATACATATACCAAAACCCCCAATCAAACCCCCATCAAATCAACACGAATGTTCGTTACCGAAAGGAGTTACCTATGAAACGAATAAAAAACAACGTGAAAGCTGTCATCTTTGACATGGATGGCACGATCATTAAAACAGAGCATCTGTGGGAAAGGGCAACACAAAGCCTACTTCAACGCAGAGGTTTTATTGTTATGACGCAAGGGCAAAAGGAATTCTTAAAGGCACTTTCCGGCATCGGTCTACTCGAAGCAGCAAAAGTATTAAAAAAAGAGTTCAAACTTATTGATCCAATAGACAACCTTGCTTCAGAAACAAAGCTAATTGCCCATCAGCTTTTTGCGGGCGAACTTGAATTTATTGATGGCTTTGAAGCTTTCCATAAAAAACTGCAACAACATTTTATACCAACAAGCGTTGCAACCAACGCTGACCAAGCAAGTTTGACCCTGATCCAAGAAAAAATGAATCTCGAAAGCTTTTTTGGTCAAAATCTTTTTAGCATCGAAATTATTGGAAACAAAGCAAAACCTGATCCAGCGATCTTCTTGCACGCAGCTGACAAACTTCAGGTAAAACCTAGCGAGTGCATAGTATTTGAAGACTCACTGTTCGGATTTCAAGCAGCACAAGCCGCAGGCATGAAGTGCATCGCTATCAAAAACAGCATCAATCAAAACAATCTCAATCTTGCTCTCAAAGCAATTAATTCTTATCACGAGGCAGAAGAGGCGCTTATAAAGCTATCTTCTGCTTCTCGCAGTTCTAAAGAATAGCTCTTTATTTTCACCCCTTTTCATATTATAGTTACCCTTTAAATCTCCGTTCATATCACCTATAAAAAAAGGGCTGTATATGCATTTCGTCAATCACGATAAAGACTGGTTCTTCGCCTGTCTCGAAAACAAGCCTCTCATTGAAAAACTAAAAAAAATCTCGTTAATCATATCAGACATCGATGGATGCTTAACTGACGGAAAAGTATATTACTCCAGCAACACTGAAATCGAAAAGTGTTTCTCCATTCAAGATGGATTCATGATGGCCAAGTGCAACCAGAAAAACATGCCACATCTCGCACTCATATCAGGCAGGTCAGATAAAGCCGCTGCGAAAAGAGCAAAAATTCTTAATATACCAGACGAACTCTACTACCAAGGGGTAGATAAAAATAAATCTAGCGCGGTCAAAGAAATCCAAACAAAACTATCAGTTAATATCGAAGAAACACTTTTTTTTGGCGACGACCTGCTTGATCTCGAAACGAAAAATTCTGTCGGTCTTTTTGCAGCACCAAGTAACGCACTCTTTTATATTCAAGACCATGCAGATATTATCGCTCCTCGTTCTGGTGGCAATGGCGCCTTACGCACAATACTAGATCTCTTGCTCTACGTACAAAACAAACATATCGCACACAAATCAATCGAGACTCCTATTATATAATGAGTAAACTTTTTATAAGCATCAGCGTAATCATATTGCTCGCAGGATTGGTGCTCTTTAGATCACGCAAAAAAGAGAAGTCAGGAACAACAACAAGAATTTTAGCCGAACAGGCCTACAAAGAAATCAAACAAAAAAGTCCCGCAAACAAACTATCACCAGAGGTTATTCTGAAAGAAACTGACCTATATGTGTTCGACCAAGACAACATAAAAGCCTGCCACATACAAGCGCAAGAGAGCAAAATCCACAAGAATGGCCTAATCACTTTATGCAAACAAAGCGTATGCACCATGACAACCAACAAAAGCTGGACCGCAACACTCCACGCCCCTAGGGCAGTAATCGATCACGAGAACAAAACCATCTTGTTTCCTAAAACAGTTACTGGATCAATCGATCAAAACAAAAACAATAGCATTTCGATACAAGCGCAAAAAGGAACCGTCGACTTGAAGACTAAAACGATCAACCTCTATGGGGTAACCAGTACCCTGAGCAAATTACACGAAAAATAGCCCTTTTCTCGCTCAAAAACTCAATTTTCTTCAACCCTAAAAAATCTATTAGATTAAGCTATAAATAGTTTCTATAAAAGGTTGAATTTCCAGGATCAACTCTGATAATCTGAATAGACGTAACGCTATTTCTGGGGAGTTAAATCGAATCTATGGGGAGCTAAATAGTGAAGAAACACAATCAAACATTAGAACTGATGGCGCGCTTCGCCGCATACAAACTCTTGGTTCCATTGTTCTTTCTGATCTTTTTACTTATTCAATCGACACAAACATAAAAATAAGGGCTGGTACATAATAACCAGCCCTTATGCTTTTTTCTCAGGCCTCTCTTCAAAATTATTAGTCGCCTTCACCTCACTCAATTAATTTTTTAAACCCCACATGACTCGAGAAGCCCATCGCTGCCGTCTTTTAAAAAAATCAAACTCTCAACGAGCGGATTGAACGAAGAATTCAATCCGCCGTCGTTACTAACTCACAAACAACTTAAACTGCTCAAAAATCATCAGACTCATCATCAGAACAAAGTTCTACAGCCTCCTCTCTTGTTTCTTTTTTACAAGAAGACTGCCCATAAAACCTTTGGACTCCGCCCCATGCTGCAACCCCAACACCTGCAACCGAAATACCTCCAGTAAGCCAGGCCACTAGAGTATACAAACGTTTCTTACGCTTGAGACTCTCAAGAACCTCGTCATCAGAATTACCTGCGAACTCAGTTATATCAATTTGGTCAGCACACTCTTGAAACTTCTTGCGACAATACCAAGAACCAAGACCCGCCACCAGCGCCGCTGACGCACCCCCAATCATCTTCATCTTTGGAGAAACTTCAAATGCGTTCATATTTGTTGGCAAAGATCCAACAAGCAAACTAAAAACTATTATTGCTAGGAAACTATTTCTTTTCATCATTCAGACCCTTTCGTGGTTCAACAAAGTAACATTTTAGTCCCATAACCAAAACGACACAACAACGGGCCCTATATGCTTTCATACTGAAAACACTACATTACAATTAGAAACACAACCACCCCAACAAAAAACACCGAATCAAAACGATCGAGCAGCCCCCCATGGCCGGGAAGAAGCGTCCCTGTATCTTTCAGGCCGGCCCGTCTCTTGAGAAACGACTCAAACAGATCGCCCCCGAACGCCGCCAATGTCAAAACAATCGACAATGGAAGCACCGATCGCCAGTTACCAGCTAAGACGAACGTAACAAATAATAAGACCCCTAGAAAACCTCCCAATAGACCTTCCCATGATTTTTTCGGGCTAATCGACGGACAAATCTTATGTTTGCCCCATAGGCTGCCAATAAGATACCCCCCGGTATCAGCTATCCATGAGATAAAAAATGGATACAAGGGAAAAAGAATATGAAAAGCTCTATACACATGATTGAGATAAAAAAGAGAAAAAATTGGAAATAACGGGTATATCGGGACAAGTAGCCACAAAAGTTTGTTTCGTCGACACAAAAGCGGCCACTCAAGAAAGATAATTATAAGAAAAATCGTAAGCAACATGACAGAAAAAACATGCTGATGCAAAAAGTATCCCCCTAAAAACAAAACACCGGAGACAACTCCGGTTATAATTCGTGTAAGCAAGTCAGACATTACTTTCCACCCTTTCCATAAATGATTTTTCTCAAACACAGGCCACATCCAGCAGCCCTTGTAAACTCTTGCTGGTCGTTTGGATGCTTCAGGTGATGGGAAATCGCATCAACAGGAAGCTCCCGTTTTCGCGCAACATCAAGCGCCGCTCCAACCATACGACGAATCTGATACCGCAAAAAACCACTGCTTTTGATCGTAGCACGAACCGCACCAAATCGCTCATACTTTTCAATTGCAATCGAGTCGATCGTTCGAACAGTCTTTTGCCCATTTTCATGCTTACAAAACGATCGAAAATCATGTTCACCAACAAAGCAGTCCATAGCGTTACGAAACTTTTCAAAATCGACCGACTCTATAAACTTCCAAAACCAACCATACCGAGCAATAAACGGTAACGGGCGTTCGTAAAACAAGTGATAGTAGTAGGTCTTACTCGAGACATGAGCGAAAATATGAAAATCTTGAGGCGCTTGCTCGATCGAACGAATAACAATGCTCTTAGGAAGAGCGTTGTTCCAGACGTACATAATTTGATCAGGACTGATCGATAGGTCGGTCCCGCATAGCGCAACCTGCCCCAACGCATGCACACCCGCATCGGTACGAGATGCCCCAACAAGAGAAATCGACCGAGAAAATGCAGTTGTAAATGTTTTTTCTAATACCGACATAACAGTCTCATCAGAAGGCTGCACCTGCCATCCATGAAAATCGGTCCCGTCATACGCAATAACTATTTTATACCAGTTCATATCTCTTTACTTTCTAATAAAAACAACAAAAAAACCCCCATCCAGACAGAAGCCTTGGACAGGGGAAATGGAGGTTATCCTAAGTTTAAGAACAATATCATTGTATAACGTGCCCCTCTAAAACGCAATAGTTTTTTTAAAGTTTCTTGGCGTTTTTTATTTTACAACAAGTAAAAATTATCTTTTATTTAATTCACCATACAGCTTACCGTACAGATTGTCGTATTGCGTTCTTGTAGCACGAATGCAAAACTTTTCCTGCATAAGCATTTCATTTGATTTTCTCATTGAATCAAGCAAGCCTTTCTCTTTGTAAAATAATAAAAAAGCAGAAGCAATCTTACTCTCAAGACTTGCACCGTTGAAACTATTTACAGGAAGCAATATACCATGAATGCCATCTGTAATAACATCGTGCAACAGACTATTATGCGTTATGATTACAGGAAGAAAAAAACTTAACGCCTCAAGCAATGCTATTGATAACCCTTCTGTCTGCGAAGAGAGCGCAAAACAGTCGAACAGATTATAGTAGCGATAGGCGTCCTCTTTTGCCCCGGCAAAAAAAACCTGTTTCGAAACGCTGCACTCATGGGCTGCTTTCTCAAGAGAAAGACGCTCTGGCCCATCACCAACAAGACATAACCTTGGCATTCGCATCCAACCTGAACTGATAACTATCTTTGAAAATTGTGCAAACGATCGTATTAGCAAGTCGTATCGCTTTATAGCATGTAACCTCCCAACCGATCCGATAACAAAATCACTATCAGAAAACCCTAGCGTCTGACGAGAGAGCGGGCCTAGTCGTGCTTTTTGTCTAAGTTTTTCTGAATCTATGCCGTTCTGTATCACAATCGTGTTTCGCAAAACATTCTTATTAGTACAAAACTGTTGCACAAAAGATCGCTCTACTGAATGGGCAACGGCGACAAAGCGAGCAGGAACAAAAAGAGTCGCTCGCTCAAAAAAATTACGGATAGCACCATGATAAGCACAGTCTCCATGCAGATCGCAGATGACCGGAATTTTGTACCACCACGAAACAATTCGTGCCATAATATTTGCCGACCACAACGCTGAGTGAATCACATCAGGCTTTATCGTTTTAACCAACGTGAAAAGCCTATAAAAAGAGAGTAAATCGTAAGGGGAAATCAGACCCTTGAGATAGTAGACAGGAACACCAAGCGCTCGAATTTTCTCGACAAACGGCCCGCCATAAATAAAAATCACAGCATGATCATGTTTTCGATCATGCTGTGATTGCCAAGACTCTAATAAATTGTGCAACGCCACTTCCGCTCCACCAATCTTTAAGCTCGTAATGACGTGTAAAATCTTCATCGTCTATTCGATAGGCTCCTTTGAAAGAATCTCGCTCTCTTTGTCGAGAAACGTCTGAAGCTTCCTACTTCTTGACGGGTGCCGCAATTTTCGCAACGCCTTCACCTCAATCTGTCGAATCCGCTCCCGCGTCACTGAAAAATCCTTCCCGACCTCTTCAAGCGTATGCTCAGACGCAACATCAATCCCAAACCTCATCTTTAGCACTTTTTCTTCTCGAGGAGTCAGCGTTTTGAGCACTTCACGAACCTTTTCTTTAAGATCATCATTAACCACCGCATCCATCGGCGTGTACTCATTTTCATCCTCAATAAAATCCTTTAGATACGTATCTTCGCTATCCCCAACCGGCGTCTCTAGAGAGACTGGTTCCTTTGAAATCTTAATAATATTTTTGATCTTCTTTTCATCAAGATTCAACTCTTTTGCAAGTTGAGCATATGACGGCTCCTTACCAACCTCTTGAACATACGTACGGGTAATCTTATTAATTTTATTAAGCGTTTCAACCATATGGACTGGAACTCGAATGGTACGAGACTGATCTGCAATCGCTCGAGTAATCGCCTGCCTAATCCACCAAGTTGCGTAGGTAGAAAATTTAAAACCGCGCTCAAACTCAAACTTCTCAACCGCCTTCAATAATCCAATATTTCCCTCCTGAATCAAGTCGAGAAAGTGTAAACCACGATTGATATATTTTTTGGCTATGTTTACCACAAGCCTTAGATTTGCCCTGGCAAGATCGTCCTTTGCAGACTTATCTTTAATCTGCGCCCGATAAAACTGTTGATAAAACCTCATCATCTTTTCTCGAGGCATTCCAGAGTCAGCTTCTGCCTTTTTAATCTGTTTTTTTGCCATCCGAATGTCTCGTTCAAGCACCTCGATCTGCTCTAAATCAGGCCCCTTTGGATTCTTGATTCCTTGGTAGAACTTGAGTTTTTCAGAATCGCGTTTTATCTCGTCATCACGCTCATGAATTTTTTCCAGAAGTTTATCGATCTTTTTACCAAACTTCCTAATCTGCTTGTTAGAAAGTTTTATTCTTTTAATTGCTGCGATGACTTCACTTTTATTTTCTTCTATCTTGACCAACATCTCTTTTTTCTTCTCAGGATTGCCCTCGATTTCCTTACGATAAGAACGATAAATCTTTTCCTCGTTGGCAACAAGTGCTCTTATTTCGCCAATCGTTTTTAAAAGTTTTTTTCGTTCGGCCTCAAACTTTGGAGAATTGTCCTCATCAAAATCAGAAAACTGAATTAGATCTTTTAAAAATAGCGGATCCTTTTCTAAGCGTTCCGCCGCAGCAAATAAATCCTTTATAACAAATGGAAAGTGCGAAATAGCATCCGCCGAATCGATTTTTCCCTGAGAAATATTGTTCGCAATAACTCTCTCTGTAGTTTTATTGAGCAAAGGGATTTTCCCTATCTCTTTTAAGTAAAGCTTAACCGGGTCATTGAGCTGCGGGGTCTCCATTAAATATTTTAACTTCGCAACTTCCTTGATCGCCTTGGACGACTCGTCAGCCTCCTTCTCTAGCTCAACCTTTGCGATTGATGACTCAAGATTACTTTTAATTGTTTGAAACGAAGAGGACTCTTCCTGCCCAAACCTCAAAAATCCACCGTCAGAAGACGAAAGATCCTCACCTGAAATTAAATCAATGTTCTCTTTCTCCAGAAGCTCTAACAGCTGATCCGTATCTTCTTCATCCAACTGATGCTTTTGTCGAAACGATGCCACCTCCTCATACGTAAGGACACCCTCATTACCGCCCTTTTCAATAAAAACGGCAACCTGTTTTTCTATATCTTTAAGCGTTATCTTATTGTCTTTTTCTCCAGACATCTTTATTTTTCTCGCCAGAATCCTGTTTTTGCTAACAGCTTTTTTCGGCTTAGAGCCGGTCATAACCTGTTTTGCCGCGCTCAACACTTGCCTTGTAAGACGGCCAAGCGCAGAAACTTTCTTCTTCGCAACTTTTTTCTTCTTAAAAACCGTCTCCTTAGAGACTTTTTTCAAAACCTTCTTTTTCACAACCTTTTTCTTTGTAATCTTCTTTTTGGCCGCCTGCTTTTTCTTTACCATTTTTTTCTTGACCGTTTCCTTCTTGCGCTTACTCATATAAGCCCCCTTTCTTTCATCTCTTTTTTTAATTCTAAAAATGAATGTAATAACCCATTGACCGTCTGCTCATCGCACTGTTGCTTTGCCTGGAACACCTTCTTTTTCATGTCCTGGACAATTCGCTTCCAATTGTTTTTTCGAAATCGAAACTGCAGCTTCTCAAGTAAATCGTATGGGAACTCCTCCTCTACAACAAAGCTCTGTTCTATTACCCAATCACGATCAACAGGATCATCAAAAAATTCCAACAATGAATCAAATCTCTGACTCGATAACGGGCTCTCATTAAACAGTGCTATTTTTGTCAAAACCGCTTTAACCGGTTTCGAAAAATAGGGCAACAAATCCTTATCAACAAAAAACTTTTCAATACCCGTTGCATTATTTATCACGATCGACGCAATCTTTTTCTCAATTGGAGAAACATCACAAAACTTTTCACACACAACATCTTTCTGTATGCTTTTCTCCACATCTCGTTGGGGTGTTATGCCCTTCTGACGATGACGCTCAAGCAAAAGTTTAAGCGATTCAAATGGAATCTGCATCACGCTCGCCGCCTGCTGAAGAAGAAGATCTCGTTTAAACGCATCATCAACTCGAGCGAGCACCTGAATAATTTTATCGCACAACTCCATCTTCTCAGAAAGCGACTTTCCCCAAAACTGTTCGCCTAAAGTCCCAACAAAAAACGTAATAATGTCACTCGCCCGATCAACCAGCAAATCAAGCTTCCCGTGACTCTCCAAAAACGATGCGGGATCATGCCCCGGCTCCAGCTGCACAATTTGCAAATCAAGATTTGCTTCCCAACACAGTTTTGTTAACCGCAAAATAGCCTTTTGTCCTGCATTGTCACCATCATAAAGCACGTAAAGCGTTTTTATATAACGGGAAAGTGTCTTGAGATGGTCAGCTGTACATGCCGTCCCTAACGTTGCAATCGTATTTTTATATCCATGCTGCACCATCGCAACACAGTCGGTATAACCCTCAACCAAAAATGCCTTCCCAGCATACTGCATCTCTTTTTTTGCAAGGTCCAACCCGAACAATAGCTTTCCCTTCGAAAAAAACATCGACTCTTTGCTATTGTAGTACTTTGCTCGTTCGTCATTCGGCAAAAATACCCTTCCACCAAACCCACAACCACGACCTAGCATATCTCGTATTGGAAAAATAATTCTTTCTTCAAATGGCGAGTAAAGCGTTGTTCTTCCCTGAGCAACAACGCCAGCCTCAATCAAATCTTTTGTGAGTACGTTCTGTGTCGCCATATCTTTTAAAAACCGATTCAAAACACGAGTCCCTCCAGGAAAGTATCCTATCGAAAACCGCTTCCATTCGCCCTGACCAACCGATCGTTTTTCAAGATATTTTTTTGCAACAGTATTAATCAAAAGCTGATCATGGCACCAGCGTGCCGCCGAATCACACGTATGAAAGAACTGGTCCTTCTGCCCGCTCTTCACCGGAGACGTAAAATCTCTTTTCATATCACTCGGAACCTGAATCGCATACTTATCGATCAAGTGGTGTACCGCCTCAATCTGAGACATATTCTCAATTTTCGCAATAAACGCTATCAAGTCTCCCCCTAAGTGACAACCAAAACAGTAGAATATTTGCCTATCAGGACTCACCGTAAACGAGGCATCTGTTTCCGAGTGAAATGGACACGCCCCCTTCCAGTAACCGCCAGCACGCTTGAGCTGCGAATACTCAAGGACAACGTCGAGTATAGAAAGTTTTGATTTTACAAAACTAAAAATCGACATCTAACGTGCCTCTTTTTTATTTTTTATATCTTTATTTTTTTTTCCGTAGACAAGGTTAATTAAAACAACAAGTGATATGAGAAAAAGAACCGAAACGATCCCCCGCATTGCAATATCACCGTCCCCACGCCAAAGATCAACCGTAAACCGAGAACAGCTCTCAAGAATCAGATAAAGCAAGACAAGCGTTCCAGGTATTCGATAAATCCTTTTTGAAACAAAGTACAAAATAAAAAAAATAGACAACGAAGCGAGAGATGAATAAAGCTGTGTCGGATGAAGAGGAACATGAAGCGGCGCGAGTGAGTGTAACGAGCTAAAAGTCACACCCCACCACTGTTTCGTCGGCGCACCGTAACAACACCCAGCAAGAAAGCACCCAACCCGAGCCACCGACTGCAGCAATGGAACATACAAGGCTATCACATCAAAAAACGGAAAAATCGCAGTATCAATTTTTTTTTAATAAATTGATACTGCGACCAAAACAAAAATAATCGACCCAAATAAACTAAACCCACCAACCCAGGGGTAAAAAATCTCTGCAACCGAATCAAAACTAAACAAGTTAAATAATACAAAAAGAAATCGCCCGCCAACAATAGCGGACAAAAAACCAATAAACAGAACATTGAGATAGTTCTCATCAGAAATTAAGCGCTTACGCCGTGGGTGTCTATAGGTTAAATAAGTAAAAAGCATGAATCCAAGCGCAATCATCAAACCATAACCGTTGACCCACAAGGGGCCATAAATATGAAAAATTCGTGGACACATCGAATATTACCTCGAAACCATGGTTTTACAGCTATTTTTTGGCTTAGACGCAAGGATAGAAAGTTTTTCCAGTATATCATAGAAGTGCGATTTTAGGAAGATAGGCCAGAGAGGTTCCCGGAAGGGAGAAATAAAATTTATGAGAGAATTCCATGGGGATGTGTCGTGGTTGAACCAGCGAACAATATCAATTTTGGTTGCGGGGGCTGGATTTGAACCAGCGACCTTTGGGTTATGAGCCCAACGAGCTACCAGGCTGCTCTACCCCGCGATGTATTCGATTTCAAGAACATGTTTCTAAGTATAGGGACTACAAACACGGTGTCAACAAACAAGTTTATTAATCTTAGCAAAGAACGTGAGTTTAGAAACCTCACTTTTCAGCCGGTTCTACACGTTCCCCACGTAAAAGATGTAACAGTCGTTTAAAATCGTCTGGAACCGGACACCAGTAATCGTACCGCTTACCCTTAAAATCAAACGCCAACTTCCACGAATGCAGCGCTGGGCGCTTGATAAACTTCGACTCGTTTCCGTACATAATGTCCCCAAGCAGGCCATGGCCTAACGCCGCGAAGTGAACCCTGATCTGATGAGTCCTTCCTGTCACAATCCTGACAGAGACAAGCGAGCAATCTTTATAGTATTGTACGACTTTGTAGTGCGTAAGGGCCGGCTTACCAGCATAACTGACATGTGACATCTTATTTCGCTCAACAGGATGACGTCCAACGGGCAACTCGATTTTCCCCTCTTGGTCAGGATGCCCCGTAACAACGGCTAAATAACTCTTCTGAATAAGACGATCTCTAAATTGTCTCGCTAGCTCGATCTGAGCCTTGATGTTTCGAGCAACGACCAACAACCCTGAGGTCCCCTTATCAAGCCGGTGCACAATGCCAGGCCGCTCATTATCATCAAACTCGGAGAACTCTTTAAATCTATGCAGAAGCCCATGCACAAGGGTAGGATCATACCCCTTTTCTTTTGTATGGTGAACCGTTAGTCCAGCCGGCTTATTAATGATAAGAAAATCTTTCTGAGTATCAACAATATCAAAATCGACGTACTGGGGCTCTACGGCAAAAGCGGCAGGCTTCGGAAACGAAATAATGATCTGGTCGCCCTTGCTCACCAAAAAGCTCTTTGAAACTCTCCGGCCGTTCACCTCAACCAGGCCCTGGGAGACCAATTTTTGGAAGTATGACCGAGAAAAGTCTGGAAATTCACGAAACAGAAACGCGTCGAGACGCTCTTCGCTCGCGCAATCACAGCTAATCGTAACTATTTTCTCAACACTTGTGGTATTATTGTCTTTCTCCACTTTTTTGGTATCCTTGCGGTTATTGCTTATAATTCCTATGGTTTTATAGTATCATATTTTTATAGTTGGCGCACAAGAAGGAATCGCGGATGCTGCATACTCGAAACGTTGAAGAAATTCTTGCCCAAATCGAAAATAACATCCTATCCGTTATTCGCGAAGACACACTCCAAGGCCAAGAGCTCTGGAAAAAACTGCTACGCCAACATCATGCTGACATAGCCGAAATCATAGAAAAAATTGACACCCCAAAACAAAAACTTCTCTTCAAAAAGCTTCCCCGAGCCCTTGCCGTAAAAGTATTTCAAGAGCTCACCGAAAGCATCCAAGCGAGTCTCATAAAAACCTTAGACCTCGACGAAGCGGCAATCATCTTTCAAAAAATGCCGTCTGACGAGCTCACCGATCTCTTTGAGTGCGTTTCAGACGAAGACCTACAACAATATCTAAAACTTATCCAAAGAAAACAACGAAATAAAATAATCTCGCTGCTCCATCTGGACCCTGACTCCGCAGGAAGAATTATGAACAGCGATGTCATCACGCTCCAACGAGACTTCACCATAAAAAAAAGCGTTTCGCTCTTGCAACGCGTTGAAATCCCAAAAGAAACAATGCGACGAATTTACGTCACCAATCGAGACAACATTCTCGTTGGGTACATCAACCTTGAAGATTTAGTTATCAATAAGTCTGAAACACCACTCACTCACGTGATACACAAAAACGAACTCGCTATTAACGTGCACGTGGACCAAGAAGAAGTCGCTAGACAGATGCATCACTACGGACTTCTATCCGCACCGGTCGTCGATGAGCAAAACAACTTTCTTGGTGTCATCACCGCCGACGATATCGTCGATATCGTTGAAGAGGAAGCGAGTGAAGACGTCTATAAAATGTCCGGTCTCGCCCCCGTTGAACACAGCTACTTTCAAACGACGTTTTCAAGCCTCTTCTTCCAGCGAGGCATCTGGCTCGCCTCTCTTCTCATCTTTCAAAGTCTTTCTGGATTCATTCTCGGAAAATACCAAGCCCTCATTCAAAACCATGTCATCATGTCATTCTTCCTAACCATGCTCATTGGCACTGGGGGAAACGCAGGAAACCAATCCGCGACCCTGGTCATTAGGGGGCTCGCAACCGGTGAGATCTCACGAAAAAATGCAGTCCGAGTTCTTGTTAGAGAGTTCGGCATGTCAATCGCCCTTGCCTCGGTACTCTTTCTCGTAACTTTCGCCCGCATCTATTTTTTATACCATAACCTAACTGCCACCATCGCAATCGGCATCTCACTCGTTCTTATCATCAACATGTCGATGATCCTCGGGGCGTTTATTCCATTCCTCCTAGAGCGGCTTAACCTAGACCCAGCCCACTCAGCAGCACCGTTTCTCGCCACCCTTATGGACATCTTGGGTATATTAATATACTGTGCCGTCTGCAGTAGGTTTCTCGGCTAAGTATTAATCAAAGAAATTTTCTTATAGTTGCTTGACAAAAGAGCGGCGAATCCTATACTTTTTAACATGTAGTTGAGCCGCTAGCTCAGTTGGTAGAGCAACAGCCTTTTAAGCTGTGGGTCGCAGGTTCGAGCCCTGCGCGGCTCACCATTTTTTTGGTGTGTCCCCATCGTCTAGCCAGGTTAGGACACAGGATTTTCATTCCTGTAACAGGGGTTCGAATCCCCTTGGGGACGCCATGTAATTTTTCGGAAGGTGTTTCACTCATGTTCCGACGTAATCAGTCGCCATATTCTCCGTACAATAATATTCTTGGATGGATCTTAACAATCCTCGGAGCGGTTATTCTTTTTTTCGCTCTTGGGGAATTTCTATTTCGGCTAGCAATTGCCGCTCTCGGCATCTATCTTCTTTATAATGGTCTAAAACTAAGAAACCAACACCATCATATCACGATTCTATTCAATAGATTCGGCGGCCAGTTCCGAAGGTGGTAACCTACACGACCCGGCATGCAACAATCGCCGAAATCGACCGAGGCTGACCGGCAAGTAGCGGTCGGGCAACATTTTTAAGTGTCGCACCAGTCGTGCAAAGATCATCAACAAGCAAGACATTTTTGCCTCGCACAATCGCACAATATATATCATGATATTTTCGCTGGACAACAAAAACAGAATCGACATTGTCCTGTCGCAAATCATGTGATAAATTCGACTGAAACCTTGTTCGTTTGGCTCTCTTCAGGAGATCAACCACAGGTATGTCAAACTTTTTGCTCAGCACACAAGCGATCTCACGAGACTGATTAAACCCTCGTCGAGCATAGCGCGTCCAATGTAACGGAACCGGAATAAGATAATCAAATTTTCCAACGTCCAGACGACTCATTATTTCCCCTAACTGACGGGCCGCTAATCTATCAGAACTCTTTTTGCGTAAAATAAGCGATCGCAAAGGTTCTTTATAATCTGATACTGAATAAATTTTAATCGAAATATTTGTCGTAAGAGAAATAAAAGAAGGAGGAATTTTTTTAATTCGTGAAAAACAATCTGAACAAAAAACCTGTTCTCGAGCAACAAATCGGTCACAGGCTCGACACAAAAATGGATAGACGAGCGAGATCAACTCATAACCCACACTAGCAACTGAAGCACAAAATTAACAAGCACACCAGAGAGAATCTCAGCCCCTAGCACGCCGAAAACTCCTGGTAGTTTCTCTATATATTCAATAAGCCTTCGATACCATGCAAATGGCTTTAGTGTATTCAAAAGATGAAACAGAACAAAACCGAAAAAAATAATCCTCCACCGAAGCGGTACTCCAGCAAGAGAAATCATAACCCCAAGAATCTTGTCACAAACAATCGCCTTAGGCGCCTTCTCAGGATAAGCGTGTAACGCCCATTGAGTAATAATAAGAAAAAGTATCGCGGTAAATGCGATCGTCCAGTAAAACAACAAATTCCCCAACCAATACACACTTTGAAAAAGTAAAAGAAAAGGTACGCCAAGCGCCGATGCAAAAACACCCCCAAGCCACCACTCACCCAGTGGACTTAACGTTGCAACGGCATAGCACGCTCGTTTTATATTTTCGTTCGCTCGCATAGTAACCCCTTTACTAAAATACCCCCCATACCAACCACAATACAGGCATCCGCCACATTAAACGTTGGCCAATGCCAACTCCACACACCGGTAGAAACGTAGATATCAATGAAATCAACAACCGCACCGTAATAGATCCGGTCAAAAAAATTAGATAATGCCCCAGCAAGAACCAGTAGCTCGAACAAAATCATCGTACCACGCCGATACTCATGTATGGTATAAACCAAGAAAAAAACAATCACAATTGCTATAAATAACGCCAAAAAGTAAAGCCCTAGATAAGAACTTCGGTTGAAAAGCCCCCAACTAACCCCGCGATTCCACATCAACGTAAAATTCAAGCCGGGAAATAACGAGACCTGTCGCCCCCCAAGAACCGTTACCGCCAACCACTTAGAAATACGATCAAGCGCTATAATCCCCAAAAAAACCGCCGTATATAACCACCACAAACTTTGTTTTTTATACATAAAAGTCTCCTTAGGCCCTCAGTTGCGCTCCCAATTTGGTCGCTGCTCGCAACGCATTCTCACGAACTGTATCGATTTCACTCTTCTCCAAAGTTTTTTCAGGATGGCTTACCCATAACCGAAACGCAACCGACCGTTTGTCAGCCCAGTCTTTCTTGTCAAAGAAATCGATCAACTCAACCCGTTCAACCAGATCATCGCTATCGAACAAACAGGCCTCTAGCTCGACCGCAGCAAGTGTTAGCGGCACCATAAGAGACAAGTCAAACGTAACACCCTGATATTTCGAAATTGGGGAATATATAAGATCTTCTTTTGGAAACGAAAGCAATCTATCAAGACTAAGCTCAAAAAAGAACGCCTCACTCTCCTCAAGTGCACCCAACCGATTCAAAAAAATCTTATCAATTTTTCCAATAACACCAATTCTAGTATTCTCATGAAACAACTCTGCCGACTGGTACGGCATCACCCATGGATATTCACGCCCCTTTTCATCAATCTTCTTACAGGTTACTTGAGACACACCACACAACTTCAAAAGATCAACTATATACTGTTTACACTCGTAAAAATCGACCGGTTTGCGTTTCTCAAAAACAATACCGGCAACACTCTTTTCCTCTCGAGCCTGACCACCAACTATCCTAAACACACGACCACACTCAAAAAACCTCATACTATCTTCGTTGGAACAATTATGCTTGGTATTTTTGAAAAGGTTCGGTAAAAGCGTTGTCACTAAACGAACATTGTTTTCTGAAACAGGGTTTGCGAGGGAAAGATTATCGTCAAACAGTGGAGCGCCAAGCCCAACTTCAGTTAAAAATTCTTCATCATAATAAATATAGTTTAGCTGTTCGGTCATACGAACAGTTTGGACTAAAAATTGCTTCATCTTGCGCAACCGAAAAACAGGGGTCAAGTCATAAGGCTTCTTCTTAAGCTCCGGCAATTGCAAAGCGATATTATTAAGCCCGAAAAAGCGAATTACCTCTTCGAGTATGTCCTCTTTGCTTTCGACATCTTTTGCCCCTCGATACGAAGGTATTGTAATCGTATATAGGATATCGTCCCGATCGCCAATAACCTCAGGCTCACCAGCAACCAAAAATCCAATACGGCTCAATGGCTCAATAATATCACGCTCTTCAAACTTGACGCCCGAGCGCCGCTCAAGAAACGAATGAGTTACCCCGATCGTTTTTTCCTGAAAAGGCTCACCTATGCAAATAACATCACCAGATACTTCTGGATCGAGCCCCATCTCCTGAGCAAGAGATAAAAACCGTAAAATCGCATCGGTTATCTGGTTGGGATCAAGTGTTTTTTCGAAACGGGTCGAAGAATCGGTCCGAACCCCATGGCGCATCGCCGTACGCCTGACAGAAACAGGACTAAAGTTTGCAGACTCAAAGAATATTGATGTCGTGCTTGAACTAATCGAATCATGTAGTCCACCCATAACGCCAGCAAGACCAAGTATTTTTTCAGCATCTGCAATAACAAGATCTTGTTTTGTAAGCTCTAGCTCCAGACCGTCAAGAAGCACTAATTTCTCGCCCCCTTTTGCCATTCTGGCAACAAGTTTTTGCTTGCTGATTTTTTTCGCATCATACGCATGCACCGGCTGGGACCAGTCGAGCATGACATAATTGGTCAGGTCGACAATCGCATTAATCGGTCGCAACCCAACTTTGATAAGTCTGCTCGCAATAAAAATGTTTGAGGGTCGATTTTTAATAGACGAAAAATAAAGCCCGGAAAAACGCTTACACGCATCCAGAGCTTTAATCTCAATGGAGAACTGGGGCCGTCCGCTACCCGTTTCTCCAGTAAGGTCTGTCACAAAATGTTTTTTATCTCTCAATGGCAATCGTAAAAACGCCGCTATTTCTCGAGCAAACCCTCGATGCCCCCACATGTCAGGGCGATGAGTCAAAGACTTATTGTCAACATCAAAAACAACGTCCTCTGTCTCAAAGAGATTTCGCCAAGAACTTTCAGCCTCATCAGGAGAACAATCAAATGCCGGAAGCAACCCATCTTTATCTAAACCAACGTCCCTGCAAGTCGCCCACCGAAACGATTTGCCCTCTTTAAACACAAGAAAGAAATAATCTTTGATACTATCTGGTCGAGTTGGCAAATCAAGCTCTTTTTTAAGCTCTGAAACCATAAGCGAAGCTGTTTTATCCTGGTCAATCACTCGGGCTAGAAACAGTTTTGAGAGGTCGATTGTTATTTTTTCAACCTCCTCTATTTCTGCAGTTATCTGGTTAAATTTGGAAAAAATTTCACTAACATCCTGTTTTTTCCAATTCGCATCGATATGATCAAAGACCCAGGCTAACGATATCTTCATGATTTGGCACTCACTCTGTGAAAATAGTACGGCACAATCTCGTCTTAGAATGCCCAATAATCCAGTTTGCGTCAAATTGACAACCTATACAAAGCCAAGTACACTCGGTTGACAACACAACATGAATATCCAAATGGTCAAATGTTTATTTGGGAGGCCCTCTTGTCACGATTGCCACAATTAAAAAATCTCACCGCAATATTACTAACAATAACAATCATAATACACTCCTGCTCTTGTAGCCCTTACAATCATGATAAAAAAAATCTTGATATCTACCAAGATGGGATTGCCGCTATAAAAAATCTGATTGAAACTCGCAATGCCCTCGAAAAAAAACTCTTAATTCTTGAAGAATATCTTAAAAATAAAAGAGAAAGAGAACACCCAGAAAATCCTGAGCTATTTAAGAATCTTGAAGACGAAAAAAAAGAGATTAACGAAATCCTGAAGAGTATCGCAGTTATCGCACCTCATATCGATTCGCCTCCCCCTCCCGGTCACACAGGAGAAAAAATAATATTTAGTAACAAAAAAAACAAAAGTCGATCGAGATCAAAAGCAGCCCTTGTTATTCTTGGCGCTCTTAGTGGAGCGGCCGCCATAGGGGCCCTGCTCTATTTTATGTTTCGCGTAGGCCCAAAAACCGAACCAACAGCACCTGAAGCACAAACAGAACCAGAACCAGAAATTATACAAACACAAACAATAGAAATACAAACCGAACCAGAACCTAAGCCCAAACAAAAACAAGTCTCTATCGAATCAATACTTGGCCCTTGCAACAAAGAAATACTCTTAGCTTATGCAACCGCAGTACAATATAGTTTGTCCAAAACAGACATTAAATATCTAAACAATCCACAAAAACGAGTCTGTGACAAGAATAGATTAATCGCAGAAAAGCTTAGTTCTCTTCTAGAAGAAAGACGTATTATGGAAGATCACAACTTCAATACAGCAGAAAAATCAAAAATCCCGAAGACCAATAAAAGTAAAGAAGAGCAAGAACTCAACGCGGCCATCAGGGTTGCAAACTTCTTCAAGAGTAAATTTCTTGGGGAAAAAATAGAAGAACACAGATTTCAAATGACAACAAAATCTAAAAGTATTCTCCGAGTCCAAAGGCTAGAACCAAAGATTTAGTTAGGCCGCAGGGCTCGTCACCGCTGGCTCCTCGGCCACGCTTTCTGGTTTAGTAGTCAGCCCCTAACGGGGACTCCAGCTCTGCCATCGTATAAACGACCACAAATCAATATAGATATTTCGTCGAAATAATCGTTGTAAAAAATTTGCATCTTCACGTTCGAATCCCTCGATACAACTTTCTCATTCTAACGAAATTCGAAAATCACTCGCAACGAACGGGGTTGCTGGAGCCCCCTAGGGCGACTGCTATCATGCCAGCCTAGGGTGAACCGCCCTTAAAACCCCCGAAGGGAAGCCCTAGGCCAAATTCGTAAAAATCTTAACAAATACAAATCGTTTTAGTAGCATCAAATTACATTCGTATCATTCGTCTTTTTAACCGCAAACGTTTCTTTGAGAGTCAAGTTTCAACCTTAACCGAAAGGGGAGGAGGAATATGCGCAAAACATAGAGTCTTTTTCTTATATATCGAAAAACAATAAAAAAATCTTAAGAAAAGATTAGGGAGAAAAAATGAACAACTTAAAAAAAATAATCGTTGGTGTAATGTTCTTCGGCATGATAGGCAGCCAATGTTTCACGGTCGAAACCAATGAAACATTCAAGAACATAGACCTCGCCGGCACCCGCGTCATGCTCGAAAACCAACTTACTTTACTTGATGCTAACTGCGAAAACCTCTCAGTAGAAGAAGAAAACCAACTTGCCCTCGAAAGAAAAAACATTAAGAGAGCGATTCTCCACCTAAAAGAGTTGGAAGAACACAGAGGCGCCGCCGAGTACTGGCAAAAAATTAAAGCGAAGGCAACAAAAGGCACCATCATCGCCGCCGCCGCCGGCCTTACCGCAGCAGTCATAGGAACCGTTCTGATATGGAAAGGCATCAACACATATCGTGAAGCAAAAACTGATCGGGATGCCGCAATAACAGAACGAAACACAGCAAGACAAGCTCAAGCCAATGCTGCACAACAGTTTACCGTACAACAGGTCGCCCTTGGTA
Organism: Candidatus Babelota bacterium; assembly: GCA_018817025.1. Taxonomy (GTDB): domain Bacteria; phylum Babelota; class Babeliae; order Babelales; family JAHIUU01; genus JAHIUU01. The sequence continues at coordinate 229,542 of JAHIUU010000006.1, read as the reverse complement.
AACAAATAGCCAATTTACAAGAATTGATTACTGCTGAAAAGGTGAACGCCAAAGAAGCACAAATACAAATGGCTATCCTCAGCGAACAAATAATAGAAACCCAAAACAACATCACGGACCCCCGCTATCTTAGTCAATTACTAGCAAAAAACCCTACTGTCAGTCGATATCCAAAACTGATCGCGAAAGCGAACCGATTCCCTGGTTACGTTGATAAAGCAGAAAACGATAGAAAAGCAAAAGAAGACAAAGAAAAAGAAAAGGCCCTAAAACAAATAAACAAAGACACAAAAAATAAAAACCCAAATAAAAATCATAAAGACAATATAGAAGTATTTGAGATGCCAACAGAATAACCGTTTTTTGCATAATCAAGCTAAGGGGCGCAGAGAACGCGCCCCCTAGCTTTTAAACTTTACGAAAGAAAAATTTTATGAACAAAAAAACTCTCTCGCTCTTACTCGTCACCACACTAGCAAGCTGCTGCTACAAACTACCAATTAACGCGTTCGACCTTAAAAAAGAAGTTCGAAAAGTCACAAAACCAATTGAACAAGAAATAAAAAAAGCAGCAGCAGACGCGAAAGAAGTTATCGAAAAAGAAATTAAAAAGCCAGAGGGTTTTTTAAAAAAAATTACATCTATCTTTTCACTTGAAAAACTTCTACTAGCAAACCTGCCCCTCATCTACATCCTTCTGATCGCCTTCGCTATCGGCATCGCCGTAAGCTTCACCCCTTGCATCTACCCAATGATCCCAATAACCATCGGTCTTTTGCAGTCACAAGCAAGCCCATCCATTGGACGAAACTTCATGCTTGCATCATCATACGTCGCCGGTATGGCAACCGTATACGCCACCCTAGGCTACGTCGCCGCAACCACAACCCTTATTCTCGGTCAGTGGCTCGCAAACCCATTCTTTATAGCATTTCTTGTCTTACTATTTTTATATCTTGCATTTTCAATGTTCGGGTTTTACGAAATTTACATGCCACGATTCTTACAACGGGGAACTCAGGTGAAAGTCAGAGGATCAATTCTTTATAGTTTTATATTTGGCGCCGTCTCCGGCACTGCAGCCTCACCCTGTCTGACTCCGGCCCTTGCTCTGCTTCTTGGATACGTTGCCAAACGCGGCAACCCGCTTGTCGGCTTCGTTACACTATTCGTGTTTGCCTTAGGCATGGGACTTCTCTTAATCGTCATCGGAACATTCTCGAACAGTATCACCGCCCTGCCAAGAGCCGGCACATGGATGAACGAAATCAAAAAATTCTTTGGGTTTTTGTTGCTCGGCGTATGTGTTTACTTCTTGAATCCATTTCTTAGCTCGACAACGTCAAGTGTCCTGTATCTATCAGTTGCACTGATCATGGCCAGCTATTATGGATTTGTAATCATAAGAAGCTTTACGAAGAAATAGTCGTGAAAAAACAGGCTTTCACCCTTATTGAACTGATGGTCGTCGTAGCAATTGTTGCGTTTCTAGCAAGCATCGCCGTTCCCAAATATTTCCAATACTATAAAAAAGCAAGACAGGCAGAAGTAGCGATGCTTCTTGCATCGCTACACACCGCACAACAGCTCTACTGGGCTGAGCACGGTACCTACACAACAAATCTTAACGGCCCCGGCGGCCTAGGATGGAAGCCTGAGGGAATGTTTTTCTACACTTATGGCTTTTATTTTACAGGGGCACAAGAGGGAGTTAATTACTTTACTGGAAAGCTGAACACACCGGCACGTGTGCTTAGAGAAAGCCACGCAAGCAAACAAACGTTTCTGGCACAAGCAGCAGGAAACACAGACGAAAAAAACATGTTTGACATCTGGAGTATTAACGAAGCCCGAGACATTAGACAAAGATAAAAAAGCCTAGAAAAAAACGCGAAATAAAAACGATTCAAAAAAAAAGTAAATCGTTGCCCCTAACGCAAGAAAAGGCCCAAACGGGATTCGTGTGTTTCGCCCCTTTTTTGTCAGCAACAAATAACCACCACCAATAACTAATCCACTTACTGAGCCGATAAAAACAGAAAACCACACCCCGATAGGGCCAAGAAAAGAACCGATCATCGCAAGTAATTCCATATCACCAACCCCAAGGCCATCTCTTTTCGTAAAATATTTAAATAAAGCAGCAATTGACCAAAGAACCCCATACCCAACGAGCGCCCCCAACAAACTCTCCCAAAAAGATACTCGTGTAAATCCAAATAACGATAGCAATACACCAACAGGCGCAAGCCAAATACTAAACACCTGTGGTATAACCATCGCCTCAAGATCGGTTCGAATGGCAATAATAAGTGCACTAAAAAAAAGAAGATACGACGCGAGGGGGAAAAATAAAACTAGAGATGTAAATAAAATCCCAGATAAAAGCTCAATACATGGATATAAGATCGAGATAGATGCTCGACAGAAGCGACAGCGCCCTCGTAATAAAACCCACGAAAGAATGGGAAGATTGTCGTACCAGAAAACAATTTTGCCACAAAATGGACAAACCGATCGTTTGGTAAAAAATGGTTTATCGTACGTAATGCGATACGCAACAACGTTTAAGAAAGATCCCCAGCACAAAAAAATTGAAAATAAAAACAACACATAGAATATATCGAACATAACGATCTAGTAACTTTTATTATTAACCCTTAATACCAGTGATACCGGCTTTTACAAGATCATGAAGATGCACAATCCCAACAACACGATCTTTGTCGGTCACAACAAGCGAGGTAATATTAAACTCCTCCATAATCTCAAGCGCTGCATATGCTTTAACACCAGCAGCAACCGTTTTTGGATTATGCGTCATAATTTCGTGCGCCCGTTTTTCAAAAAGTTCTGGGCCCAACTTGCACGCACGCCGCAAATCGCCATCAGTGATAATACCCAATAATTTTTCACAACCATCGATATTATCAAAATTATCAAGACTATCGACGACAATAACCAAACCTAATTTTTTCGCGGTCGCTTTAACAATAACGTCTTGAAAAGAGCTCTCTTTTTGCACAAGCGGAAGTTCATTTTTACCGTACATAAACGACTGAACCGTACTCAGCAGCTGCTTGCCAAGCGCCCCTGCAGGATGCGCTCGAGCAAAGTCATTTTTTTCAAAGCCTTTTGCCTTACTTACCGCAACCGCAACCGCATCACCAAACGCAATCATCAATGTAGAACTGCTTGTTGGAGCCAAATTCAACTCACACGCCTCACGATCAAACGGTAAACAAACAGAAAGATCAACTAAAAACGATAGCGCCCCACGCCGGCAACAGATCAACGCTGTCTTATTTCCTTGCGCACGCAAAGCATCAATAACCTGGGTCAGCTCTGTTCCGGTACCACTCTTTGAAAGAGCAATAAAAAGATCATCTGGACGAACCATACCAAGATCACCATGAAGCGCCTCACTTGGATGCAAAAAAATAGACGGCGTTCCCATACTCGAAAACGTCGCTACAAGCTTGCGCCCAATATGCCCAGACTTCCCCATACCTGAGAAAACAACACGGCCACGAACACGCAAAATCTCCTGAACAAGACTTACTCCCTCGTCGGGTAACTGTTGCGCCGCGGCAAGAAGCGCCTGCATCTCTTTCTCAAGCACAGAAATAAGATCGTTTTTTATAGTGACTTGACTACTCATCAGAACTATCGTCCTCGGAAGCTATTTTGTCTAAAATACCGGTAATTTTTCGCTCTTTTTCTTTCGTTTCATCATACTTAAAAACTAGATTGGGAACGTACCGACTGCTCATCGCCTGCGAAAGCGCTTTGCGCATAGAAGGCTTATACAACTTTAAAAGTGGAAACCCTTCGTCAAACGCTTCTTTCGTCGTATGAGTTGAAAAGTAAATAAAACAGATCCCACCGTCTCGAGATAGTTCGACGCGAGTAACGAACAAAGAAGAAAGCCTTGATTCGTCAGCAGTAATCTGCCGAACCAAGGCTGAAATTTCTTGTAGTAAGAAAGATTTTTTTTGTTCCCGCTTAATTTCGGAAACTTTTGATTTTTTCATGAAAATTTTAATTAACGATAGAGAGCAGCAACACTTTTTACAATGTTGTTTTTAATTGCTCGCATAAGTCGCTTGCGGCGCTTTTGGGTTGTTGACTCAAAGTAAACTCGCCGCTTCATATCGCGAACAATGCCCTCGCGCTCAACTTTTTTCTTAAGAATCTTAAGACTTCGCTCAATATTCCCTGAAACACCAACTTCTATATTATATTTTTTTGACACGGTAAAACTCACCACCTTTCTCAGCCGTTCGTCTCGAGTGATCTACAACACCACTAGGCGCTAAAAATCATATCTAGAGGCACGAGCGGTCATTCCAAAAATACCCAGTAATTATAGGCTAAATTGATTTTTTTGTCAAAAGGCGAATGAGACGGTTCCTAACACCGTATGCGTCTTATAGACTCGAACACCAGAAACGTGCCACTGGCCGGCCCCACCTATAGACAAATCGGACGTAACTTGATAAGAAAACCCCAACTGGAACATCTGACTCTTCCAAAACGAATCTTCCTCAAGCTTGCTTGGGCAAAAACAGTCGCTCCTACCAGAATCACACTCTTTCAGCGATATCGAATCTCGCTCGTGCTTGCAGTACAAATAGTCGAAATAAACCGACAGTGTATCAATAATATTTTTTCCCATCATGGAAAAAGAAAAATTTATGCCATGACCAAACGTCCTTCGAACCTGCGCCTTCCATGGGTAAATCCCTGAAAGTTCATTACAACAACACCCCTGCCCACTTGTCGTCACATGTGGCACACGAAGCGTCTGTGTTTTCGTTTCAAAAACGGTTGCTCCGCCACCAAAGTTGACCTGAACTGTATCAATAAAATTAAAGTTGAGCGCTCCCTCAAACGTTATCCCCCAAAACCCGTCATGACCTGACGACAAAGAAAACGCTTTATCAATATCTTTTTTCTTTCCAGTTGGAACCCAAACTCCAACGCCGACGTACGGTGCAACCGTAACCACATGAGCTCCTTTTTCGTCGTCATAACGAAATTGATTCGACCAATACAATTGCGCCAACGTATCTTCAAATGCGGTCGTTTCATATCGCTTAAGGCTCAGGCCGAGATCCCGCTCAATCAATTTGCATCTGGTATCAGCGGTCATCAGCGTTTCAAGCGCTGAATCATCAGGGTATAGGTTCGTGTTCGACATATTGGCTGAACCCATATTGATAAATTCCGTCGGATCCTGTTTGTACTCAACAAAGCCCGTTTTTATTGCAAACCCAAACCCAGAAGACACCGCCGCATCCAACTCAAAGCGAACACCTATCTTTTCATACTTAACCACCACGGAATAGGCGCCGTCAACCCCAAGTGTTCCGTCTTTTTTCTCAAAGGTGCTTGCATTTATTCCAGCGGTATTCGCAGCATCTGCCAACGCCCAAAGTTTTGGATAGTTTGACTGAGTAAATGGTTTATCCTCTGGTGCAGCACACGCATTATCGCTCCACAGGATAGGAAAGAGGTCCCATCGCCCAAGGCGATCACCAAGGGGCACTTTAATGCCACCTTTGTTGCGAGCGCCCGAAGCATGTTGAAAAAAGGGCGAGATGTGAAAGCCGAACGACCATTCTTCTTTTTTAGCAGGATAGCGATTGACGCCAAGCACCGAGTGAACCATGCCTGGATCAAAATAGGTAACAGCAGGATCGGCTATACACGTACTTAAAAAAAAGAAACTAAACAAAAAAATCTTGCTTAAAGCCCTCATGACAGCCCTCTCTTCTTAAACTTTTCAATTCGCCCAATTTTTGCCTATTTAGTTCAACTAATAAGATTGATACTTTGTTGTTATAGCACTACACAAACAGGAAGATCAAGAAGATTGTGTAAAAGCTTAAACCACTAAAACAAGGCAAAAAACGCCTTTACAAACTCTTCGCCTGCAAAGTAGAGCATCAAGCAACCACCAAACATACCGATAATTGTAACGATATTGCGACCACGCTTCCATTCTTCAGGAATAAAGAATAGTGCCATTATCGCAAGAACAGATGGAAAGATAAGCAATAAGTCAGTAAGGTCAATAAGCACCTCTGCATGAAAAACAAATGAGCTAAAGATCATAACTGCCGTCGAGACTGCAGTCGAAACTTTACTATCCCAAATACCCCGATCGAGTATGCCCGTGACAAACGGCGAACGAGCTCTTTTTAATGTATCTGTAAATAGAGCACTAGCAGACCATAACATAGAGTGAAGGGTTCCAATTATGCCAAACATCGCTCCAACCAAAACAGCTGTAGAAAGAATCTTCTGAGCCGGGAACGCATTGTGTAACACAGTCGCCAACGTCGCGTCTAGGCCTGCAGAAAAGTATGATGGATGAATCGAACTTAAAAGCCCAGCGGTGAAGAAAAGATAGAGGCCACCAACAAATAAGATCGATATCATAAACGCTCGAGGGACATTCTTGCTAGGGTTGTCAACAACCGAATAAAGCGACACGATACACTCAAAGCCTAAAAGCGCAAAAAGAGCTTTTGGAGCCGCAGAAAAAATCGATATCGTTCCATGGGGAACAAAAGGGCTGAGTAATCCAGGGTTAAAGTGCGACCAACAAACCAACGCCGTCGCAATTAACGGAATAGTGACACACCCAGCGATAATATATTGCCCTATCGATGACGCCTCGGCGCCAGCCATAACCAAAACCATGAGAATCAAAATAATTGTAAGACCAAGCGTTGTAGGCTGAAAAGACGGAATAAACTGATTCGCCCAGATGCCTGCCTGCTGGATCAAGAAACCCATCGCGACCAACACTCCAACCAAATATGAGACCGCAGAAAACATACCGACTGCATGACCCGCCCATCGAGATGGATAAAGATAGGTCCATCCCTCCCCAGGATAACGAAGCGCAACTCTTCCCAACGCGATGCCAAGTGCAACAACGATAAGCACGCTCAAAGCGTAGGAAATAATCCCTGCCGGACCAACTTTCAAAGAGAGCATAGAAGGAATCGTAATAACCCCTATCCCAACCATCGCATTAATGCCAATCACCGACGCCGCCAACATTCCAATTTTTCCACTTTTGCTGCCAGAAGCACCCATCTTTTCCCTCTCTGTATCGATTTCTAAAAAGCAACGAGAACCAATAAAAAGTTTATTATAGTGGTTTTGTGTTTCAAGGGCAAATCGACGGCCAGAAGCAAGCTCCCCGTTTGCGAAACCACAGCCAACATAGCACTAGAGCTCATGCACGATCACAATTTTGGCTGCTTACCAATTAAAACAATAACTAATAATTATTGACAAATAGGCGATAGCGACTGCTATACTTATTAAGAGAAAGAAAGTATTTTGTTACTAAAACCTGCCAAAGGGAGAATCTGTGATGGAACTTTATAAGAAAATAAAACCGTTACTGCTCGTTTTTTCTTGCTTCGTACTATCTCAGGTAAACGCACAAAACCTCGCAATACATATGGAACATGTTAATAATATCATTCCAAGAATGAAGCTCTCAACTAAAGAGCTAATGAAAAACAGCGAGAGCTTAAACTCTTTAACGTTGCAATTAGAAGAGAAGGCTTCTGAAATAACAAAAATTGTTGGGGTCCCCCCAAAGTCAATCTCCAAAGAGGCTGATTCTATAGTAAAACCTGAACATATCGCTAAACTAAAAGAATATGAAGAAGCGGTTATCGACCTGCTCGCAAGGTCAGAAAGAGACCCTGAATCAAGGCTCGTCAATACGTTCATTCCGGTGCTTGAAAAAATGAAAGAATACGGGGGCTTCCTGCAAAACACTCTTAACTCAGAAGAACCTAGAAAAAAAGTTGTGCAAGCAATGACAGGAATAGAACAACCTGAGCCTGTACAGGAAGAACCCGAAGACCTTGAGGAGAAAGAAGAGGAAGAAGAACCTGAAGAAGAAGCTGAGCCTGAAATAGAAGAGCCTGAAGAAGAAGAAGCTGAACCTGAAACAGAAGAGCCCAAAGAAGAACAAAAGATAGAAGAAAAAAAGAAAGAAGAACCAGAAGCGCCAATGGCCGAACCAGCAAAAACAACCGAACCTGAAGAAAAAGAAATCCAAGAAGAAGAGCTTCCAGAACCTACAACAGAGATACCTGAAGAACCTGAAACAGAAGAAGAGGAAATGGGCGTACCAACCGATACCGAACTTAAAGACATACTTGAAGAACGCACACCAACAGAAAAAGACATCGTCAATGTGCCAATGGAAGCACTAATCTAAGAAAGAAAAATATATGTATTGTGAATACTATCAGGCAACGGTCCTACGAAAGAAAACGTGGTTTCTATCCGCAGTTCTTCGTAACGAAAGCAACGTCGCACTTGCTCGAGCACTTGAAGGCAAAGCCGATACGTTCGAGTTTTTTGTCCCTGTGGACCAAGAAGAACATTTTCTTCGAGTCGCAAAAACACTACTAAACAGAGGTATCATTCTCTCACTCGAAAAAAAAGAAAATCGACTCAAAGCTTGCGCAACCGGCTGATGATTTTTTCCTGATCAAGCATCTCAAACAAATCGTGAATCCCGAGACCATCAAAAGAGCCTGTTAACAAGTAGCGCACAACACTAAAAAACTCTTTTGGTTTCAACCCTTTTTCTTTACCCTCTCGCTTCAAAGTCTCAACAAACAGTTCAGGTTTAGGAACATATCCAACCAAATCGTCAAGTATCGTCGCTATCAAATTCGCTTTATCTTTCCCAACTTTTTCATCTATCAGACCTAAGTCGATTTCAGGTTCTTCAAAACAAAACCGTAATTCGCCCACAAAATCTTTTAAGGTTCTGCAATCACGTTTCACTTTTTCGATAAGAAACAACAGTTTTGCTTCAGCTATCTGCTCATGGGGCTGCGGCAAAAACGGCACCACCAACGAAACCAGCTCTCGTGCGTCTAGCCGCTCAATCCACTTGTGATTAATCCATATGAGCTTGTCCAAATCGTACCGAATAGCACCGGTCGTATGAATATTCTCAAAATCAAAATTGTGAGCAAGTTCATCAAGGCTCTGTATCTCTTCTTTAAAAGATCCACCGATAATCGCAAGATAATTCTCGATCGCCTGCGGCAAAAAACCCTCTGCTTTTAAATCATTAAGAGAGAAACCAAAATCTCGTTTCGATAACTTCTGCCCTTCTTGATTGCATAGCATGGGCAGATGCCACACTATAGGCATTTGTACTGCAAACGCATCAAAGAGCGCCGCTTGCATCGCAGTATTAGAAAGATGGTCCTCGCCACGAATGACATGCGTAATCCCCATCAACCAGTCATCAACAAAGTTGGTAAACAAAAACGTAAAACTTCCATCTGAACGGGTTAGTGCAAAATCAGAAAAATGTTTCATCTCAAACGAAAGATTTTTTCGAGCCATGCTATCAACAAAAAACACAGAATCTTCGTTTATTCTAAATCTCCAGATAAATAGTTTTCCAGAAGCTATTTTTTGTTTGATCTGATCATTCGATAAGTGCAAACAGGTGCGGTCATATCTTGGTGGCAACTTTTTTGCCACCTGATCTTTACGTTTTACATCCAACTCTTCTGTCGTACAAAAACATCGGTACACTTTTTGGTTTTCCATCAGATCATCAAGCTGTTCTTGATAGATTTTTGTTCGATCCGACTGAAAATAAGGGCCTTCATCGTAAGAAATTCCAAGCCACTCAAGATCCTTGACGATCTGTAGGCCAGCTTCACTGACATTGCGAAGCACGTCGGTATCTTCAATACGCAAAATAAGGACACCTTCCTGCTGCTTAGCAAAAAGATAATTCAGAAGGGCTGTGCGAATATTTCCGAGATGCATAAAACCGGTTGGTGATGGAGCAAAACGAACACGAACTTGATTTGACATCTCACTTTCTCCTAAAATGTTTTTTGTGTCATAATACGGTTAAAATATATATAACCCAATCATGAAAAGAAAGGGTTTTTCATGCCCAAGCATAAAACAATTCTTGAACACATCGGTAACACACCTATGGCAAATCTTGAACTGGGCTTACCGGCAACGGTGCTTGCCAAGCTTGAGTACCTTAATCCAGGCGGAAGTATCAAAGACCGCTCTGCGCTCTTCATGATCGAGGATGCCGAAAAAAAAGGGTTGCTCAAACCTGGTGGAACAATCATAGAATCTTCGTCCGGCAACCAAGGCATCGCGCTTGCCATGATTGGAAAAATTAAAGGGTATAACGTTATTATCTTAGTACCTGACCGAACAAGCGCCGAAAAAGTTGCGACCCTTAGGGCCTACGGCGCGCAAGTCATAGTCTGCCCAGACACCGACAACCTCGACGATCCAGATGGGTACCATGCAAAAGCAGAAAACCTCATAAAAACTATCCCTAACTCATTTATGCCAAACCAATACCATAACAAAATCAACCCGCTTGCTCACTACACCACCACCGGACCAGAAATCTGGAATCAAACCGATGGCAAAATCACGCACTTCTTCGTCGCCGCAGGAAGTTGTGGAACCATCAGTGGCGTTGGAAAGTATTTGAAAGAACAAAACCACAAAATAAAAATTATCGGCGTTGACGCCGCAACATCGGCCTACTCTTCCTGTTGCCCAAAAGCATATGAGACCGAAGGAATGGGAATAGACACCGATGATAATCTTGAACCATCGGTAATCGATGAAATTGTGCCGGTAACCGATAAAGACGTCTTTGAAACAACCCGTAAAATGGCTGATAAGTACGGGATGCTCGTCGGCTTGAGCAGCGGCGCCGTCATGCACACACTCTTTAATTATGCCAATAAATTGAACCCGACAGACGTCGCGGTCGTAATTTTTGCTGATTCTGGCAGGGCCTATCTTGGCAAAGCGTTCGGGAAGCAACCGTGACCCCAATCCCATGTCAATCCCTCGGCAACAAATTTCTTCTCTTTGACGAGGAATCCACCCCCGAGCCTGGCTGGACATCTCTAGCCAAAAAACTTTGCCCTAAACACAACCTCGACGGAATCCTGGTCCTTCGGGCACCAGCAATAATAATGTTCAATACCGACGGCAGCGATGGCCAACTCTGCCTCAACGGCGCCCGCTGCGCCGCTAACTACCTCTACAAATACCACAACTACCCCAATCAATTTGAGTTAACGATGGGCGAAAAAACCATTACCAACACAATCGAACATAAAAACGAGACTATAACAATCACCCAAAAAATCCCCACCGGAGCCTATCTAGGCGAAAAAAGAATAGCTGCTAACAAGAGAGATTTTTTAGGACATATCGTAGACATAGGCAACCCACATTTCATTGTTTTTGAACAAACCGATCGAAAATGGCTCGAACATTATGGTCGGTCTATCGAGCAACACAAAGCGTTCCCAAACAAAACAAACGTAGAATTCATCTGGCCGCATAAAACAAAAAAGAACGCTTATCACATACTTGTTTATGAACGGGGCTGCGGCGTCACACAGGCCTGTAGCTCAGCAGCCGCTGCGGTCACACAGCTTTTGCGCAAAAAAAAACGGGTTCGCCTAAACGAACCCGTAAATCTTTGCATGCTCGGAGGAGTACTAACCGGTTTGATAACGAAAGAGCAGCAAATCTCGCTCTGTGTTACATATGCACCGGACAATATGGCAGAAGTGCCATAGTCCGAGCAATCTTAATATGCTTCGCAAGAACCTTTTGGTGAAAAAAGCAATTTCCCGAAACACGAGAAGGTAAAATCTTCCCTCGCTCGGTCAAAAAGCCTTTTAGCAGGTCTGCGTTCTTATAGTCAAGAGCACCTTCTTGGTCTTTGCTCCCACAAAAACGGCATTGTTTTTGCGTCATAAACCACTGCTTGCGAGCTTTCTTATTAAGCAAACGAGAACTAATTTTTAATTTGAATTTTGACATGCTTAGGCCTCCCCTTCTTCTGGACGAAGTGCTTCCTCGGCTTCTTTTGTTTCTTGGTCCTCTACCCCTGCCACTACCTCAGGCGCACCCTCTTCAGCTTCAGGAGCCAACTTTGCCTCTGGCGCAGGTGTTGGCGTATCGATCAAGCCTTCCATCTTGTTTTCCTTGATGAAAGACCCAAGATCGCTTGTGCCACGAGAACCAATCGCCTCTGGATACTTGTAGATCGTAGAAGTCCCTGGTTCAAGCCTCATGGTAACATGACGCATAACCAACTCGTTATACTTGATCCTAAATAATGTGTCGATCTCTTTGAACAGCGCTGTAACCTGTTCGCTAGGAACGGTATAACGCGCTAGAAGATAGATGCCGTACATGTTCTTTTGAACAGGATAGGCGAGCTTGTATTTTCCCCATCGATCGAAGAGCGTTATTCGCCCCTTTTGATCGGCAACAAGCTTGTCGAAATGTCGCTCAAGCGCTCTGAGTTCGTCATCGGTGATCTCAGTACGAGCGAGCATCAGTGTCTCATAATTAATCATAGAACAGTTCTCCTTTAGGAGATAACAGCCCGATTTCTCGGGCTGTCAATGGAACTTACTTTTACAGCGTTCACTGTATCATAAAAATGAAATTAATCCAGTTTTTGGTACCGATAAAGCACTTTACCGATTATTCGGAATGTATCCTTGCCTCTAACCAAGGCAATCGGCGCACTCTTGTGGTTGACCGACTCAAGAACTACAAAATCATTCGTGTAATTAACTTGCGCAATAATCTTTGCTGGGTTCTCTTTGCCATATTCAACCGCAACAACGTCACCGGAACGGGTCCACACCTGGGGTGAAACGATTAAATAATCGCCTTTAATGAACGTCGGTGACAGTGAGCTATCTTGCAAATGAAGTGCAAACATAGCGTCATCGTCGCTACCAAACGTAGGAACAAATTCACCCTTATGCCCTGTAGTAAGCTGAACAAGCTTATTATTGTGAGCAGAAGGGTTTGATGGGATCTCTCCCACAACTGGAACTACTTTTACTAGTAGATCAAGACTGGCATCATCTGAAACTATCTTTGGCACATTATCGGCACCCGAAGCAAAAATCCGACCTCCATTTTCAAAAATGTCGATCGGTTCAAGTTCAAAAGCGACAGCCAATTTTTTCAACGCATCCTCATTCCAACGACGCGTTCCATTCTTGATGTGAGTGAGATAACTCTCCGACATCCCGGTTTTCTCGGCCAACACCTTTGTCGTCCAACGACGCTCTCTGAGTAATTCTTTTACGCGTAACCTTGTTGACACCATAACGAACCTCCTCGGCTATCCCCCCATTCAACCACACCTAAAGCCCCCTCCATTCAACAACAAAATCTTCTAACTGAATCTTCTCTTCAGGTTTTCTTCTTTTCCATTTTAATTATCGACTATTTTTATTTTCCCGCTGAATCCCTGCAGCAACTAAAATTGTACACCAATCTTTCACATAGTCAAACAGGACCCAAAAACCTCACTTTAATGGAAAAAGGGGCCGGTTTTACCGGCCCCTCAAGCTATTTTACAAAATCTAGCCTGTGTATGCAGGCTTGCTAGCAAAGTTTCTGGTACCTGTGGATCACCTTTCCAATAATCCGAAAGTGATCCTTCCCCCGGATCAGCGCCACAGGAGGCTGTTTATGATTCACCGATTCTAGAACGATAAACTCGTCCATGTAGGTCACCTGCATAATCCCCTTAACCGGGGCGTCGTTGCCATACTCGACGGCAGAAATGTCGCCTGAGCGGGTCCATGCCTCCGGTGAAACAATCAGATAATCGCCCTTCACAAACTTTGGCGCCATCGAATTATTTTCGAGGCTCAAGCAAAACATCGAATCGTCGCGATTATTAAACACAGGCACAAACACATCTTTATAACCGGTCGTCACCTGTATCATCTGATTATTGTAGGGGGAAGCATTTGTGGGAATTTCGCCCATGACAGGAACAATTTTCAACTGGATATCAACATCCGTTTCTTCAGGAAGCTCGACATGGCTCTCCACATTATCGGTCCTGCTCTTGCGCTGAGCAAACAATTCAATGGGGTTTAGACTGAACGCACTGGCCAACTTTTTTAGCGAATCCTCATTCCAACGACGGGTTCCATTTTTTATATGAGTCAGGTAACTTTCGGACATACCTGTCTTTTCAGCCAAAACCTTTGTCGTCCAGCCTCGCTCTCGCAACAACTCTTTTACTCGCAACTCTGTTGAAGAAGACATTCTCTTTATCCCTTCATTACTAAAAAGGGGAATCACACCCGACATCGGTTGCGACTCGCACTCCTACTCAAAGACCACACAGTCAAAACATAGATATTAGTTATCATGCCATCCACACCTGATCTGTCAAACAAAAACGATTGTGTTACACTGTTCCAATGGATACAAAAAACAGACTGGAGCAAATCGCCTGGAAAAAAAACTTGCACGTCTGCGGCATTGACGAAGCGGGCAGGGGGTGCCTCTCGGGACCACTTGTTGTCGCCGCAGTAGTTCTTCCACCTAACACCAAAAACAATCTTTTATTAGACTCAAAAATCATGACCGAAGCTGAACGAAATAGCGCGTACTCGTGGATTGTAAAACACTGCTTCTTTTCTACGGTCTTTATCGATGTACATACAATAGAAACAAGAAATATTTATCAGACAACACGATTTGCCATGAAAAAAGCATATATACAACTCATCGAAACAATCCCATTCTCTCATCAAAAAATACAATATCTTATCACCGACGCCATGCCACTCACTCCACCTCAATCATACAGACACCCGTCACTAGAAATCTACAGCCCACCCCATGCAGAATCACTTTCGGCAACAGTTGCAGCGGCGTCGATCGTCGCAAAGGTAACTCGAGACCGACTCCTAAAAAAACTCGCCCCTCTTTTTCCAAAATTTTCGCTTGAGCAACACAAAGGCTACGGTACAAAAAAGCACAAACAAGCACTGACGACATATGGCACAACAATCATACACCGCCCGTCGTTCGTGCTCACCGCAACCCAAAAAAGAAAAGACCATGGACAACAAACCATTTGCTGAAGTTATTGCAAGCTCACTCGATACGTTTACCGCCCAATGCTGGCAATGGGACGAATTCCCACCCTTCGGATCGCTGGTCCAGGTAGAAGGAGAAGACCCCACGATTCTCGGTTGCGTTACCTCGGTACAAACCGGATCGATGGACCCTCTACGATATCCATTTCCATACAAGAAAACAGAAGGAGAACTGCAAGCAGAACAACCTCAAATATTTGAATTTTTGAAAACAATATTTACGGTCAACGTTATGGGCTCTCACGACAGGTCAAAAAAAGTTCGCTACATGCTCCCCTCAAGGCCAAGCAAAATTCATGCGTTCATACAAAGCTGTTCGCCGGAGCTAGCTACCAAATTCTTTTCCTCCCCAGATTTTTTATACCTGCTCTTTTCTAGCTCAGCAACCATCACACACTTTGACGACCTCCTGCTCGCTATATTCGAGCAACTTGGAAACAAAAAAAAGTTAACCCCTTCAATCATCAATACGTTTTGTCAAACATTGTCACTCCTTACAGGCAATGATTATCGACGAATGAAGCTTTTCCTTAAACGCCTCGAAAACATTGACAACAATTTGAGCAAGTAGTATTTTTGAACTCTATTTTTTGATATAATGATTGTATTGTTGCCGGGATAGCTCAGGTGGTAGAGCAGAAGACTGAAAATCTTTGTGTCGTCGGTTCGACTCCGGCTCCCGGCACCACTTGGGGTTCATCATGTTCGATTTCTTATCTGAAAAATTCTCTGGAATCCTAACCTGGATGAAGGGAAAAGGAACACTAAGCGAAAAAAATATCGCTGACGCACTTACACAAGTAAAAAACGCACTACTCCAAGCAGACGTCCCCCTAAATGTCGTCACAGATTTCCTAACAGAACTTTCACAAGAAGTCTCTGGCCAAACGGTCCACAAAAAGCTTAACCCTGGCGACCATTTCATAAAAATCGTCCACGCGCGTCTCGTCAAATTTCTCGATAGCACCGGTGGTCAGGAAAAAGTCACCTTTCACTACCCATCCGTTGTCACCGTCATGGGCCTCCAGGGATCCGGAAAAACAACAACTATCGCAAAACTTGCCTACTGGGTAACCAAAGAAGCTTCCAAACGAAACAAAAAAAGACGTATCCTGCTTGCCTCGATCGACTTTTACCGACCAGCAGCGGTCGACCAGCTCGAAATATTGGCAAATAAAATCAAAATCGATTTCTATAGAAGCAACCAAACAGATGTACTAGAGGCAACAAAAGACATATATACACACTTTAAAACAGGTCGATACGAACTGTTAATTCTCGATACAGCCGGTCGACTCCACGTCGACGACCGAATGCTCGAAGAACTCAAAACTGTCACGAAACTCGTTTCGCCAAAACACTCATTTCTTGTTCTTGACGCCATGACAGGACAAGAATCTCTCAACATCGCAAAAAAATTCGACGAGGTCATTGGTTTCAACAGCGCAATCCTGACAAAAATGGACAGTGATACTCGTGGGGGCGCCGCGTTCGCATTTCGGTATGTTCTTGGAAAGCCAATCGCATTTGTCGGATCAGGCGAAAAAGTAGACGATCTTGAATCGTTTGTTCCCGATCGGGTCGCAACCAGAATCCTAGGAATGGGCGATGTTCTTAGTCTTATTGAAAAGGCAGAAGAAAAAATCGACCAGCACCAACAAGAAACACTGACCAAACGCATGATGAGCGGAAAGTTCACGCTTGACGACTTTGCTCAACAACTCGGCATGGTAGGGAAGCTGGGGTCGTTGCAAAAAATCGCCCAGTACCTTCCTGGTATGGGGTCTCTGTCTCCTGATCAGCTTGAACAAGGTCAAAAAGAAATGGCCTTATTTAAAGCGATACTATCGTCTATGACCAGAAAAGAAAAATGTTGCCCTCAGATTCTTGATTCCTCGCGAAAACAGCGAATCGCCCAAGGATCAGGCACAAATGCGCAGATTATCAATCAATTGTTGCAAAAATTTGAACAAAGTAAGCAATTTGTTAAAATGTTTAGGAAAATGGGAAAGTTCCCATCAATCTTTTAAAGTGTTAAGGCTTCTCACACAATTGAACCTATGAACCGAATATTGCTCGTTGAGCTTGGAAAGGAAGATCTGCATGGCTGTTAAAATTCGAATGAGCCGAATGGGTAGGAAAAATCGTCCCTACTGGCGAATTGTTGCTGTTGATTCACGTAAAAAGCGAGATGGTGCTTACCTAGAATGTCTAGGGACCTACGACCCGATCAGACACGAGATGATTACGCTTCACAAGGAGCAAATCGACGTCTGGGTAGGCAAGGGTGCCACCGTTTCCGATAGTGTTCTAAAACTGATCAATCGCGATCAAGCCGCTCAAATAAAGTAGTTACAAATTATCTGCATATCTGTCGATACAGGAGATAAACCATGTTGAAAGAAATGGTCGAATACATCGTCAAGAAGCTCGTTGATAAGCCTGAGAGCGTAAAAGTTACCGAAATAAGCGGCGAGCAAGCAACCATCGTTGAGTTGCGGGTTGCCCCAGAAGATCTCGGCAAAGTCATTGGCAAAGAAGGACGAACAGCTCGGGCAATCAGAACACTACTTCATGCGTCGGCAACCAAAGAGCGCAAACGAGCAGTTCTCGAAATTCTTGAATGATACAAAAAAACATAATCTTTTACAGCCCCGGCTTCCCGCCGGGGCTTTTTTCAGTAGAGGCTCCTTATGATCATCTCAATCATCACCGTTTTTCCAGAGCTTTACGAACAATTTCTTAACACAAGCTTAATCAAGCGAGCACAGGAAAAAAGGATTATCTCGTTTAACCTAGTTAAACTGAGCGATCTATGCCAACCAAAAGAACGTATCGACGAACCTGTTTGCGGTCCGGGCACCGGCATGATCATCAAGCCAAACCTAATCGACAAAGCTATCGAGGCCTGCGAAAAACAGTACGGCCCTGGATACAAAATATTCTTCTCGCCCCAGGGGGAAAAACTCTCCCAAAAACTCTTACAAAAAAAAGCACAGCTCTTCTTAAAAGAACAAAGCTCTCATGACTCACAAACAAACTCCCAAGACCACCTCGTTCTTGTTTGCTCTCGTTACGAGGGCATCGATGAACGTGTCACCACCTTCTACGCTGACGAAACAATCTCTATCGGTGACTACATACTCATGGGCGGCGACCTTCCGGCCCAGGTATTTCTTGAGGGTTTTCTCAGGCTTATCCCAGACGTCGTTGGCAAAGAGGCATCGATCGAAGATGAATCTTTCTCGGGCCCACTGCTCGACTACCCAGAGTATGGTCTCCCAAAAGTCTGGAATAACCTTGAAATACCCGAAATAGTTCTCTCTGGGAATCATGCTGCTATAGACCAATGGCGACGAGACCAGGCGTGCAAAAAAACAGTCTTAGAGAGATTTGACTGGTTCAGATCATCAGAACCATCGCAAGAAATAATTCAGAACTGCGCTAAAAGCATCCCTCCCCACTACGTCGCTATCATGCACACAGATATCGTTATAAAGGGTGACCGAGTTGGCCATTCATCGGTCACTTCTCTCGACCTCCACGATACCGCACGTTCATGCGCAACCTATGGCATTAAAAACATGTTTATGGTTTCTCCCCTCAAAGATCAGCAGTCGATCATGCGAGACCTGCTAGACTTCTGGATGTCTGACGAAGGCAAATCGTATAATCTTAGCCGACATACCGCAGTCTCTCACGTCGTCCCAACAGACTCACTCGCACAAACAATCGAATTTATCGAAAAACGGGAAGGCAAAAAACCGCTCGTCATAACCACTTCAGCTAAACAACATGACCACCCAAAAGTGATTGATTATTTCTCCCAAAAAACGGTCTGGAAACAGGGCCGCCCGGTTTTATTTATCTTTGGCACCGGCCAGGGCTTAGCCGACCATATAATCGACAAAAGCGACCTTCTACTCGTACCAATTAAGGGTCTAACTGGTTATAAGCATCTATCGGTCCGATCAGCAATCGCCATCATCCTCGATCGCTGGCTAGGCCTGAATCCGAAAAAGAAATAGGCTTTCTGGCGCCAAGTTGATAAATACGAAAAATATAGGTATAGTAACGAGGTTATCGCAGATTAACAGGTATTTAAGTACAAGGTTCATGATTATGAAGGCAAATAAGCTTACCAAAGAGACTATTCTCGATCTTAACGCCACAGACCGTGGTTTTCCAAAATTTGGCGTTGGCGACACAATCGAAGTCGCCCTAATCGTTCAAGAAGGAAGTAAAGAGCGTCTCCAAATGTTCTTAGGTGATGTCATCGGTATCAAAACAAACGGTATCTCCTCAACATTTACCATCAGAAAAATGGGTGCGAACAATATCGGCGTTGAAAAAATCTTACCATACTACTCCCCAATAATCAGTAAGATAACAGTGGTCAAACACGGCGATGTTCGTCGAGCAAAATTGTACTACATCCGAGATCGAGTTGGCCGTGCAACAAGAATCAAAGAAAAAATCAAGAAAGCAAATGGGTAACAGCTCCCACAAGTACTCGCTCACACTCGTTTCCATTCTGCTTGTAACACTTTTGTCATCCTGTGGCAAATCGCCACGACGTGCCGATAACGAGTCCGAGCAATTCTTACAGCAGGCGAAACAGTCTGATATCCCAATTCCCGTTGGCTTCAAGCCGATTGCTCACAACAATCGAACGACTGATAAAAATAAAACAATCTTGTACTATCATGGTGACTTAGACGTTGAAAAAAGTATCGCATACTACAAGCAAGTAATGGAACTTAATGGTTGGAGCCTCCAGGATTTCTCCTGCTCAAAAGAAGGCCTTTTGTTCTGCCGCAAAGCACACAAAAGTTGTGCTATATCCATCTGTAATCACACTGACGTCAAAATAGTTCTTCGAACAAACATCCAACATTGCGCATCTCAGCGCGATGTCGACATCATCAATAGAAAAAAAATAATTATTTCATAAAGGGAGCCCAGTTGTATGATCACCGTTTTAAAAACTGTTACGTTGTTCTTTTCCGTAGTAGTTGTTATGCCAATCGTATTCTTTCTGCTTGTCGGCTACTTCGGCAACTGGTTCTCGCTCTCCATTCACAAAAATTCCTGGCTTGCAAAGCGCAAGTAATCGAAACTCAAAAATACGTACCAAAATAAACAGTCCTATAGTTGGTTTCGTCGCCGCTTCTCAATTCGCTTATCTTCCTGCCAAAAACCTTCTCGCCGTCTCGAACAACGACCTTCTGAATATCCATCCCAGCAGCCTCAATAAACTGGTCTCCACCAAGATAAATCATGACATGAGAAATTTTATCTGGACCCTTTTTTGAGAGAAATATTAGGTCTGAAGGTTTCAACTCACTACCATCTATAATTTTTTTACACTTCTGGTACTGACAGCACGAATTCCTAGGTAACGTTTTACCATGCGCCTGGTAACAAATCCCAACCAATCCAGAACAATCAACGCCACTCTGAGAACTCCTGCCTCCCCAGGTATAGTTCATACCTTCAAATAGTTTTGCGATCTTACAAATAGATTCTCGCAAGACACTTTCGTTAGTATTTTTCTGATTGATCTTAGCAACCAATTGAGCTTCGACAACCCACTCTTCCCTATCAGGCAATAAGACCGTATAAAAACTATCTTTACAACAACCTGTTGATTTTAGCTTTGTTCCTATTGAAACAAAAAGATCTGCTTTTTCGCCAGACAAATCACATATCGCCCCAGTCTTCTCTTTAACAACCAAATCATATTCGGGAAACTCTTCGACCTCTATCACTTGATCTTTCTCAATCCACCCCGGACACCCAATCCATTTATTCTCCAGACGAGCAAAAACCTCTTGATCAAGAACCTGCACTTTCAAATATCCATCTTCTTCTTTAAGAGCAACAATCTTGTTTCCAAGAAGAACCTGAGTGTTTCGCTCGTTATTAACCTCAGGCCCAGGTTTATACATCCAAACATCAGCAACCGGCTCAGTAACAATCATCTTATTCTGCTGAGAAAAAATTCCCCCAACAAAACTGTTTATCAAAATGAAAATAAAAATTAAACGCAAGAAAAAATTATTCTTTGTCATCATACCCCCTTCTTTACCAACGCCTCGCCGATACAGTTCGCTTGTCCAGCCCCAATTGTTATAAACAAATCTCCCTTATCAAGCACAGTCTCTATATGGGCTTGAATCTGCTCATACGTCGAATGGTAATAGATTTTTATACTTGGATTTTTTTTCTGAATAGCATGAACCAAGCGCTCGCTTGTTATTTTTTCAATCGGCGCCTCACTCGCTGGATACACATCTGCCAAAAACAACGTATCGATCTCTGAATACGCAAACAGCTGCACAAAATCATCCCAGAGCTTTTCCGTTCGTGTATATCTATGCGGCTGAAAAACGACATGTAACTTTTTTTTGGCTCGTTTTTTTGCAATCAATAGCGTATTATAAATTTCTGTTGGATGGTGCCCATAATCATCAAACACCTCTGCTCCGCGAAAAACTCCCTTAAACTCAAACCTTCGCTCAACCCCCTTAAAACTTTCAAGCGCACGCTGAATCACTTCGAACGACACATCAAACTCCAGCGCCAACCCTATCGCGGCCAATGCATTCAGCACATTATGCTCACCAGGCATACGCAAACAAACATCACCAAACCCACATACTCTAAAACGAGAATGGTCTGGTGCAAGTTCAAGAACCTCGCCACGAATATTTGCCGCAGAACTCAAACCATATTTTATTGTCTGAACATGAGGTAACGGAAGAATCGAGCGCAAATTTTTATCATCGATACAAACAAACGCTTTGCCATAAAACGGCAATCTCGCTAAAAAATTCTTAAAAGTCTCTTTTACATCGTCCAAATCTTTATAGGTATCAAGATGCTCAGCGTCAATATTGGTCACAATGGCAACACTTGGGTTTAAATACAATAATGACCGATCACTCTCATCAGCCTCGGCAATCAACAAGTCACCATGGCCTAGGCGCGCATGCGTTGAAAGATTTTTCAAAACACCGCCTATCACAATAGTTGGGTCAAGCGCTGCTTCGGTTAGGATATGAGAAATCATTGAGGTCGTGGTCGTTTTCCCGTGGGACCCGGCAACAGCAACGCCATACTTCATCCGCATCAACTCTGCAAGCATAATTGCCCGAGGAATAACCGGAATGCCTTTCGCTAAAGCGGCCTGCACCTCTTGGTGACTGCAATCGACCGCTGATGAATAAACAAGCACGTCTGCCTCTGTCACATGGTCAACATGGTGCCCAACGTAAACTTTGCACCCCAACTCACGCAACCAATCAAGAATCTCAGATGCAACAACCAAGTCACACCCTGAAACGATATACCCTTGCTGTCGTAAAATAGCAGCGATACCGCTCATTCCAATCCCACCAATACCCATAAAGTGAATATGCTTATTCTTTTTATACATGAAAAAACTTTCGTATTCTTTCGATCCCCTCTTCCAAAACAGATCCTGGCCGGGCATAACACAATCGAACATACGGCGCGCCACTCGGGCCAAACGCCCGCCCAGGAATTAGGCCGACCTTCGCTTCGCGCAAGATACCCATGCACAGATCAAATGCGTCAGGCTCCTGCGTTTTTAAAAAAAGAAAAAAGCCTGCTCTTGGAACACAAAAAGAGAAAATATTACGGGCTATCAATGGCTGTAATAACCTAACCGACCGGTCTCTGCCCTCTTTGACCGTCTCATGAAACAATTGTAAAAACTTAGGATTCTCTAGAGCAAATAGCACCGCATGCTGCCCTATCACACTCGGACAATTCAACATCGTATCCTGCATAACACCCATCGCATTCGATAATCTATCTGACACCAACATATACCCAACTCGCCATCCGCTCATCGATAAACTCTTTGAGTAAGACCCGGTACCAATCATATAATCAGAGTTCGTGACATACGGCACTATCGACTGAAAATCCCCACTAAATACATACTCGTCATAAGCCTCATCAACAACAAGATAGATCTTATTTTTTTCACACCATACAATAAGCGCTTCTAGTGCCTCTTGTGGGACAACCGCTCCGCTCGGATTAGACGGGTTTGAAAAAACAATCATCTTCGTCTTCGTCGTTCGAGCCGCTTCCAGCCGTCCAAAGTCCAATGCCCAGGTACCATCGCTTGTCATGCTAGGAACAAAAACACAAGAGCCGGACGCCATCACAATAGCGTTTTTATATGCCGGATAGGTCGGCTCAGGAACAAGAACCTCATCGCCAGGCTCAAGAAGTGTCAACATTAGAGTCGAAATAGCTCCCATGCAGCCATGAGTCACCAAAACATTATTCTTGGTAATACATGTATTATATTTTTTTGAAAGATGTGTGGCGATCGCCTCACGCAACGGCATGATGCCCCATGCACTTTGATAGTAGTCAGTCTTGTCTGTTTGTAATATTTCTTGTACATATTTTTTGATCTCAGGCGATATTCCGCCAACTTTTAAAGCTCCCTGTGAAAGAGAAACATATTCATCGCTCCCTTGCACCGTCTCTTCAATAACTTTTATTTGGGAAAGGCCTATTTTTTGCATAACCGTACTTTCAAGTAGAAAAAACTTCGTATAACACCATAGAACCTATCATACTCAAACTGTTTTTAGAATCGATTTTTGACAGAACTTTTATTGAACTTTTATTGTAATTTTCTATACTCTCATAGAGTTTGAAATCGGTTGAACCTTTAGGTACCATGGGAGATATACTATGAACAAAACACTCAAAGCACTTGCTGTCCTTCTTTTTGCGGGATCAGTTTTCACATGTTGCATCGCTGACGATACTGACTGCGGCTGCAAGAGCGAAGAAGAGAAACAAGAAGAAGTTAAAACTGTTCTAGAAACAGTGATTGAAGAAGAGGCATGCGAAAAGGCTGAATAAGCTTTTTTCGTTTTGAATTACGAGAGCGGCTACGCAAACAACGCGTAGCCGCTCTTCTTTTTTGCTCAGATTTCTGTGGCACCTGTAAGGCTTATGGCCTTCTCAATCTTCTTAGCATACCCTTCCTGCGTCTCAATCTTTATGAAAACTGCCTGGTATTTCTCGGGTATCTCTTTCAATTTATTTTTGAATCGACCTATCAGATCAGCCCTTTTCTCTTTAGATAGCTTGTTTTCTAAATAAATATTAAAAGAAAGGATAACGCCATGCGCAACTTCTTTTAATCGTCTTATACGCTTGACCTCTTCAGATACCTCTTCTGTCTTAACATCCACAAATACTCTCTTAAATCTTTTCCAAGCATCCCACAAAACAGATTTCTTTTCCCCATCACCATCTGCCTGTTCATACTCACACATTTGCTCAATCATAGTAGCCAACAAATCTATAATGAACTCTGGATCACGACCACCTACATCTCCTGCACAAAAAGACAATGCCAAATCAGCAAGCAAACCTTTTTCTTTCACCAAGTTCAAAATATCGCTCTTATAAAAAACGTCGGCTTTTTGCATGGCGCCCAGCGCTATAAGCATCTTGGCCGTCTCAGCACGCTCATAAAAATCAAACCCTTGGGCTAAGAGTACCAGCTGCAATGGTGTCTTTTCATTATTGTCTTTCTCATTAATATTCGCACCTTTATCAAGAAGCAGCGCTGCGCTCTCTTTATGGCCACCCGCAGCAGCTAGATGCAACGACGTCCTGGATTCTTCGTCTCTGGCGTTAATATCCGAACCCCACTCAATAAGACGCTCGAGACTCTTGATAGAACCGCTCTCTGCCGCTATATGCAACGGCGTTTTGCCACCCAAACACCTAGCTTCAAGATCAGCCCCTCTTGAAAGAAGATAGTCAACAATCTTAAACGAAAGCCCTACCGCAACATGTAATGGCGTACACCCAAGCAAATCTTTAGTATTGACATTTGTCTTATCAATAAGTTTTCCAACCTCATTCAGGTC
The DNA here is from genome assembly GCA_018817025.1 of Candidatus Babelota bacterium. Taxonomy (GTDB): domain Bacteria; phylum Babelota; class Babeliae; order Babelales; family JAHIUU01; genus JAHIUU01. The sequence goes on along the minus strand of JAHIUU010000006.1, from coordinate 204,587 downwards.
CCCTCTAGCAACAGCCGCATGCAATGGATAGTCATCTGCCAACACACACCCACCGCTATCTAAAAGAAATAGCACGCAATAAAAAACAAGCAATTGTAATCTACGCATATCATCCCCCTATAAAAACAAACTATATCCCACCTGTAATTATACCCCACGAGAAACAACAAAAAGAACAGTTTCTATAGAATCATTTGTTCTTAAATCGATTAACAAGCATGGGTAACAGCACAAAAAGCGCTAGCAGGAGCAAAACAACAAACACCTTTGACGAAAAAACCGTCCGAGGGTCCAGTTACACAATCAGGCTGCTAACCGGCGAGCGTGTACAAAAACGTCACGGGGACAATTCCCACTGCCGTCGTCCATACATACGTCTTGATCAGGATTTTAGTCAGGCCAGCCGCAAATGGTTTTTTTCGGGTTATTGCCTACGCAAAACAAATTAACTATGATGAAAAAAAGTAACGTTTTGACATAGGGGGGAGTCATGAGCAACTATTTTTCTAAGAAAGTTTTTTGTCTTGTTTTTATTACAATCGCAATATTCAACCAAACATCTCCAGACCTACCAGAACAAACACGCTATCCCAACCACCCGATGTACAGCATATATGCAAATCCATGGCGACTTATGGAGCAAGTTTTCGTAATAGAACCAGAGCTCAATCTGCAAAAAAAACTTCCTAGAATACTGCAAGCCACGGCAACCATTATAGGGGCAGTCCCAGGCAGTGTATGGTTTGCTAAAAAAGCATGCGAGCCCAGTTTAACCACTCACACCGCCGGCTCTCTAGTCCTAACAGTCTCTCTCTCATACCTGCTATACCTAATAACACGCAAGTCAATCGAGAAAAAAACATATTATAATGTTCTAAAAAACTTCGTCGTCACCTGGGCTAATAATAAACAAAGCACACCACAAGAACTCCATGAGCTCTTCGATTTTATCAACGAAAAATATATTAACTCAGCATCCGAAAGCTATCTCAAAAACGTCACCCCTGATGTCATATCTCGAGTTACTCAGGTTATTTACGAACAATATCCAGAAAAGTATCGAGAAGAATTATCAGGAACCAATAATTTCCCAGCCTGGTTAAAATGGACCATAATCGCGCTCAGCGCCGCAATCATAGTAAAACTTGCAACAAGCGCCACCACAGACGTTTTGACCGTTATAGCAGGTAAAAATATTTCCGACGCACTACCTGATATAATCCCCAACATGAACAACATAATGAACACTCTTAATAATTTTAAAAACATAAATAACACAAATATTTTTCCTGAAGAAAATCAAAAGTCAGACGATAGTAATTCTGATAACGTTGGAGTCATGTTTTTTAGCTAGATCCTAGGGCTATCGCGCTTGCAAGTCGGTCGTTAGGTAGTCACGTAAAAACGTTAACCGTTCGACCCCTTTGTTATTTTTGATTCCAATGGCGATCGCCTTTGGCTGACCAATCAAAATACATAAGCGCTTCGCTCGTGTGATTGCGGTATAAATTAAGTTGCGCTGCAATAAAATAAAGTGCTGCATAAAAATTGGTATGATAACAGCCCCAAACTCTGATCCCTGACTCTTATGAATCGAAACAGCATATGACAAAACAAGTTCATCTAGTTCTGAAAAATCATACTCGAGCTCTCGATCACCAAAAGAAACTTTGATTTTTTGATCAACTCGATTGATATCGGTAATATCTCCAATGTCACCATTAAATACAAACTTATCGTAGTTGTTTCGAATTTGCATAACCCGATCACCAATTTTATAGATGGTCCCGTATCGAGAAGCCTGCTTCTCAGCATCATCTTTCGGATTCAAAATCATCTGTAGCTCTTGGTTTAAGCGCTGAGTCCCGACAACTCCCCGATTCATCGGCGTCAAAACGATCGAGTCGCTCACAGAGATGCCAGCTGCTGGCAATCGTCTTTTATAAATGTCGCGTAGAATTTGAAAAACTTGTTCAGGGTCTTGCTCTTTTATAAAAACAAAATCTTTTCGTGAACCGGGAATAGATGATACTGGAAACTCGCCATTATTAATTTTATGTGCATTAACGATAATCAAACTATCTTGTGCTTGTCGAAAAATTTCGGTCAATCGAACAACACTAACAACACAAGAACCAATAAGATCGTTCAGAATATCACCAGCACCAACCGAGGGCAACTGGTCAATATCACCAAGCAAAACCAGGTGCGCACGCATGGGAAGCGCCCGCAAGATCGCGTGCATCAAAAAAACATCGATCATTGATGCTTCGTCAACAATTAAAAATTCAAGGTCGAGCGCATTCTGTTCATTTCGAGTAAAATTCATACCGGCCGGTGTAAACTCAAGTAATCGATGGAGCGTCTCTGCGCTTCGTCCGGTACCCTCAAACATTCTCTTTGCAGCTCGACCGGTCGGCGCAGCCAAACGAAACTTTATCTTTTTTTGTTCAAGCACATCTAACAACTTCTTCACCAACGTTGTTTTACCGGTTCCTGGTCCACCGGTTACAATCGATAATTTATTCTGCAAACAAGACATGACACCCTGCTGCTGATCCTCATTTAAAGCGATCCCGTTTTTGTCGACCGATCGAACCAATTTATAGGCACTGTTAAAATCAAATCGATCTCGTAAATCAGATTGTTCTTGCAGTTTTTTAATCTTTTGCGCAATGCCAACCTCTGAAAAATAATACTGTGGAAGTGTGACGTAGTGGGAGTTATCTTTTGATACAAGCTTAATCTTGTCTTGATTGTAAAGATCACGAAGCGCACACTTTATTAGATCTTCGTGTGACTCTCGATCAAGCTCCAAGAGCTCAAATAGATTTTTTTTTAATTCATCAACATGTGCATATAAACTTCCCTTATCGACAACTTGGGCGATCGTATGCAACACCCCAGCGCTCACACGCTTTAGCGAGTTTGTTTCAAATCCCAGATCAAGCGCAAGCTTATCGGCAGTCTTAAATCCAACACCCCAGATGTCCTGCGCAAGCTTGTATGGATTCTCTTGAATTATTTTAATCGAATCTTGTCCGTACGCTTTATAAATCTTGACGGCAAACCCTGTTGAAATTTTGTGGCCGTGGAGAAATACCATCACTTTAGAAATCTCTTTTTGTTCCTGCCAAGCACTGATAATCAACTGCACACGCTTGGGCCCAACACCATCAACTTGAAATAACAGGTCTGGCTCCTGGTCGATAACATCAAGTGTTTTTTCTTTGAATTTGTTAACTAAGCGCTCGGCAAACTTTGGACCAATACCCTTAATTAATCCAGAACCAAGATATTTTTTGATACCAAGAGCGCTTGATGGAAGCTGTGATTCAGCAGACTGCGCAAGAAACTGTCGTCCAAACTTCGAATGAAACCCCCACGCACCTTGAAAGATAACCGATTCGCCAGCATGTAAGTCAGAAAGATATCCTGTCACAGTAACTGATGTGGTCGCATTAACAAGTAAGGCGAGAACGGTAAAACCATTCTCGCCACTCTTATAAATAACTTTTTCTATCGTCCCCTTAAGCGCCGTCTGATTGCTCACGTTCACGCTTTTGTCTCAATTCTTTAAGATACTCACGTCCTGCTTCAAACGCCTCCGGCATCGTTGCTTCTAAATCACCAAACAACACAACAAACTCCTGGCAAGCGCTCAACAAATCATCTTTTGTGTTAACCATGTCAGTAAAAAATGTTGCCGCTTTATCCTTAGAGGTCTGCAAAAAATTACAAAAAGTAGAACCCTCAAAGGCTATCGTTGAACGATTCAAACTTTCTTTGATAATCGGATGCAGCAAAGTTTTATAATCATACACCAATGTGAAAAACTGCTTAACCGGGTCAACGAGTATGCCCTTAAATTTCTCAACAACCTTTTCATAAAGTTTAACTTGCATCTCAAGAGAAACCTTTTTATCGTCCATAAGCTTTTCATACTGCTCAAGGCCAGCAAGAATCGTTCGTGAGTTATTAAGCGACGCAACTATCTGGGCGGCACTCTCAGGATGCTGCCCAAGTATCCCTTTAAGGGCCTGAGCAGCTGGACATGCCAATGGAGCACCAGCAAAAACAGAACCTGCCATCGATAAAACTAGCACACAGATTAACATTCTTGATTTCAACATAGAAAACTCCTTACACAGTTAGAAAAAACAGCTACCACTCTCTTTAAAACGTTATACCAAGTTTCGCAAAAACTGTCCAATCACGGGGGCCTCCGTGAGTAGAAAACGTCGTATCTCCACCAATCCCGAAGTTCCAGTCAAGAGCTTTACCCCTTTTAGTATAGTAAAGGCCACCAAACAGTTTGTGCTGAATAATCTTTGACGCGATCGCATCGTCCACCGACAACAATGAAGAATCAATATTAGGCGCACTTATGTTCTTAATCCTTTCAGCCTGTTGTGAATAGAAGTCATACCCAACCCCAAGCTTCCAACACGTATTAAGCTTCCAGTCAAACCCAAATGTTGCATTAAAAATACCACCCGGAGTAACGCGTCCTCTTGCTAAACACGGAAACAGATCGCTAATCGGAAATCCATCTGGAACCGTTTCGGCCGTTGTCAGCTGCCCTAGTAAACCAAGAGATATAGGTTTTGTTGATGGCATATATCGATATTCATTTGCTGGCAAAAGATAATCAAATGAAATGCGACCCCAAAAATCCAACTTGTTTGGAATAACATGAAGGCGAGTATCCCAAAACCACCCTATACCCCAATGACCGCTTCCAAGCTTCGGCTCAATCATCAACTGTTTATTCATATTCAAAAGATCATCAATCAGTTTTTTTCGGCTGTCTCCAACGGAAGAAGTTACAATTGAACGAGGCTTCTTTCTTCCAATACGACTGGTAGGAATAATTAACGACACGCCAGTCACCGCCTTAACCGTTTCAGAATCAGTTATCTTGTACCCAAAGCGTACTCGTGTATCTCCCCATCCAAACCGCATACGATACGCATCACCCTTTCCAGAGTCCCCTATCGCATCCAAAAGCGCTTTTCTATCACCCTTACACTTTGCCCAAAAATTTCTTTCAACCAACATAAGCAATGTCTCGAGCTGCAATACCCACCGCCCATCAACAATGTTTGCCTGAAACATCCCGCCAACTTTTCTTTCTTGCACGGTCATCTTATCAATAAACGGGAGGACTTTTAGAAGTCCATCTAAATCCTGCAAGTTAACACCACTCAGAATACCTCCTGGCTTGGTCAACTCAACTAAGGTGTTAACGGCTTTCTGACTCAATACCAAATTCGGTCTTACCGGCAGCGTATTCGACAGATTATAGAAAAGAAACCCTGTGAGCCCTGGCTTATCAACAGAAAGCTTTCTTTGTGGAATCAAGAAAAGCGAATCCCTCGTTCGAAACCCTGCGGTTTTCATCCAAAGTTTCACCTCATCAAGCTGCATCGGATTAAGGCTTGCACGATGAACCTCATCAAGATGCTTGTTTTGTTCTTCCATCTCATCAACGCCGATCGACTTAAAAAAATCACCTAAGAAAAGATCCTCGCCATCCTGACCCATACAGACGACATGACTTAACGGAAAAACCAAAATTAAAAATAAAAATATCTTTGCATAACTTTTCATTATGTAAGCCTCGTTATTCACTGTAATTTTACGAATCATCGTATACCCCAAAATACGCTCAAGAGAAAGAAAACCATACCGTAGTTCAGCAACATTGCCAAGCTTTTAGATAAAACGCCCCACTTCGCCAAAAAAAATTAGCCCAACCATACAAAAGGTTATAAACTGATGTCGAACGTTTTGTTTTCATCAAAATAAATATTTTCAGTTAGTGTAAAGTTTCACATAGAATCACGGGAGTTGGCACTATGTATCCTACAATCCTCATGGTCGAAGGAAATATTGGCGCGGGAAAATCAACCTTTCTCAAAATGCTGGAAACCGGGCTAAATCTCGATGTCATATTTGAACCAACCAATAAGTGGCAAAGCAATAACGAAGAAAGCAACCTGCTTCATCTTTTTTACAAAGACACACCTCGCTGGGCATACACATTCCAATCATATGCATTCATCAGTCGTGTTCAGGCAATCCTTGAATATCAGGAAAACCATGAAGAATCAAACCATTCCAAGGTTAAAGTACTCGAACGCTCGGTCTACTGCGACCGATTCTGTTTTGCAAAGAACTGCTTCGAATCTGGGTTAATGACCCAACTTGAGTGGCAAATCTACAAAGAGTGGTTTTCCTGGCTCGTCGAAAAATATACCCCAACACCAAGGGGGTTTATCTACTTAAAAACAGAACCTAAAACCTGTTATGAGAGAATCCATAAGCGACATCGACGAGAAGAATCATCCATTCCTATGAGTTATCTTCAAGCACTTCATAAACGGCATGAGGACTGGCTCATTCATCAGAAAGAGCTCATGCCTCATCTTGCCTCTGTTCCCATTTTAGTCCTCGACTGTAACGATGAGTTTGAATCAAACGCTGAAAACCAAAAAAAACATATGAGTGCGGTTCAAAATTTCATCGACCGACAAGTTCTCCCAACCCTGCAACCTTCAGGTAAAACCATACAGGCAACCCGATAGCATTGACAAGAGAACCCGGCATAAATATGCTGGGGTTAGTCAAAGCGCATTAAAAGAAGGAATCATCACAATGGCAGATGTAAACTGGGTTAAAGTGGCTGCTTTTATAGCGGCGGGTGTCTGCATGGGATTCGGTGGACTTGGGCCATCACTCGGGCAGGGATTTATTGCAGGAAAGGCCTGTGAAAACATAGGGAAAAAGCCGGAGACAGGGGGACTTATCATCAGAACGATGGTTCTCGGAATGGCAATAACTGAAACAGCAACGATCTTCGCCTTGCTCGTATCTCTTATTTTGTTATTCGCTGTTGCAAACTGACAACTCCTTTCACATTTGAGCAGACAATAAATGAGGTGGCTACGTTATGCATATTAATGCAACGTTTCTCGTACAAATTATAAACTTTCTTATAACATACCACGTACTCAATATATTCCTGCTCAAGCCGGTTATCACCTCGCTGAAAGAAAAAAAACTAAAGCGCAAAAAACTCGAACAAAAAATAAAAATCGAAGAAGAAGCGCTACGCTCATTAGAAAAAGAAAAGTCTGACTCTATAGTCATTTTTCAAGAACACGTCAAAGAGACATACCCGTTCGTCTCACTTGCTATCTCCGAAAAACTACCTGAATCAAAACATGTTTTCATAGAAAAGATAGACGCCAACCAGTTAAAGCAAGCGGTTACACAGGCTCTTGTTAAAAGGGTTCCAAATGCTTACTAATTTTTTACAACAAAATACTGTCCCTATTCTTTTTGAGCTTTCTATCTTTCTTATTCTCGTCATCCAACTATATCAAATAACCATCGATTACGGGCTCCCGCTATTAAGAGAGCAAATAGCAGAACTCTACAAACAATGGAACGACCTAGAAAATAAGTTTGATCTTACAAAAAACACAAAAAATAACTTGTGCAAAAAGTTTAGAGAACAGACAACCTCTCTTAATATTCTTGAAGAAAGCATACAAAAGTGGCACGCGTCACTTGCCGCAAAACAGGCAAAAAATGAATCGCAACAAAAAGCACTGGCGTTGTCTATTTTTGAAAAAAAGAAGCGGCAGTTTAGTCGCCTTTCGATCCTTCAGGCTAAAAAAGAGATTCTGCCCGATGCGATCGCACAGACAAGAAAAACGTTACTAAAAAGCTGCCAGGGGGCCGAAGGCAAAAAACTTCTCGCAAATGTTATTAAAACGTTAGACAGGTAATATAATGATTATTGCTACAGGAAAAATTACCAAAAGATACGCCGTTGCCTTTCTCAATGTAAATCTCGAAAAATTCACCCCTGCATATATTGAGGGAATCACCTCGTTTGCCAGCTTTATCTCAACCAACAAACTCTTCCAAGCGACATTGGACATCCCGTCACTCCCCTTCAAAACAAAAAAATTTATCGTCGAGCGTACCTTAGAAAACCAAAATCAGCCTCCCAGTATTAGCAAGCTCGTCTTTTTACTCCTGAAGGATAAGAGAATAGATATACTTAGTGCCGTTCTCAAACAAATCGTATTTCTTTACAAGCGGCGTGAAAACAAATATCACTTCACCGTAACAACCTCCCACGAACTTACAAATCAAGAACAGCAAGCGGTCACAAACTTTATAAAAAAACAGATCCCGAATCACATTACTACAGAATTCATTATCGATACAACTCTTATTAGTGGAATAAGAATTGAGGGAGACGACTACAAATGGGAACGGTCTATAGCAAAAAAACTACACAGCATTGAGCAAAAAATCTTACGTCAGGAAGAATTATGGTAGAAAAAAGCACGGATCTTGTATCGCTTTTAGAACAATCACTTGGTGGAAAACCAACTGAAAAACTAGATGAGATTGGCAACGTCATCAAGGTTGGAGACGGAATCAGCAAAGTATACGGACTAACCAACGCGGTTTTTGGTGAACTCATCAACTTTGAAGGCGGCAACCAAGGAATAGCACTCGACCTCGATGAGGATTACGTTTCCGTCGTGCTCCTCAATCCAGAGCTTCCTGTCGCAGAACGGGAAACAGCAACACGCACCGGTGATGTTTTCAGAATTCCTGTTGGGGACAAGCTTTTGGGAAGAATTATTAATGCAACGGGCAAACCGCTTGATGCTCTTGGCAAGATCGAATATGACGAACTTAGGCCAATAGAAAATACTGCTCCAGGAATTATGATGCGAACACCGGTTCATCAGTCGCTAGAAACTGGTATCACCGCAATCGACGGCCTCATCCCAATCGGAAAAGGGCAACGAGAGCTTCTAATCGGCAACAGAAGCACTGGTAAAACAGCAATCGCCATCGACACGATACTGCATCAAAAAGGCAAAAACGTCATCTGCATCTACGTCTCAATCGGCCAAAAACAATCAACAACCGCCAAAATGGTCAGTCTTCTTGAGCAACACGAAGCACTTAAGTACACAATTATCGTCAATGCAACCGCAAAAGATTCTGCCATCAACCACTACTTCGCTCCATACGCCGGCTGCACAATCGGCGAATACTTCATGAATAAAGGAAAAGATGTCCTCATTATTTATGACGATTTAAGTAAGCACGCAATCGCCTATCGAGAGCTCTCACTTCTCTTGAGACGCCCCCCAGGACGAGAAGCATACCCGGGCGACATTTTTTACATCCATTCGCGCCTCCTCGAACGCTCAGCAAAACTTTCTGTCGAGCACGGCGGCGGTTCCCTTACCGCTATTCCAATCATTCAAACCCAAGGAGATGATATCTCCGCCTATATTCCTACAAATCTAATCTCGATAACTGATGGGCAAATCTTCTTGGACACCAATCTTTTCAACACGGGTATCCGACCAGCGGTCAATGTTGGCCTTTCTGTCTCTCGTGTCGGCGGCAAAGCACAAACTAAAGCAATCAAAAAAATGTCCGGTATGCTCAAACTTGATCTCGCACAATATGAAGAGTTGCTTGCATTTGCGCAATTTGGCTCGGAGTTAGACAAGTCAAGCCAAAAAGCACTTGATCGAGGAAGAAGGGCAATCGAAATCCTTAAACAGCCGCTTAGAGAAACCTACTCATTTGTCCACCAAGCTATCTTCCTACTCCTCTTAAAAGAAAACTTTTTGGATCAATTGAATCTTGAGGACGTTAAGCCATTTGCCGTACAATTTGCAAGCTACGTCGAAGAAACAACTCCAGACCTGTACAACAAAATTCTTAAATCTCTAGACATAACCGATGACCAGGTCGATGAAATAAGAAAAACAGCAACTAAATTTATCGTTCTTTTCAAGAAAGAAACGTGAAAAAACTAAGGAAATATTTTTTTGTTCTTCTTTGCCTCTTCCTATCCTCATGTGGAAGAAAAAACAATACCTTTTTGGTATTTGCCTCCAAAAAAAAAGTTGTGAAAATAAACAGGCTAACACTTCCTGCTGTACGAGGCCTAAGGATAGCTCAAACAAAACAGGGAGCCACTTTAATTTCATGGCTCCCCGTTGAGGTTTCCGGTGACAATATAGAACTAGTAGGATATAACCTGTACAAATTTGTCCCGACAGCATTCATACCAAGGAAACCGGTGAATAAACACCCAACGACCAAGCTGTCCTATCTTGACTCCAACACTGTCAACTATTGTTATCTAGTCAGAGCTGTATTTCTTGCTCGCGGCAAAACAGTCGAGGGACCTGCTAGTAAAATTCTGAGGTAACACCAGCAAAAAGAATGAAAAAAACCCTCCAACTTAGAACAAGCTGGAGGGTTGGGGGGGCGAACAATACCATAAAAGTATTGTTCTATTAGGGACGTTTTTAATCGTACCGATCTTCGCATATGCTACCAACGAGGCCTAGCAATGTCAAGAACCAAAAGGAAGCGTCGTTTCATCTGTACAAGAAAATGATATCATGCAAAAATAAACATTACAAACGATTTTTAAGAAGAACCCATCATTCAATCGGCAAATTTACGAGGGATATTCATGCTACAATCTAAAAAAATTCACATTGTCCTTAACTGGACCCTTTTATGAAGAAAATATACGCCCCATGGCGAAAAGAATATATCACCGATACCGTTCATAAGCCAAAAGACAACCGGCCAAAAACCGAAGCCAATTGCGTCTTTTGTCAGCAGCTCAAAGACAACGTCGATGAAAAATACTTTATTATCAAACGATATAATCATGCATTCGTCATTATGAATCGCTATCCGTACAACGGCGGGCATCTCATGATTCTTCCAATCGAGCACAAAGGGGAACTTGATGCATGCACCGTTGACGAACGGGCTGAAATGATGGAGCTTATTAACACCTGCATAACAATCCTCAAGCAAGAACTGAAGCCCCAAGGTTTCAATGTTGGCATAAATACCGGCAGGGCTGGCGGCGGTGGTATCCCTTCACACCTCCATATCCACGTGCTGCCTCGATGGGATAGCGACACAAACTTCATGCCACTACTCTGTGAAACAAAACCAATATCAATAGAGCTAAAAACAACATATCTGCAACTCAAAAAAGCATTTGATAAATACTCTTGAGTTCTAATTAAGATTCCCTCTACAATCAAATTATTCTGATAAGTAATTCTTTTTAATCAAGAGGAGTTGTTGTGAAGAAAAACATTGTGTCAAACTTGCTCTTAATTGCGCTCGTAAACATTTCGTCTCTGTCGATAGCACAAGCCGTCGTAACAATCAACTGGGAAAGCTTGCCAACAGAGGGAAAAATATTTAAAAAAATATGCGTAAGGGACGATCCTAAAAATAAATGGCAAGCTTGGGGGCTCGATACAAAAGATAACGTTTATCTATGGAAACCACAAAACTACAAAACTCTGCCTGGCCAGCTAAAACAGCTATCCTATGGACAAGAAAAAGATAAAGATAAAATCTGGGGAACCAACTCTAAAGACATCGTATATGCATGGCACTCTACCAAATGGGAAAGAGCCGGAGGGGCCCTTAGATTGCTCTCTATCGGACCAAAAGGACACACCTGGGGAGTAAACGGTAAAATGCAGGTCTGGCAAAGAGTTGGAAAAGGCTGGAAGCATAAAGCTGGAACACCATTAACCCACATATCAGTAGGACCACTTTTTGATGACAAACATGAGATGGTATGGGGGGTAAATGAGCACGGCGAAGTCTATGAATGGAATGGGAAAACGTTTATTGAAAACACAAAGTGGTCTAGTAGCAATGGAACATTAAACAAAATCTTCATTGGTCTGAACAAACAAATCTGGGGAATAACCACAAAAAATAAAGTCTTTCTATGGAACCAAAAAGAGTGGGTACCACAATGGCCAAACCAAAAATTCAAAAAAATACTCACTGCTCCGAACGGAACAATCTATGCCATAACCCTAGAAAATATCATATGTCAGATGGTCAACTCCGAGTGGCAAAGCATGGGCGTACAATTTAAAGACGTTGCCATAGGTAAAAATGGAGAAATGTGGGGGATCACCGAAAAAGACAATATCATTCTTTATGAAAAAGGGGTTTGGGAAAAAATAAAATCTGACGTACAAGATTTCGCTGTAGATGCCGACGGAACGCTATGGTACACAATAATCGAAAAAAAATCGTATGGAACTAAACCTGCCTTTTTCGCCGAGGTTCAAGAAGTGGTCCCATCAGACACAGACAAAAAAAAACCAAACTATTTTTACCAAGTCACTATCAAAGATATAGGAATCTCTGAAGGAACGGGGTTTTTGCAAGAGATGTCATCGGGAAAATCGGTATGGGCTCTGAGTGAAAAAGGTTCTATGTATAAAATAGGCAAAGAGGAAAGGTCTGAATATACTCCGGTTGTCACCATAGGGAAAAGTAAAGTAACTCATATTGGCAATACACTTCATCCAAAATCTTGGCCTTGGATCAGTGCAGAACAAATAACTAGCGGTAAGACAGTAGAACTTCTCTACACTCAAAATCCCAAAAACCAGGTCTGGAGCACCAGAGGCCTTCCTAATTATGCTGCTGCAGAAACGAATAGAAAAGAAGCTGGGATAGAAAAAATAATCGCAACACGCACCAAGCAATCCACAGAACTAACAGCCAAGGAAAAAGAAGAAAAAGAAATGAAAAGAAGAATCGATTTTGAGGAATATAAAAAACAAGAACTAATAAGAATCAAGACAGAAGAAAATTTGAAAGAAAAAAACTTCGACAAAGAATATCTCAATAAAAAAAATATGTTGATAACAGAACAAGAAAACCTCAAAAAAAACTTCGAACTCAACCTTTCTTCAGAGATAGAAAAACTAAAAAAAGAAACCGAAAAGAAAAAACAAAAGCTTGACGAGGAAAAAGAAGAAAAAACAACCGAACTTAAAAAAATCATCGATGAAAAAATAACCGAACTAAAAGCAAAAAAAGAAAATGCTATAAACTCAACCGAAGCTAGCAAATTACAAACAGAGCTATTTAGTCTGCAAATGAAAAAATTTAATGTTGGAAAAACAGTAGATAAAGAAATAGCCCGCGAAAAAGAAAAGCTTGCTGTCTCCCTTCAGGAACAAACCGAAAAACTAAAAACTGATAATCCTAAACCAACAGAAAATATCAGCGAAAAATTAGCCAAACTTGAAGAAGAAAAAGAAGAGAGAAAAAATACAAAAGCAAAGAATATTGCTGCTCTTGAAGCAAAATGGGCCGCTGAAGAAACCAAAAGAATCAACGAATATGAAAAAGAAAAAGCAGAACAGAAAGAAGACATGGTAATAAAAAAAGAAAGCCGTGAACTGCTCGAAAATCTTATGAAACAAAAAGAACAAGTCGCTCAAATTGACGTTGGAAACCAAGCCTGGGTCGTCACCGCAAAAAAATACCTAGGAGAAACATATTATCCAGAAAACAACATTTTCTTTTGGCGATTTTGGGGCTTGAAGTGGGGATGGCACCAAGCCACCGGACGACTAAAACAAATATCTGTCGGGATGCACGGAAGAACAACATGGGGCGTGACGCCAGAAGGCAGTGTAGTCAGAAGAGTTTTTTGACCACTATAAAGCCTATCACTGGGATATAAGCTGAATCCAATGATACTCAGCCCACAGCACAGCAATAAACGAAAATAAAAACAAAACCATAAAGCAAAGGCTCGCCAAAAGGGAGCCTTTGCTTGTTATCTCTCCGACACAATTATTTTTCTTAACCCATTTCATCATAAGCCTCCTTGCCGTTTTTGGCCCAGTATGAAACAGAAAAATACTATGTCAAACAAAACAAAAAACCAACTAGAAATCGACATATTCCTGTTTTTTTATTGCTCTCTGTGAAAAACTACAAGGCTGAGTCGCTCAAAGAACCTTGTTTTTCTGTGGAACTGTCGTTAGTAAAAAATCCAAAATCAAACTCTGTCCCGCTCTCGTCCGAATCACCACAATCGCTCGGAACAAAATTCTCGCACCCATACGCCCGAACACACGTAATAAGAATATTATACTTCGAACAAAACTCTAAAAGCTTCTTCACCTGATCACAGGTTATACTTGTTCCAGAAAAATCAATTTCGTACCGGCCTGTAGGCCTCGACCCCCTAACATCAACAAACTTATTGTTTACTTTTTTAAACGTATTGAAAAACCTGGTTTCCTCGCCAAACTTTCCAGGGGGAACTGTTTGACGAAGCATACTAATAACTTCTTCTTGGCTTACAACCGAAGAAGTATTTCTAAGAGAGTCAAAAAGCTTGTCTATCCAAAGTTTACCCTTAATCGCTTTTAAACCATCCACGAACTTACATAGGTCTAACCTTCCAACACGGCTCATTCCACGTACACAGCCCCCACTAACAAGCAAAATACTAGAAAAAACAATGACCCTTTTCACACATTCTCCTTTTTTATAAGAAAAAGCCCGTGTTTCCACGGGCTTACCACTAAGTTTTTTGCGCAAAACTAGCTCGCAGAGACCTCTGCACGCCGATTTGGCGCAAGCTCCTTGATCATCTCTGCTCGATCAGCTGCATCACTCAATACAATCGGAATCTCGCTTCCGCAACCCAAAATCTTTACTCGGTCCGCAGGAACTCCGCTCTTCACCATCTCATCACGAATAGTTTTCGCTCGTCGTTCAGACAGCGACATGTTATAACTCGCCGATCCAATAGGACATGTGTGACCTGCAACAACAACCTGCTTACCAGTCTTAACCACCTCTTGTGCGGCCTTAACGTTGTGAGCAACCTTGATAACCTGATCCTTGCGAATCGCATTCCGATTCAAGTCAAAATTAACCGTCTTGAAAGCAGTCTCACCATCATCTTCATCCTTCCATGCTAGCGGCAACTCATCATCGTCCCAATCGTCATACGAGGCAACGGTGTGACCCTGTCCCGAGTTATCAACACTTTCAGTAGAAACCTTGGAAACTTCTTTCCCGTCACCATCAATAAACGCAAACTCGCCTAGTTCATCATCGTCAAAAAACTTGTCTTCCTCGTATTGATAGATTGGTATTTCCTGATGTGCAACCTTGACCGCCCCACTCTTGTCAGCCTTCTTACCACACCCAGCAAAGAAAACAGCCGTCGTCAGACAAAGCGAAATAAAAACTTTCTTCATAATGAAATTCTCCCCACTCTCATAAGGGTTAATATTCTGCATAAGTACCTCCTGAACAAACGATATCACATTTTTATCAAATTTCCTACTCATACAACAACAAATTCGGTATAATTAGGCTCACATTTACACTAATGGGAGGAGGATCGTTTGAAAAAAATTTTGATAAATAAAGAGGTATGGCAGACTCGAGTCGCAATACTTCACAACGACAAATTACAGGACATCTATTTCTACATTCACGCACGCTCAGAACTTGAACGCTGCTTCTTCAAAGGCCACGTCTCAAAAGTTCTCCCTGGAATCCAAACCACGTTTGTCGACATCGGGCAAACTAAGGCCGGTTTTTTGCATATCAGCGAAGTCGACCGAGCCCTTGCCGCAGAAAAAATGCTCGAGTTTCAAACCATTGACGAATCGCAAGAAGCAGGATTTGAACGCACGCTTAAACACTCAATGGATATCGGCAAAATCTTTAAAGAGGGCGAAGAGATTCTCGTCCAAGTCATAAAAGAACCAATCTACGAAAAAGGAGCGAAGCTAACCACGTGCTTCACCGTTCCTGGAAAATTCGTTGTCCTCATGCCAAACATTCCCCAAACCGGAATCTCAAAAAAAATTGAATCTCGTAATGAACGACTTCGCCTGAAAGAAATTCTTCTCAAGAATCTTCCAAAGGGCATGGGAGCAATTATACGAACCACAGCTGAAAATAGGACTGATGGAGACATCATAAAAGACCTGTCGTTCCTCATTGCAACCTGGAAGTCGATCGTCAAAAAAAGTAATCGGGCTAAAGTTGGAGACAAAATTTACGAGGACCTTCCAATTTCACTACGGGCGGTGCGAGACCACTTAGATGACGATACCAATGTTGTCTTGATCGATGATCAAGAAACCTATAAATCTGTCGTAAAATTCGTAAAAAACTACACACCAGAACACGTCAGTAAAATTAAGCTGTATAAGACGCCTCCGGCCCTCTTTGATCAATACAACGTCGAAAAACAAATCGTAGAAGCACTACAAAAAAAAGTTTCTCTCAAGTCGGGCGGCTCAATAATCGTCGAAACCACAGAAGCGATGTCTGTCGTCGATGTCAACACGGGAAAATTCACCGGCAAAGGAAATCTTGAAGAAACAATCTTAAAAACCAACCTTGAAGCAGCAGAAGAAATCGTTCGGCAACTTCGCCTCAGAAACATTGGTGGCCTCATCGTCGTTGACTTTATCGATATGGCCAGCCAGGGCAACCGGCAAAAGCTTTCACGATTTTTCGAAAGAATGCTCAAGGAGCGAGATAAATATCAGTCAGTCATGCTAAAAGTTTCAGAGTTCGGACTTGTCCAGATGACTCGAAAACGCTCTGGAAAAACTCTGACGCAACAACTGATGAACACATGCCCAACCTGTAACGCACGTGGCTATATCAAGGCAACAGCAACAATCAGCTTCGATATTTTAAAGCAATTTCAAGCCGAGGTAATAAGCAAAAATCTCAAGGGTACTCTTACGCTTCAAGTCTCACCTGCAACATTTGACTACCTGGTTCACAGCGAATTTCAATCGCTGCTTGATCTCGAAAAAAAGCTCGGCTGTAAAATAGCCATCGAGAGCAACAATAAATTAGAAATTGGTCAGTTTTTTATGTCAAAAACCAAGGACCTCTCAAAATGACCAAAAAAATAAAAAACATATTGGACATTTATCCTGAATATGAAGCAAATATAGGAATAGAGGTCCATACTCAGCTCAAAACAAAATCAAAAATATTTTGCTCCTGTCCAAACCAGTTTGGCTCACAACCAAATAAAAATATCTGCCCCACATGCGCCGGCTACCCAGGGGTTCTTCCGAACTTAAACCGAAGAGTTGTCGACTCCGCAATCACACTCGGCCTCGCAACCAAAAGTCAAATAGCTCGAGTATCAGAATTTGCTCGTAAACATTACATGTACCCAGATCTTCCAAAAAACTTTCAAATCACCCAAGACGAAAAACCAATCTGCACCGAGGGATACATTTTAATAGAACTAAACGATGCAACCGAAAAGCAAATTCGACTCGTTCGCATTCACATAGAAGAAGACGCGGGGAAAAACCTACACATTGGTGATAACGAGAGTTATGTCGACCTAAACAGAGCCGGAACACCACTGCTAGAGATAGTCTCTCATCCAGACATGACAAATGCGTATGAAGCAAAAACATACCTTATGAACCTACGAGCGATTGTTCAATACCTCGACATCAGTGACGCAAACATGGAAGAAGGATCATTTCGTGCAGACGTTAACGTCTCCGTTAAAAAAAAGGGAGCAGAGGAGCTTGGAACCAAGGTTGAAGTAAAAAATATCAACTCTTTTAAATTCATCAGTCAGGCAATAAATTACGAAATCGAACGGCAAATCCACCTAGTTGAAGAAAACACGCCGGTCACACAAGAAACACGAACCTGGGACGAAAAATACCATAAAACAGTATTTATGAGAACAAAGGAAGAGGCGTTCGACTATCGCTACTTCTCGGAACCAGATCTCCCGATAATCGTCACCGACGACGAATGGGTCGATCGATTACGCAAAACCCTTCCAGAGCTTCCGCACCAAAAATATCACCGATTTCAGCACGACTATGAACTCTCTCCATATGAAGCTAACATCCTGGTCAACCACCCAAACCTTTCTGCCTTTTTCGAAGCAACAACAAATCTTTGTAAATACCCAAAACAAGTTTGCAACTGGATTTTACGGAATCTTCTCGCCTATCTCAACGAACATAAACTCGAACTTCACGAGTGCAAGATCAGGCCTGAAACACTTTCTGAGCTTATTATCGAAATCGAAAAAGAAATTATCACCAGTAAAACAGCGCAAGAAATTTTTCTTGAGATGGCTCACACAGGCAAGTACCCATCAATTATTGTTCAAGAGCAAAGCTTGAAACAGATCTCTTCAAAAGAAGAACTTGAACCTATTATTGCTGAAATTATCGAGAACAACTCCCAACAAGTCGAAGCTTACAAACAGGGAAACGAACGTCTGTTCACCTTCTTTATTGGCCAAACCATGAAAGTAACCAAAGGCAAGGGCAACCCTAAGGTCATAAAAGAACTTCTTGAAAAATATTTGAGATAATTTCAACTCGTACCCGCTTCAGAAAAATCACGTCATACAATATTCTAAAAACGTGTAGCTGGAAACAAAAGAAATTATTCAAGAACAAGGGGCGATTCATGATCGATTATATCATTGGAAAAGTTCATAAAATCAACGATAAGAGCGCAACAATCATGGCCAACGGCCTCGGCCTCTCCTATCATATCCCTCAAACCTCAACAATCAAACTCGGTGAAACGGTCGAGCTGTACAGTTATCTCCACTGGAACCAAGAAAAAGGACCTAGTCTCTATGGATTTATAAGCGAATTAGAACGAGCCGTCTTTTTGCTTATTATCGACTGCCAAAAAATCGGTCCTAGCATCGCAATAACCATACTCTCACAAATCCCAGCACCTCAATTTCTTGAGATTATTACCTCGCAAAACGAAAGCGCTCTCTGCTCGATCAACGGAATAGGCGCAAAAAAAGCCGAACAACTTATCATGCAATTGAAACACAAAGTTACAAAATTAATTTCGAGTGGGTCTGTCCAAACCGACATGCAACAGGATTTTGTACAATGGCAGAACGTCAACGACGTACTTACCTCACTAAACTACTCAAGACCAGAGATTAGCGGTGCCATGAAACACCTAACCGAAACGTACAAAAACCAAAACTATTCCCTTGATCAATTGATTCGAGCAGCTCTAGGTTTTTTATCGAGATAGAACAGCCAATCACTTCAAAATCACAACCGTATCTTTATTCCGCTTGCCATAGTTTTTGTATCCGGTCACCCAATTAATAGAAACCTCTTTCAAATCAGGATCAATATAAAATTGTTTTTTATCGAAATTCAGTTTTTTATAAAATTCAAACCAGATTGGGTAAGCGGTCTGAGAGCCAAACACATAGCGACCCATCGGTTTATTGTCATCTCGACCTAAATATATAGAAGTCGTAAGCCCTGGTGTCGATCCAACAAACCAAGTCGTTACCGCGCCATTTGTCGAGCCACTCTTTCCAATGACCTCGGCCTGTATCCAGTCTTTATCACCAATAAGCCGCTTCATCTGTTTTAATCGCAGCGAAAGCACATTTACCATTTTTGAGTTGGTCTTCAAATCGAGAACCTGTCGAGATACCGGCTCGTACTCCCAAAGCTTCTGACCCCACCTATCTCGAACCCATTCAATAAGATTGGGTTCGACGTAAACCCCATTATTGGCAAACACATTAAACGCTGCAGCACTCTCCTCAACGGTAGCCTCAGCGGTACCTAGCGCTAAAGCGGGGTACGGTGATAGAGCCCTATTCAAACCAAATCGGCGAGCCAAATCGATCACCTCATAAATGCCAGTCTTAAGAAGAGTTTTAATCGTAATAATATTGTTGGAGAAAGAAAGCGCACGCGCAAGCGTCATCGGCCCCTCAAAACACCGATCCCAATTCCGCGGCCGCCAAATCGTATCGCAACCAGGTAGCTGCATCTCAACCGGCTCATCGACCATAATCGTATCAACCCCAATCCCATGACACAATGCAGTAGTATATACGATCGGTTTAAAAGAAGACCCCATCTGGCGAACCGCCTGAAATGCCCGGTTGAATTGCGACTCACGAAAACTGTTACCACCGATACATGCTTTTATTTTTCCGGTGTGTGATTCAAGCGAAATCATACCCCCATTAAGCTCGTCACCAACAGTCTTACGCAACTCGCATACTTTTTTGCAAAACGCTTTTTCTGCCAACTCCTGTTTTGTTCTATTTATCGTCGCTTGTATTTTAAGCCCTCCCTGATACAACACATCTTTGCCCCATTTTTGCTCTGCCCACTGACGAATTCGTTCCTGAATATATAAACGAATCGCATTTCCTGGTAAGTAATCTTGTATTTTTAAATCTTTTTTTATTGATTTTTCATACTGCACCTGCGAGATAAAACCGCAACGTTTCATTTTTTTTAGTGTAATATCACGCTGACGCTTTGCATTTTCGGGCGCATTAAGCGGTGAGTACAAACGTGCTGACTTCGCAACCGGCACCAACGTCGCCGCCTCATCTATGGTTATATCAAACACAGACTTATTCCAAAATCGCCTGCAAGCGGCCTCAACCCCATATATACCGCGACCGAAGTAGACATTATTAACATATAGTTCAAAAATCTGTTCTTTCGTAAAATGTCGCTCCAACTGAAACGACAAAAACATCTCCCGAACTTTGCGCCAAATAGTTTTCTCGCTCGATAAAAACATGCCGCGTGCCAACTGCTGTGTAATAGTACTTGCGCCCTGAACCACCCGACCTCGAGACAGATTAATAAGAAAAGATCTGAGAATTCCCCTCATTGAAATCCCAAAGTGCTTAAAAAAGTTATGGTCTTCAGCGGCAATAAACGCTTTAACCAAAATATCAGGCAATTTATCGAAGCTAACCGGCTCCCGCCGATCAAGCGAAAATCGAGCAAACTCATGTCCTTCATCATCAAGAATTATCGAGGGCTTTGCGTGAGAAAACGGCTTGAATGAAGAGAAATCGATCCAGTCATGTTCAAAAAAATAGAAAAAAGCCCCTAGGGCAAACGAAAAGACTAAGACAACTATGGGAACAACTATTTTTTTCACACCATAATCCAAGAAGTTTTTACAGTAGTATATACCCTTATACAGTATATACCCAAGCTGCAACCTTTGAAGAGCCGGCCCCCCACTCATCTCGAGCCATATAACAACACAAGAAAACGCCTGAAAGATAACAACTTCTGGGAAAACCTGTTTCTAGGGCCGCAAACAAAGGTTTTATACAATAAAACAGAAACCAAACTAGAAAAAAGAATCAAAAAGAAAACAATAGATCAAGACTCTTTAATAAAAATTCCTGCCGGAATTAACCACTCAGGAATTCTTGTAGTACGAAAAGAAAGCTTCTCGCCACACTTCACGATTAAAATCGTCGACAAGCAAAACCAACGTCCTCTTTACTTTGAACTGGGTTGCAAATAAGAGACCAAAACCTACTTCAGCAAAGCATCTCGAAAGAAATCGAGTTCGTCGATCACCTTTCCGGCGCCAACCACAACACTAAGCAATGGATTTTCAGAAACTCGAACAGGAAGTCCTGTCTCTTTGGAAATAAGAATGTCAAGATCACGCAACAATGACCCGCCACCAGCCATAACAATTCCGCGATCAACCAGGTCTGAAGAAAGCTCTGGTGGAGCGTTTTCGAGCGCCGAACGAACCGCGTCAAGAATAACAGAGATTGGTTCGGTGAGCGCCTCAAACACCTCGGCGTCAGAAAGCGTCACTGTTTTGGGAACGCCGGTTACCAAGTCACGGCCCTTAACATCAAACTTTTTGGACTCTTCCCCTAGCATGGCCGTTCCGATATTCATCTTAATCACTTCGGCCGTACGCTCACCAATCAAAAGATTATACTTTCGCTTGACGTACTGCACAATCGAACGATCCATCTCATCACCACCAACGCGAACGGACTTACAGTAGACAACATCTTTAAGAGAAATAATCGCGACCTCAGTAGTACCACCTCCAATATCAACAATCATGTTTCCCGCAGGATCTTCTACCGGAAGCCCTGCCCCAATAGCAGCAGCCATCGGCTCCATAATCGTATAGACCTCACGCGCACCCGCCTGCTTGGCCGAATCTTCGACCGCACGACGCTCAACCTGAGTAATCCCGGACGGAACACCGATAATCATACGTGGTCGAACAAGTGTTTTACGATTGTTATGTACTTCGCGAATGAAATAACGAAGCATGCTTTCAGTCAACTCAAAATTTGCAATAACCCCATCACGCATTGGCCGACAAGCGGTGATACTTTCCGGTGTTTTTCCAAGCATCATCTTTGCTTTATCGCCAGCTGCCAACACTTCGTTTGTTGAATACTTAACCGCAACCACAGACGGTTGATCAAGAACAATCCCCTGATTGCGAACATAAATCACTGTATTTGCAGTACCAAGATCGATGGCAAGATCATTTGAAAAGAGACCAAAAAAACGAGACGCCGGCCAAAACTTCATAATTTTCCCCTAATCAGAAATATAACTCGACACCTACCGTAAACTGGTGCGACTTACACACGTTTCTACCGCTAAAAGCATAATCAAATACCGCATAAATCTTTGGATCTAACCACCAATTCTTCATGGCGTCCACAGAATTATACACCGTTTGAAGCGTGAGATAGTGCGATACCCACCGAGACAATTTTTTTCTAGACCATCTAACACTCGCAGAGCTGCATATATCAGAACTTTTTGCAATCGAAGCCTCAAGATAACTTAGAACCTCTTTACAAGCCCGCTTATCCTTAAGTTTGTCAGAACTGTGACGTCGATAGGTATATCGAAACTGAGCATGCAACCCATCCATCAAATTTTCAAGCGTAAAATAGGGCGCAAACTTAAGCGTCATTCCAGGGCTTATACACACATCACCAACCAGCGCACCAAACAGCGATGGCTCAGCATGATATGGCAACCGCGTGCCACCATGAGTCTTATGAACCTGATGCATCAAGCCAGCCATCACCCCAAAACGCCAATTCTGCTTCAACTCCAACTCAGCCACAAGATCGCCATACCAACACCAGTGACCGTTTGTTCCAACCGGAACTGACGATGGATAGTCCTCGTCGCGCTTCATTCCCGTCGGAATCGAAACTCCAGTCTGAAGCGTTAGATCTATACCCCGAATCTTGTACTTGTGATCCCAATAACGCCGCCACCTCAGATGTAGATCAAGGTCACCAAAACCGGCCTTAGACCAAGCTGCGCCCTTAAGACACAGGTCTCTATGTACCTGGCGACGAACACGGTCAAGCATAAAAACTTCTGACTCTGTTGCTTCTAAAGCATCGGCGTGAGAACCGTTTCTATCGAATCGATACAGTAACGATGTGTCCACATGCATAACCGGTAAAAATGCTCCTACAGAAAAGTCTGTTTCGAATATGTTTTTTTCTAGAGCAAATACAATCCCGCGCGATCGTATTTTTCCATCAACATGAAATAACAGTTTTTTTTGGTCCCAGTCGGTATACCCAATCTCATCGATAAATGGATTGTACGTCTCTCCCTGCGCAGCACGAACAGCCGCTAGACCTGCTATAACCTCCTGGAGATCATACTTACCCCACAACTCCGGTATACCCCTGTTTCCAGAACCATTATTAAAAGCGGTCGATGCGCTCGTAATAAACAATGCTGGATAAACATATGACCCGTTCTTTGTTACATACGACTCCGGTCTATCCAAAAACGGAAACCATTTATTGATGCTACGAGAGGCCCCAATAAATGGTACAAAACATGAAATAAAAAAAGGGAAAAAGAAAAGGGTGATCGTCAATTTTGACTTAGTTCGCAGCAGCATATCACTCCGTGACAAGTATTAAAATTTTGTGATTTTACGCACACAATGCAAGATTTGAGCATACGTAAAATTACAATTTCGTCAAGAACTATCAATACGCGACGGCTTTGGCTCCTAGGCAATAGAAGCTAGTTCCAAAGCCCATAAGGGTCGTCGTCGTTAGGGTTATAATATACTATATAAAATCCCGGGACAAAAGTACCAACCACACGATTAATCCCAACATCAATCTTCTCTGAAAGAGACCATAAGAACGTTAGCAGGCAAGAGCGATTTTCTAACATAAAAAAAACATCCGCAACATAATCATCAAACTCAGGGTACGTGTCTTGATCTTCGGGTTCTTTGGGGAGTTTAAGGTAGCACCATGGCTTTAAAACAGGCTCCATAGAAAACAAGCCAGAATCACAGGTCATAAAACAATATAAAGTCATCCCCAACAAAGTAAAACAAGCTTTTTTCGACACTCTTGACCCCATCTATTTCTCTTGACTATCACAAACAATTGAGACATGTTGAAAAAACGAATCTAGTCAAAAAACTCAGGAGTGATAATGAACAAGCGCTATTTATTTGTCAACAACTGGAAAATGAATCTTTCATTTAACGAGACGATAGAATTCGCAACAAACAACTACGATAGATTGGTCGAACTTGCAACAAAAACAGAACAAAAAATCATCCTATGCCCCTCAACAGAGAGCATCTATCCATTAGCACAAATATTCAAAGAAACCCCAATCTCGATCGGCGCGCAAACGGTCTCTCGTCACACTCATGGGGCCTTCACCGGTCAGGTTGCTCCACAGAGCCTACAAGAAATTGGATGTACCCATTGCATCATAGGTCACAGCGAAACAAAAAAAGAATTTACTGAAAATGATAAATGTATCGCACAAAAATGCGTCCACCTCCTTGACTACGACATAACTCCAATCATCTGCATAGGTGAAACTGAGCAGGAAAACAAATCAGAAAAAACGCTTGGCGTTCTTGAAAGCCAGCTGGCACCACTTCTAAATGCACTCAATACGAAAACAACCGTCCGCCCGTATCTTGAGCCATGCATCGCCTATGAACCAATCTGGTCAATTGGAACTGGCAATACTCCTAATATAGCTCATCTTGATACCATCTTTACCTGGCTAACCGAACACATTGGAAAGCACGCTCCCAACATCTCATGGAAGCTCCTTTATGGTGGTAGCATTAACCCAGAAAGCATCTCTTTAATTAAAAAAATCAGCAAAATCGACGGCTTCTTGGTAGGGGGAGCAGGTTTGGATTTCCAAAAGATCGAAAAAATAGTAAAATAAATCGTTCAAATTTTTATAGATTTAAAACAAAGGGTCAAAAATGGTCGGTTTTTTTATGTTTCTCTTCGTTCTCCTAACAATATTTCTCGTACTCTTTATTCTCGTTCAGCAAGGAAAAGGCGATATGGGACTTGGAAGCCTTGGAAGAGGCGGCCAAATGCTGTTTGGCGGATCAGGGGGCCAAGATTTTTTTGAGAAAACAACCTGGATCATGGGCGCTATCTTTATGCTGGGTGCACTTACCTTAACCATCCTCAGAACACGAGAAGCCGAAACCTCTCGTCTCACTGGCTACCGAGCTCCGATTACTCAAAAAACAGTACCTGGTCAACCAGGACAACCAGGCAAGCCTGGAAAGCCCCTCGAAAAATAACTTCCTGGAAACTTGCATAGCTAACACGATATATCTATCCTAAGCTCATAGGTAAAGCAAAGAGGAACAAGTATGGTCGTTAAAGCTGTTGATCAGGTAGGAAAAATAGCGATAAATTTTTGCGACGGCGCCGGATCACTTGTCACATTCATGTATGACGCCCTAAGAACTCTCTTCACAACCAAACCAAAAATCAAAAAAATCTTTAAACAAGCAAATCATATTGGTGTTAATTCATTAAGTGTCGTCATGCTGACCGGTGGCGCGATCGGGGCTATTCTCGCTTTCGAAGCATATGTCGGGCTACATAAATTCGGCGCTGAGCGTTTCATTGGAACGCTCATTTTTCTTTCTATGGCACGAGAATTTGGACCGGTCGTAGGGGCAATTATGGTAACCGGCCGGGCAATCTCAGCTATGACTGCAGAAATAGGATCGATGAGGATCACCGAACAGCTCGATGCCCTCAAAACACTCTCGATCGACGTTCATCAATATCTAATTGTGCCAAGAATTGTTGCGACGACTCTTATCATGCCGTTTCTTGCTATTTTTTGTATGTTATGCGGAATCGTCTCTGGATATGTAATATCAGTACATGTCTTGGGAATTAATCCAGAGACATATATGGAAGCTGTACGCGAATACTCAGAGCTTACCGACATTACAAAGGGGTTATTTAAAGCAGGTCTCTTTGGATTTCTGATCTCTTCGATCGGATGTTATAAGGGGTACATCACCACTGGTGGTGCTGCAGGGGTTGGATTGTCGACAACAGAGAGTGTCGTTATGGCAAACGTTACAATTTTCATGGCCGATTACGTCCTCTCGTCACTCATGTGGTAATAAAAATATGATAGAAATAAAAAACCTTCAAAAATCGTTTGGTCCTAAAAAAATAACTCGGGGGCTCAATCTAGAAGTTCAAGACCGCGAGTTTATTGCTATTATAGGCCGATCGGGAGAGGGTAAATCTGTTCTTCTCAAACAGATTATTGGATTAATTAAACCTGATGCTGGGCAGGTGATTATAGATGGGGAAGATGTTACAAAACTCAAGGGCGCCGAACAACAGAAAATATTTACAAAATGCGGCTACGTTTTCCAATTTGCAGCCCTTCTCGATTCACTAACTGTTTTTGAAAACGTCGGCATCACCATGCTTGAAAACGATATCCCACCAGAACAGGTCAAGCTAAAGGTTATAGAACGAATTCAAAGCGTCGGCCTCAAACCAGATGTTCTTGATAAATACCCTTCAGAGCTGTCAGGCGGCATGAGAAAACGGGTCGGTCTAGCGCGAACACTTATGCTCAACCCAAAAATCTTAATCTATGACGAACCAACAACAGGCCTCGATCCAATAACAGTTAGACGAATCCACGAGTTAATCAAAAAAACTCATGATGAACAACAGACAACAACGCTCGTCATATCACACGACATCGACATTTTTAACTATGCAGACTCTGTCGCCATGCTATTTGAGGGAAAAGTTGTCTATAAAGGACCAACCAAAGACATTTGGGACAGCGACAACCCGTATATTTATCAGTTTATTCGTGGACTGTCCAAAGGACCCATAGATTAGCTGCTTCTATGAGTACTGACTCATCACATTCACTACATTCCCAGCCACAATCTTATCAGCTGGACCCTCTTCGGGGGTCACATTTTCTTTTTTCTTTTTATTGACGCTTTTATACCGCAATACAAGAAATTTAACCCCCTTGTATATACAAGTACCACACAAAACAACCCCCATGGTGGCTAACGCCCCCACCAAAGTGTGTAGAAGCGCTTTTTCGCAACACCCCTCTGATTCAACGAAACACATGGTTTTGTTTTGGGCAAACCCACTGTCATCATATAACACTGATGTTGAACACTTTTTCACGGCACCCGACAGAAAATCAAGTCGTTCATAGCAGCTCGAGCAATCAGTAATTCCCTGATACTCTCTCCAGGTCCTACCTTCCGGGGTAGAATATTTGTTATACATCCTGCACAACACATTAAGGCCCACCATAGAAGGAACCGGTTTACAATCCGTCCCTATATATTTATCTCCTGGTAGAGGCTCTCCAGACACTCCCTTAAGTATCATTCCCAGAATAAAAGGAGTATTAACCTTTACCATAGTATTACAAGCCTGTTTTTTTATCTGATTCACCAAAGACCGACAAATACTATTAATCAAAAAAGCAAGGACTAATGGGTTGGTCTTAACTAACTCTTCTATCTGTTTTTCTTGATTTTTTATCCCAAAAAACTTTCTACGGTTCTTAAAATTTTTCTGTTCTCTTTTAAATAAAAAATTTTCATTCTCGAAAAGTTTTTTTTGTCTTGAGCGCTCATCCCCATGACGCCTCCTCATACCAACACACTCTTGGCCAGAGGCCAGAGCAAAACATAGAACCAAAGCAAGAGCTATTCCATTAGACGAGAAGCTTTTCATCTTTTTTCCTAGATCTGTTTAATGTTAATAAAAAAACATAATTTCAGAACACTGCCCGAAGAATACCAAGGTAACCCATATTGTCAAAAAGCTCACGCTATGTAACAATAACATCACTATGAATACAGAAAACCCACTCATTCTCATTCTTGACGACGAAGAAACAATTCTTCAAACACTCAAAGACGCTCTCGTCGACGAAGCTTATCAAGTTGAAACGCTTCGCATTGCTTCACAACAGGATGGGCACCAAGCATCTTTTCTTATTGGTGAACTGATACCTGATCTTATACTACTTGATATCTTCATGCCCAACTGTAATGGTCTACAACTTCTGACACAGATCAAAAAAGAATATCCCGACCAAAAAATTATGATTATATCGGGTTTTGGCACAATACCAATCGCCATCGAAGCAGTTCAAAAGGGCGCAATCGATTTTATCGAAAAACCACTTAACCTCGATGAAATTTTAAGCAAAATAGATTTTTTGAAAAAAAGTCCAATACAAAATACAGAACCAAAGCAAACTAATACAAGTGAGAGACAAGCTTATAACATAATAGGCGAAAGCAATCTTTTTCTTGAGCTTATACAGCAAAGCGATCGCCTAGCTCCACACCAATTTCCAATTTTGATTTATGGCGAATACGGAGCTGGCAAATCAACTCTTGCGCACTACATTCATAAAAAAAGTGGGCTTCATGAATCCCAATTCGAAACAATCGACTGCCAAACGATTCCCAAAAAAATCTGTGATTTTGACGCGAAAACCATTTTTCTCAAAAACATCGACCAACTCGGCCCAGACGAACAAGTGACAATGCTAAAACTGCTCAAAAACAACAATAAGACGCGTATCATCGCTTCTAGCACCCGTTCACTTTTTCATCTTATGCAAGATTGTAAATTTAATACGTCACTCTTTGCGCTACTTAACAAAGCCCCACTCGAAATAGCACCACTAAGAAAACGTCCTTACGATATCCCCCTCCTTGTCAATCACTATCTCTCGCTCTATAACACAAAACACAAAAAAAGAACCGTCTTTACAACCCAAAGTATAAGAGCTTTACGTAATCATACATGGCCAGGAAATATTTGTGAGCTTAAACAGGTTATTGAAAACATCGTTATACATGCCACACAAGACAACGCCGTCATTACCCCAGACAAACTCGCACCAACAATAGGTGAAACCGATAGGCTATTCGTCGAAGAACAGTCGCTACTTCGATTCAACTCTCTTGATCAGGCAACAGAGGCGTTTAAAAGAAACTTCCTACGCTATCTCTTGCGCAAAAATCGTTACGATATAGAACAAGTATCGCAGCGCCTCAACCTCACAATGCCACAATTGAAAAATAAGCTACTGGAATTGAAAATCGAAGTATAAATCAGGAGCATATCATGGACAGTATTTCAAAAACAGAAATAAATTGCGCTACCAATCTAAAGCCACAAATCGAAGAAGAAAACTATCGATGGCAGGGGCTCAAAACAGAAATTAAAAAACGAGTCATCGGCCAAGACGAAATCGTCGAGCGTATTATTATCGGTCTTCTATGTAACGGACACATTCTTCTTGAGGGTGTTCCTGGAATCGCGAAAACAACCCTTATTAAAGCAATCACCGAAATCATCGGCCTTTCTTTTAAGCGTATTCAGTTCACCCCAGATCTCTTGCCTTCGGACCTAATCGGCACACTTATCTATAATCAAAAAACAGAATCTTTCCAAACAAAGCGTGGCCCAATATTTGCCAATGTCATCCTTGCAGACGAGATCAATAGAGCACCGGCAAAAGTCCAATCCGCTCTGCTCGAAGCAATGCAGGAGCACCAAGTCACAATCGGTGATGAAACCCATCTGCTTGAGAAACCATTTCTCGTCCTTGCAACACAAAATCCGATTGAACAAGAGGGAACCTACCACCTGCCAGAAGCACAAGTCGACCGTTTCATGTTTAAGCTTTTGATGAAATATCCTGAGTACGAAGAAGAAAAGAAAGTCATAGAAACCGTATTTACTCCAGCAATGCTACAATCTCTTATCACCTCTCAGGACCTTGCAAATGCACAAAATATTATTAAACAAATTTATATCGACGAAAAAATTGTCAACTACATACTTACACTTGTCTTCGCAACAAGAAAACCAAACCCTATGATCGAATATGGTGCATCTCCTCGAGCAACATTGGCCCTTCACCATGCGGCGCGTGCACATGCATTTCTCAAAAAACGACACTTTGTGATTCCTGACGACGTTAAAGCAGTTCTTACTAGCGTTTTACGTCATCGCATCATACTCTCATATGAGGCAGAAGCAGAAAATATCTCGTCGGACCAAATAATTCAAAAGATACTGTCGCTTGTCCCCTCCCCATGACGTTTTTCTTGACATATTTACATCAAGAAAAGTATCTTCGAAAGTGTTTCTATTACGTCTTACATACAAGGTCTCCTTATGAAGCAACAATTGTGGATGGTAAATAGCTCATTACTGGCCATACTCATTGTCACCCTCTTACTTGGAGTAGCACTACAACAATCACCCCCAGCTTTTCAAAAAAAAAGAATCCATATTGAAGAGCGACCAATCAAGACTGAACTGCCACCAGAAAGTATCGAAAATATATATAAATATGACCTGTTTGAAACCTACGCAAAAAAAGAGTTTGTACCGTCACTTAAAAGCTTAGTCACCCCAATTCCCCAACCAAAAACTGTCACCATTCCAGTCCCCCAAGAACCCCAAAGGCCCTCATTCATCCCTCCTTTAAACATAACCGTCCAAGGAGTTGTTTTCTCCCCGAGCGAAGAGAAAAGCATCACCATGATTATAGACGAAACCAGAAAAGAGACGATGCATCATGTTGGTGACATAATCAAAGATGCACAAATAATAAAAATCGGCAAAACCAGCATCACACTTCTTCGAGCAAACGGTCAGCACGAAACCATCTCGCTTCGTAAGCAGGAAGTCCCCGAAACCCATGACCTAGATAAAAAATGGAACTCTGTTGTAAAAAAAGTAAAGGACGATACCTTCGAAATCGACATCAAGCAGTTCCCTAAGCAAATTCCATCGCTCGGAACATTAACAGAAATGCTTTCTATGCTAACGGCTTACAACGCAGGAAAACCAATTGGCATAAAACTTGCAAGCCTCGCTCCCGATGGAATTGGAGAATTACTTGGGCTAAAGCAAAACGATATAATAACCGCCATCGACGACATACAAACCGCAAATATAAAAAATAGAATTACTGCATATGACTCAATCATAAAAAAGCAAACCGGCGACTCAATAACAATCAATCTCAAACGCGGACAACAAGCGTTAAACCTCAACTACAAACTAACTGAAATTAAGCCCATAGAGAAAAAAGAGTTTGTACCGAATGCAAAACCAAGTGATCCACACAAAAAAGAAGCGGTCGTATTTAAATTAAGCAAGCTGCAACAACGCGAACAAGAAAGACGAGAGTTCGCTAAAAAGCACAGTCAACGACAAAATCAAGCAATTGAAGAGATAAGAAAACGATTATTAGAAAATATACGAGCTCGCGTCCGAAACACGCGAACTCGATAGGTTGGAGAACCGTTTTATGAACAAGAAAAAAACACTGCTCAGCGTCCTACTCCTTCTCAGCACAGCGCTTTGTGTCTTCTATCAAGAACTTCATACCAAAAGAAGAAAACAAATTATAGATAACTACTCTTACAAGCCAACCAGACTAGTCGCACAAAATGAAGAATCTGATGTCCTTGAAGAAGAGGACGACGAGCTAGAAAAAGAAGAAGAACTAGAAGAAGAAGAAGATGAAGAACTAGAAGAACGAGACGAAGAAAAAGAAGAAGATGAGTTCGATAAGCCTGAAGAACCAACAGAACCTGAAAAAGAAAAGCCTGTTAGCAAAGAAAAAGACATCTTTCTCAACTTCGACAACGCCGATCTTAAAACTTTTGTCGATTATATAGGAGACTTAAAAAAAATAAATGTCGTCACCGACCCAAAAATCGCAGGTAACAAAATCTCTTTGACCATACGAGATCCACTCTCTATAGAGGGCGCGTGGAACATCTTTTCAACAATTCTAGAGATGTCAGGCTTTAGCATTGTCAAAGTAGGCGACTTACACAAAGTCATTCAAAAAAATGCCAAACTAACCGAACCCTTACCGGTCTTTGTCGACACACCGGCCGAAAGCCTTCCAGACAATGACCTAACAATCAGGTATGTCACCTTTTTAACCAACATACCAATAAGCCAAGCGAGAAGCCTTTTACAAAGCATGCTAAGCAATCCAAGCAAAATTATTGACCATCCAAATGCAAACGGCTTTGTTATAACTGATAAAAGTCACAACATTAAAGCCGCCATGAAGGTCATTCAGGAGCTCGATCGAACCGATGTCAAACAGTCGGTTACCGTCATGCATCTAAAACAGGCAAATGCCGACGATGTAAAAAAGCTTTTCCAGAGCCTCATGCAAAAACCACAAGGGCACCCGCTAGCACGGCTGCTCGGTCGAACACCGGATGCGTCAGTCGAATACTTCCCGCCAACAACAAAAATCATCGCTGAACCCAGAACAAACTCATTGATTCTACTCGGTGACCAAAAATCAATTAAACGAATCGAAGATTTTGTTGTTAAGTATGTTGACACCGAACTCAAAGGTATAAAATCTCCTATTCACCTCTACGAGTTAAACCATACAGACGTTGACCAGATAAAAGATATCTTAGAAGCGGTTACAGAGTCTTCATCAGACTCTCCTGCCGCAAAGTATGGTGGAACCAGAGGTGGCGTAAAATATTTCAAAAAGATGCGCTTTGCTATGGACAAAGCAAACAACAGACTTCTTGTCTCATCAACCGACGACCAGGACTGGAGGCTTCTTAAGAAAACAATTAAAAGTCTGGATAAACCACAACCACAGGTCGCTCTGGAAACACTAATTGTATCGGTAAACTTCGATAACACAAAACAACTCGGCGCCCAAATTAGAAATAAAAAACACGGCCAGCTTGGAAGCAATATCAACGCTCAAGCAGCCAACATGACAAATGTTATCTTTGATAAACAAACCGTCAATGGAAAAGACCAGTATTCTCTTCTTGGTGACCTTCTTCAAAAGATGACGTTCGGGCTTGGATCAACCGTTCTGTCATTCGGCGGAACAGGTGACGTTTGGGCTCTTGTTCGCATGCTCAAAACACAAACCAACACGAGCGTACTATACAAACCATTCATCGTCGCTAAAAACATGCGAAAAGCATTGATTTCCGTCGGTGAAAAAAGAAGAATCTCCTACCAACAAGCGGTTGCTGAGGCAACTGGTAATATCGGTGACGCACGTGGCTATCAAGACGCAGAAGCAGAAATCAAAATCGCTGTTAAACCACAAATCAACCTTGACGGCATTATCACGCTAGAAATAGGAGTAGACTTAAGTGAATTCCAAAACACAGCAGATGTCGATCGACCGGACACATCAACAAGAAAACTCGACACAAAGGTCTCGATAGCAAACGGCCAGGTCTTAGTCCTCGGCGGCTTTGTAAAAACAAAAGTAATCGAAGATACCTATCGAACTCCACTTTTAGGAAGTATTCCAATTCTCGGCTGGTTGTTCAAAGAGAAAAAACGAATAATTAATAAAGAATATATTTTTATTTTTATGGCCCCAACCATCATTAAACCCCGCAAAGCACCTGGGGTCAACCTATATACTAAAATGAAGATGAATCAGGCAAAAGAAGACATTGATGACGCAATTGAAGTACGCAAAACAAAAGACCCTATCTTTAACTGGTTCTTTAACGGCGAAGGTGAAACCTACTCGCATAAAATTATCGACTATGCTAATGCCCGCTACCAACCAACGTCGGTCGATATCAAGAATGATCCATACTATCACACAATACCAACCAGAAAAGAAGTAGCCCCTCTAGAACCACCTGAACCTCCGATAACGCCAATACTTCCTGTCGAACCTGTCGAACCAACTGAGCCAATCATTACACCTGAACCACCTGAAGCTCAAGAGCCGCCTATAATAGAACCTGAAACAATAGAAACTCCTGAAGAAAATCTAGAAGAACCAGACAAAGACGAGCTAGAAGAAGACACCGACGAGAAAGAAGAACCAGAAGAGTTAGAAGAAGAATTGGTAGAAAAAGAAAGCCTGGTTTCTCCTAAATTTACAATTCGACGACAACAACTCAAAAACATGCTTTCACCGGGTAAAGCATCAAGCCGCATAAAGAGAAGAAACCAGTTAAAAAATCTACTGTCTTCGCATAACCCCACAGAGAACACACTATCAAAACGAAAAAGACGCCGCAAAAAACTTAAAACTCTTCTTGCTAAACGCCAACAAAAGGGTCTTCCATTATGATACAAGAGCTCTTTCTTCCTGAAAAAACAAAAACCCGTCGCCTCATTGCGCAACGAATTGTTGGTATTTCAGTTGAAGAGAATATGGTCAGCGCAGCACAAATTTACGCAACAAGCACCATAACAAACATTGAACAATTACGAGAAGAGCAGATACCACCAGGGGCCCCTGATCGCCATGCAGAACGAGTCGGTCAAACCATCAATAAGATCATCTCTGAATTGCCAAAATATGATCAAATACGAATTGTAATTTCAAGCTCAATCGTCACGTTTAAAGAATTAACATTACCATTTACCGATATAGAAAAAATCAGAATGGTCGTTGAATATGAGGTGGAGCCAATGCTCCCTTTTTCTATGAACGAGGCGATTGTCGATTTCATTATCACCAATCAAAATAAAGAAGAGCAAACATCTCAAATTCTCGTTGCTGCAATCAGAAAACAAGAATTACAACCAATCTTCGATATCTATCAAGAAGCTGAAGTCGATCCTGACGCCATTACCGTTGACCTCTTTGCCCTCTATGGGCTGTATCTTCAAACTCCTGAATACAAAAACCTGCCAACAGCAAGCGCAATTATTAATATTGACACGACCTCAACAAATATTGCTTTTCTTTTGAACGGCCAAATGCGCCTCATTCGCAATATCTCCAAAGGAATCAATACAATCGCCGAACACATCAGCAAAGACACCAATAAACCCATTACCGAAATTATGAAAAATCTTGTCGATTTTGGAACTCAGAAACACGATGATCCACAATATAACCAAGCAGCACAAAAATACCTCTCCACCTTTCTCAATGACATCCAATTCACACTTAACTCGTTTAGTCTAAAACTCAACTTCTATGAAGAAATCAGCAAATTGCTTGTTGCCGGAAAAGGATCACAAATCAAAAACTTAACCGACTTTGCAAGTACACTACTACAAACCCCATGCGAAAACTTCTCTTGCAACAAACTTTTTAAAACCAAATTTTTTAAAAACAAAACCAAGCAAGTCGCCACAAACTGGACTCGCTACGCACTCGCCCTAGGAAGCGCCATACCATACGCTCCTCACGATGAATTTAACTTGCGCAAAAAAAATTTCGCAAAAACAAACTTCCCACTCGCAAACAAACAGATAATAGTAGCCGCGCTCATAACCCTCACTATTTTTGCGTCCATCAGTATTCGTGGTTTCTTGCAGATAAGTAATTTAAAAGCACTTGTTTTACAAAAAGAACGCAGTGCCATAGCGCAGCTAAAAAAAGTATTTCCTCCGGGCTCCTCATCTCTAAGAAAAAACCACCTGACTACATTGATGAAAGATGCAACAAGAGAAATCGAACGATACCAAGAAGCATGGACTCCTTTTTTACAAGAAAATCTCAAACCCCTTGAGATTTTACAAGACCTAACACAAACAATAGATAAGCGACTCTTTTCTATTACCACCGAAAAAATCTCTCTTTCGAGTGACGAACAAGGCGCTCCCATAGTCGAGGTTGCCGGAATTTTCAAATCAAAGCCTGGTGAGAGTTTTGCTGACTACCAAAAATTTTTAACGTTTTTTGAACAAAACAGCAAACTACTCTCTATCAAAGAGCATGATGAAGACCTAGCAGAAGATGGCGGTGTTAAATTTATCTTAAAATTTAAACTAAAAGAAAAGTCTCTATGATTACCAATCAGATTGCAGAATTAACCCAATATCTCCAAGCGCTTAGTAAAAAACAACTTCGTCAGCACATTACAATAGCGATAGCCGGCGTTGCTGTCCTTGCATTCTCAATAAGCTATTACATCTACTATGAAAGCTCCACACTGGTTGCTCAACTAAAAAAACTCAATACAACCACGAATAAAATTGCTCTAATTACCGCACAAAATGAAGCGCTACAACAAGAAGAAATAAAGATCAAAGCCATTCTCAACGCCAATCCAAATTTCAATATGAGCACATACTTCGAACGGTTCTACACCAAACATGCCATTAAGCCTGAGCCTAACTGGAAACCAGAAGAAGGCGCAATTATCGAAAGCACTCAGGAAGGAATCAAATATCAAGAAATTCTTCTTCAGGCAACGTTTAAAAATCAAACAATGCAAAAACTCGTAACACTCCTGCAGGACATTTACCAAGAACCAATCATCTATCTCAAAGCACTCGAAGTATCATCATCGCCGAATAGAACCATAAGCTTTGAGTTAACACTCGCAACCAAACAGTATAAAAGAGAGGTTGTAGAAGAATGAGTAAAAAAATAATAATCATCCTGTTTTCTGTTTTTTTATATGCAACCGCGCAGCCCAAAGAGGTCGCTGATATATACCTCAATTTTGAAAACGCTTCCCTCGACAGCGTTGTTAACTACCTTGCAAAACAAAAAAATATCAATTTCATTCATCATAAAGATCTCAAAACAAAAACCGTCTCTCTCACCACCCGCGAGCCACTCACGCTTGAACGGGCATGGAACGTCCTGCTAACCCTGCTTGAGATGAACAACTTCACGATCATCGACGTCAATGGCGTCTATCGAATTGTTCCAAGCAACACGAACAAGCAAGAACCTCTGCCGTTTTATTCTTCAGGCAAAGGGGTTGAACCTGAAGACCTTCCTGAGAGCGATCTTGTTGTTCGCTATGTCTACATTTTAAAAAATATTTCCACCCAAATTGCCGGCAAAATTCTTAACGACCTGCTTGGCCCTGGCAAAGTCCACACAAACCAAGACCTGGCAACCTGTATCATCACCGACAAATGCTTTAACATCAAATCAGCAATGAAAATTGTCAAAGAGCTCGACACCGGTGGACTTCGAGAATCAATAAAAATCATTCGCTTGCGCCATACGAACGCAGACGAAATCGCAAATCTTTTTACCCTGCACATTATGGAACGTCCCCAGAACAACCAACAGCCAATTCGATTCTTTGGACCAAAAGAAACAAAGGAGATCACATACTTTTCTAACACAACAAAAATAATTCCAGAACCACGTCAGAACGCACTGATTCTGCTCGGTCTCGAAGACAATATCAACCGAGTAATCGACTTTATTCATAAGTATCTAGATATTCCTATGGAAGCAGCTCAATCTAGAGTTCATATCAAAGAACTAAAATATGTTGAAGCAATAAAGATGAAGCCTATTTTAGACCGTATGGTTAAACCCCCTCCAGAAGCCGCAAAAAAAAGCCCGCTCGTTGGAGAATTTAAATTTTTTGAAGACGTTGTCATCCATGCAGAAAACCCTAAAGTTGGAGATGAGAGTATGGGAAGCGGCAACCGACTCATTATTTCCTGTAACCAAGATGACTGGCGCCGATTAGAAATACTCATAAACAAACTCGATAAACCACAGCCCCAAGTCGCTATGGAAGTCATGGTTGTTGACATCGATGAAGCAACAGAACGAGAACTCGGAACGCAAATACGCGAAAAAACAGGAAAGTCTCTTGTTAGGGGTATGGGCTGGTTCACAACCAACCTACGCTCAATACAAATTGATCCCGACTCAGAGCAGAGTGGGAGTCAAGAATATAATACCGATCTTGGTCCCGTCGCATCCGGAGAACGGGGCACAACGTCAATAACGGCGGGAAAACAAGGTGATATTTGGATGGTAATAAAATCATTTTTTAGTAAAACTAACACCAATATTATTACCCAGCCATTCATGATAACGCAGAACAACACCCCTGCAAAACAGATTGTTACGCTTGCGAAAACAATTGCAGGAAAAATAGAAGCTCAGGGGGGGCAGCGAATACAAAAATATGATACTGTCAAAGCAGAAACTGAACTGAAAATTACCCCTCGCATAAACTTAAACGGGTTAGTGGACCTTCAAGTAGAAATTAAGTTAAGTGAATTTTTAGGAACAGGGGCCGCAGACCGACCAAATCGATCAAATCGAAACATTCAAACGCGAACCTCTATGGCAACAGGAGAGGTTCTTGTCCTCGGCGGCTTAACTAAAAAGAAAACAACGATTAATCTATATAAAACCCCAATCCTGGGAAGCATTCCAATCCTCGGAAATTTGTTCCGAAGCAAAACAAAATCGATCGACAAAACAAACCTGTACGTCTTTGTCAGACCGAGTATTATTAAACCAAAATTTGAAGGCGGACCAGACGAGTACACCCAACTCAAACTCGATTATGCAAAATACCAAATCATGAACGTCGAAGAGATTAGAAAAACAAGAGATCCAATCCAACGATGGTTCTTTAAACCGGAAAAACAATCAATCAAACAAAAACTTGCCGATTTAAGAAAAGGCATGTTTAGACCAATCGATGAGTACTCAGAAGCTAAGACTCAACCAAAATCAGTCCGAATCGAGCGAGACCCATACTTCCGAGCTGAAGAGTTAATCGAAGCAGAGATTCGCCAAAAAAAGCTCTCTGAAGACATAAAAAAAGAGCGCTTACAGCGTAAAAAAACAACACGTAGAAAAAAAATCGTCTAGATTTGGCTGGTGATGGACGAAATCTCCAATAACCGATTGTATTTAGCAACCCGCTCTCCTCGCGCTGGCGCGCCCGCTTTCAAAAAGCGGGCGCTCGTTCCGACAGCCAAATCTGCGATAAACGTATCACAAGTTTCCCCTGATCGATGCGAAACAACCGTTCTGTAGCGATTAGCCCTGCAAACAGAAACTGCCCGTAAGCACTCTGTTACCGTTCCAATCTGATTTGGTTTAATCAATACAGCATTCGCAATCTGCTCACCAACACCCCTGAGAATTCGCTCAGGGTTACTAACAAAAATGTCATCCCCAACCAGCATAACCTTCTCGCCCAAGGCTTTCGTCAAAAGCGCCCAACCATCCCAATCTTGCTCATCAAGGCCGTCTTCAATCGAACAAATGGGGTACAACTTAACCAACTCCTTATACTCATTGATAAGATCTTGAGCACTTAACTTCTCCCCAGATACGATATACTTGTTATCACGCTTCGAATAAAAGTGAGTCGCCGCAACATCGCAACTAAACAGAACATCTTTGCCAGGAGAAAAACCTGCCCCCTCAACCGCCCTAACTAAAAAATCAAGCGCTTGCCGCTCACGCGATTTTTTGGCAGGATCAAAACAAGGCGCAAACCCGCCCTCATCTCCAACACTGGTTGAATAACCCTCATTATGCAAAAGCTTTTTTAACTCATAATATACCAACACCGCCGTGTGCAGCATATCAGAGAATCGATCCTGCCTAACCGGTATAATCATAAATTCTTGAAAGTCCATCTTGGTATCTGCATGAACCCCACCATTAAGGACATTAAACATCGCCTGTGGCGCACAATTTACCGGGCCAGCGCTAGAATCAAAGAGCTCTCGTATCATCTGGTGCAACGCCTTGCCCTCAGCCTCTGCCTGCGCCCGCACGACCGCCATACTTACACCCAAAATCGCATTTGCGCCAAGTTTTGATTTATTGACCGTTCCATCGAGATCGAGCATAATCTTATCGCAAATACAAACGTCAGCGGGCTTCCCTGTTAGCTCGGGTGCAATAATTTTTTCGATGTGCTCAACCGCACGCAAAACACCCTTCCCATTAAAGCGCCCTTTGTCACCATCGCGCAGCTCAACCGCTTCATGTGTTCCAACCGACGAGCCCGACGGAACATTTGCGCGACCACATTGACCACTTTCAAGAACAACGGTACAATCGATCGTTGGATTTCCACGGGAATCAAGAATTTCGTGTGCAACAATTTTTTTTATGTTCTTTTTAATTTTCATAATGCTCTCCTAAAAACAAATTTAAAACAGAATATGTATCCAACTACCTTAGCATACCTCTTACTTGCATTCATCACAGGGATTTATTTTCAAAAACAGTTCTCTTTTGCGCCCCGCTTTCTATTGCCACTTGCCCTGACCTCTCTCGCTTGCTTTTTGCCATGTGTATGGTTCAAAAAAAAACAATTTATACTTTTTTTAGTCAGCGCCCCTCTCCTGTTTCTTGTTGGTTCTCTCGCACTTACATATCAAATTCACCAGTACACAAGCGAACAAAAGAGAATCATTAATAAAAAAGGCTCGCTTCTTGCGAGGGCAATCGATAAAAAAAACAATATAATCACTCTTCGCCTACAAAAACCATATTCGGGAAAAGTCTGGTGCCGACAGACTCGCACCAGAATAATAAAGCCGGGCGATCTTGTCCGGCTACAAAATGTCACGCTTACCACCCCCCAGGACAAAGGTTTTTTATCATACGCAATCAAAGAAAACATTCTTGGAACCATATCGTTAAAAAAATCGAGCGACACAATAATTCCCGAACAAAGCCTTTCCCTAAAAAAGATTTTTCTGCAAAAGCGATCCGAGCTCTATAGCGCTCTTCAAAAAAAAATACCCCCCCTAGCGTTTCAATACTTCTCAAGCATTTTTCTTGGCAACAAGGAACAGATCCCCGAACATCACAACTTCTACTATTGGGGAACATCACACCACCTGGCCCGCTCAGGTCTCCACATAGCCCTATTCATCATGCTATGGTCCGCTTTTTTTGCGCTCCTCCCCATCCCCTTATCATGCAAAAACATCCTTCTTTCGGGAATATGCCTCACCTACGCCCTGCTTAGCTGGACCAGTACCTCATTCTTCCGGGCCATCTCTATTTTCTTGCTATACCAACTCGGGAGCGCCCTAAACCGACAGCCAAACCTGCTCTATCTATTGCAGCTTATCGCATTTACCACCCTGGTCACCAACCCCTCACAACTCTTCTTTCTCGACTTCCAGCTCAGCTTTGGCATCACCGCAGCACTAGCATGGGGCCTATCCAGAAAAACCCCCTAGAATAAAGAAAAAAAGCTCCAATCTATTGCCCCAGCCCCCCAAAATTTTCTATTATAAAAAGGAAACCAAAGTCTTCCGCAAAAAGGAGTGCTATATGAAACAAAGGCCATCGCTTATCTACCTTTCGTACGCGCTAATAAAAGCTATCGTCTTCTTATCACTTTTCATGGGGTCGGCTTCGTCGGCCTCAGTCAAACAGGGGAAATGGAACTTCCTTGTCTACATTGCCGCAAACAACAACCTATACCGCTATGGTCAACACAATATCAAAGAAATGCAGCAAATTGGCTCCAATCCAAACATCAACATCTTTGCCCAAGTAGACAACTTTGGAAAAAAATCGGTCACGCGATATAAAATCGAAAAAGGACACTCTGTGGTTGTTTCAACACAAACCCAACCTCCAACGAATCTAAGCGGCACAACAGAAAACCTATATGACTTTGTCAAAGAAATAATCTCAAAATATCCTGCCGACCACCTTGCGCTCGTCCTGTGGAACCACGGATCAGGGGCAAAGGACCCGCACTTATGGCGAAAGCTCCTCCCCTACTTACGAGAAAACTGTTTTTATTTCAATCCAAAAACCAATCTTTATGAAATCGATAGAAGCATTGTCAATCTTCGAGGGATCGCATTTAATGACATTGGGCACACGTACATCTCTAATCCTGAGCTCAAAACGGTTCTTGAGCGAATATCTAAAGAACTTTTGGGCGGGAAAAAAATTGACCTCCTTGGCATGGATGCCTGCCATATGGCCGCAGTTGAAATCGGAAGCCAAATAAAAAACGCAGCAACCTATATGGTCGGCTCAGAGGAAATCGAACCTGGTCCAGGCTGGGATTATTCAAAATTTTTGAGTCATTTTGCGTCCCGCAGCCTATCCCCACTTGAGCTAGCGCAACAGATCGTCAACGCCTACGGGGAGAAGTATAACAGACTGTTCGCGGACCTTACTCAATCAGCAGTCAATCTTGAAAACTATACCGTTCTTGAGCAAAACATCGACACCATTGCAACACTCTCGATAGAACTACTCAAGACAACAAAAAAACATACGTTTCTTAACCTCTTGCGAAAAGTCCGCGGGAACCCCCAGCAAACAATCTCCTTTCTTGATACAGACTACATCGACCTTGGATCCTTCTATAAAAGCCTCGCGCAAGAGATGGAAGACCAAACGCCCCCCGCTCAACAAACAAAACGAACAACACAAGAAACAACACTAATGGAAAATCTTAAGGAGGCCCTCATAGAAGGAGCAAAACTACTCACGGAACAGGTGGTACACAACACCACCGGGAGAAACGTCAAAAGCGCAAGCGGTCTCTCAATCTATTTCCCCACAAAGTCCCTCCATACGTCATATCTTAAAAACAGCCTGGCGCAAACAACCAATTGGGGGAATTTTTTACACACGTACCTCCAAAAACACAAGCGCCAACTTACAGAAAAGTACGGAGAATAAGAGGCGCGGACCCAGCCAAACTTGCAGAACATAGCTATTTGGTTAAGCTTGAATGTCAAAAAACTCCAAAAATCTTCCGGGGAAAAATCATGGATAAAAAAATCGAAAGCTATTTATCATTTCTTGCCAAACAACCAGAGGGAACGGTCTACGAAGAAAAACCAACCAGCCAAACAACGCCAAGCAAAAAAAGCCAAACGAAACAACAACTGCTTGATGAGCTCAAAAAACAATACTCCGAATGCTCACGCTGTCCACTCGCAACCCAAGGCCGAACCAATATCGTTTTCGGCCACGGAAACCCAAACGCCCAGGTCATGTTTATTGGAGAAGGGCCTGGCCGAGACGAAGATATGCAATCTCTTCCCTTTGTCGGACGCGCAGGGAAGTTGCTAACCAAGATTATTGAGGCGATGGGACTTCGCAGAGAAGAAATATATATATCAAACGTCGTTAAATGCCGTCCGCCTCACAATAGAGCACCCCTTCCAGACGAAAGCAAAACCTGCAAGTCTATTATTCTCTATAAAGAAATCAAGATTATTAAGCCAAAAATTATCTGCACCCTCGGAGCAACGGCAACACAAGAGCTGCTCGAGCGACCAATCAGTATCTCAAAAATTCGAGGAACATTTGTTGATTTTAACGGAATACAACTTTTGCCAACGTTTCATCCCGCATACCTACTGCGCAATCCAACAAAAAAACGAGACGCCTGGGAAGACATGAAAAAGATAATTGACAAACTGGCCAGCAGAAAAAAGCCCCCCGCACCCCAGAAAAACAAGCGATTCAAATAGAAACAAAAAAACCAACAAGGCCTTATCTCCGGACAACAAACCTAAAAACCTTTCAATACGAATCTCCGCCAAAGCCCAAATAGAAACTACTTTCCAAACTGAAAACCACTGTTGATAACTATGTTGATAACTTGTTGATAACTTGTTGATAACTCTTTTAAACCCTTCGAAAGCGCCCTCCCCAAGGGCCCGCCGAGTGGACACCAAAAAAAAGCCCTTGCCAGCGCTACGACAGACCCCGTCCTATGAGTT
This sequence comes from Candidatus Babelota bacterium, assembly GCA_018817025.1. Classification (GTDB taxonomy): domain Bacteria; phylum Babelota; class Babeliae; order Babelales; family JAHIUU01; genus JAHIUU01. The sequence goes on along the minus strand of JAHIUU010000006.1, from coordinate 161,026 downwards.
ATCAACAAGTTATCAACAAGTTATCAACAAGTTATCAACAAATCTGAATTCGCTGGTTAGGAGCAGCGGGAGGGCTTATTGCCGGCAACAATAGCAACTTATCCACATTTTTGGCCTCCCTTATTATTATTACATTATATAAATAGTAATAGACGGGAGGAGGGGGTGGCACAGAAAAGCGAAATCCTTCCCTTTTTTGGGATTTGCTTTAGAATAGATGAATCAGGTCTAAAAATGGCAAAATTTAGAAGGAATCCGGTGAATCTTACAGACGTTATTAATTCGCTTGTTGAGGAGCGGGGCTTAGAGCGAGAAAAAATTGTTTCGATTATCTGCGAGGGCGTCTGTGCCGCATATCAAAAAAAATATCCTGGCCTCGAACTGGAGGTCATTTTCAATCAAAAGAGTGGTGCTGCCGAAGTTTTTCTCAGGAAGGCTGTTGTTGGCTCTGTGAGCGATGATGACCACCAAATTACACTGAGAAGGGCAAAGGTGTTTGCGCCAAAGGCTAAGGTGGGTGATCTTATCCGCGTTCCGTTTGAGAAAAAAGTTGGCCGAATAGAGATCGTTTCTGCCAAGCAGCTTATTGCCAACAAGATTCGAGAGGTTGAGCAGCTTGCAGTCTTTAATGAGTTCAAGGACAAAGAAGGCACAATCATTAGCGGAACCGCCCACAAGAGGGAGCGCGGGGGGCTTGTTGTAAAGGTTGGCGATGTCATGGCTTTCCTGCCAAAGTCTCATCTTATCCCGAACGAAACGGTTCGAGTTGGTTATCCCATTAGGGCCTTGCTGAAAGATGTTCCTGAAGTTGCTCGCGGCTCCTATCAGCTAATCCTTGATCGAGCATCTGCCGATTTTGTGAAAAAGCTTCTTGAGCTGGAGATTCCAGAGGTGTTTGAGGGGCTTGTTGAGGTTAGAAAAATTGTTCGGACTCCTGGGTACAAAACAAAGGCGCTTGTGCAGTCCCACAGCAAAGAGATTGACCCCGTTGGAACCTGCGTTGGTGTTGGAGGAGCCCGGATCAAGCCTATTCTCAAAGAGCTGGGGCAAGAGAAAATCGACCTGATAGAGTGGACCGATACCATTGAGGTTTTGGTTGCACAGTGTCTCAAGCCCGCAGAAATCGATAATGTCGAGATGGTTGATAGCGCAAGAGCGATGGTGTGGCTTGCGCAAGACCAGCGGTCGCTGGCCATCGGAAAGATGGGGCAAAATATTATGTTGGCGTCCCGGTTGGCTGGGGTTGAGATTCAGCTCCAAGAGGCCGGACGACCAGAGATAGCAGAACAGTTTGTGATTCCCGAGGGGCCATCAGGGGCGGGCGAGCTTGGATCAGATGGATCTGATGGCAAAGAAGAGGAATAGGTGCCTATAGATGCGAGTTTATGAATTTGCGAAGACAAAAAAGTTATCGAGCAAAGAGGTCCTCGACTTGGCCCATAGGCTGGGGATAGAGGCGTCAACCCATATGGCTGTTCTCCCGGATGACGCGGTGTCGGCGCTTAACACAGCGCTTGCCTCCTCAAAGCCAAAACCATCAGTTGCGCCAGTTCCGGCGAAGCCAAAAGCAAAACCTGTAAGATCAAGGCCTGAGCCTCGTGCGGCTCTGCCTAGGCGGCTGGAGAGAGTTGCGAAGGGGGTGTATCCCGGGGCGCCAGAGCCGATCACCGAGATCTCTGTAAGAGAAGACATGTCTCTTCATTCTGCCGCTCAGGCGATGGGAAAGCCCGAAGGGGAGCTGATCCTTTCGCTTTTACGGCGCGGAATTGTGTGCAGCCGAAACCATATGTTGTCGCCGGATGTTGTGTCCGACCTGGCCCACCACTTTGGGATAAAAGTTGTGAGGCCGCAAAGAGATGAGGCGCTTGTTAGCGATCGCCTTGCCGTTGAAGAGGCGACAGCAAAGGGCCGGGACGTTCGGTGGCCTATCGTTGTGGTGATGGGGCATGTTGACCATGGAAAGACAACCCTCTTGGACTATATTCGAAAAATGGATACGGCAGCAAAGGAGAAGGGTGGCATCACGCAGCATCTTTCTGCGTACGAGGTTGACTCTGTTCATGGAAAAATTATATTTCTTGATACGCCTGGCCATGAAGCATTTTCTTGCATGAGAAAGCGTGGCGCAAGTGTCACCGATCTTGTTGTTCTTGTTATTGCCGCAGATGATGGCGTTATGCCACAGACTGTTGAGGTGATCAAGCATGCGAAGGCAACCGGGGTTCCGATGATTGTTGCGATCAACAAGATTGACAAGGTTGATCCCACAGCGGCAGGAGAGCGAATTAAGCGGCAGCTTGCGCAGCACGATCTATTGGCGGAAGACTGGGGTGGCGATTTGATTTGTGTTCCGATATCGGCACAAACGGGTCAGGGGGTTGAAGAGCTTCTTGAGATGATCACGCTTCAGTCTCAGATGATGGAGTTAAAGGCAGACCCGAAAGCGGGTGCGCGGGGATTTGTTCTTGAGTCGAAGCAGGAAAAAGGCTTTGGTCCAGTTGCGACCGTTATTTGTTTGAATGGGACAATTCGAGTTGGGGATTTCTTTGTTTGTGGCTCGAGTGTTGGCAAAGTCCGTTTGCTTATCGATAGCCATGGCCAGCGAGTCTCGTATGCAGGCCCGTCGATTCCCGTTCAAGTTGTTGGGTTTGATAGTTTCGTTTCCCTTGGCGATTGGCTGACCGTTGTGTCAAGCGATGAATATTTGAGGGAGAAGTCGGCCCGAAAAAAAGTTTCTGTTGCTGGAGTTCCTTCTGAGTGTATGACGTCGCTTCATTCTGGTGAGAGGCCGATTGAAAAAATTCCTCTGCTTATAAAAACTGATACACATGGTTCTCGAGAGGCGATTATTGGCGAGATAGAAAAGCTGAACAAGTCACAGCCTGACATTCCCGCAATTTTTCAAGTAATTTATAGTGGGATTGGCGGTATTGTGGAGCGGGATGTTGATTTAGCCGCGCAGGCCGGGGCCCTTCTGGTTGGCTTGCATGTTAAAACAGAGAAGAATGCGCTTTTGCTTGCAAGAGAGCAGGCGGTTGAGATTAGAGGCTTTGATATTATCTATAAAATGTCAGAAAGCCTTGCCGAGGTGTTGCTTGGATATGAAGAAGAGGTTACGGTACTCAAGAAAAAGGGCGAGGCGGTTGTTCGAAAAGTTTTTGATTTGAAGAAGAAAGGCGTTATTGCCGGCTGTTACGTTTTGGATGGTGTTTTTGCGAACGGCGATATCGCCGTTTGCCTACGAGGCGGCAAAGAGATTGGCCGGGGGAAGATTGTCAGCTTGCAGCGCGAACGGAAGACGGTCAAAGAAGTGCATGCCGGTTTTGAGTGTGGCTTTGTTACTGATAAGTTTCATGAGTGGCGGGTCGATGACGCCGTGCAATGTTTTGCCCAAGAAAAGAAAAAGCGCAGTGAGGTCTAACAAGCTTTATTTTTTTGTCACAAAATTATGGGAAAAATCGGTTGATTTTTCCCATCTTTCTTTTCTAGAAACGTTTATGTTTATTTTTTTTTGTTGTTTTGAATTTTTCTATAAAGTGGGCTTTTTTTGTGTCGTATCGATCAAAAAGTTTCTAGGCGGGTACCACTGCTCCCCGTTCAAAGTGATTAGCGTCGGAAACCTTTCGGTTGGCGGTACGGGCAAATCTGTTTTTGTTCAGTTTCTGGCGAGCCATGTTTCGTCCTGTGCTATTTTTTCTCGCGGATATGGGCATGACGGCGACGAGGCAAAAATGCTTTCACAGGCGCTCTCGGTTCCTGTTTTTGCTGGCAAAGACAGGGTGGCGTCGTTTGGGCGTCTCCGTGGACGGTCGGTAGATTATATTATTCTCGATGATGCGTATCAAAATTATCAGTTGAAAAAAGATTTTGAAATTTTGTTGCTTGATGCGAGGAGTCCATTTGGTAATGGGCACTGTTTGCCTGCGGGGCCGCTGCGTGAAAAGGATTTCTCTCGAGCTGACACGATTGTGCTTACGCATGCAGACGAGGTTGATTTTTCTTGCCTTGAAAAAATAAGAAAAGAGTTGAAACATTTTCCTAAAGAAAATGTTTTTATGGGAAGACATGAGCCCTGCCGGATTTGGCGTGGAGCTACGGGTGATTCTGTTGATGTAAAAAACAAAAAAATGCTTGCGATTGCTGGCATAGGCTCGTTTTCTGGATTTTTGTCGTCACTTGAAAAGTTTGGGGTATGTGTTGGTTCGTATCGCGAGTATCCCGATCATGTTTCCTACACAAAGTCTGACGTTGAAGAGATTCTTGCTGCCGTGAAGAAGGGGGCGTGTGACGGCGTTATTACGACACATAAAGACTGGGTAAAGCTGCGTCCTCTTGTTGGCGAGCGTCACTCACTCTTTTACATTCTTGAAATTACGTTTACCTTTTTATCAGTGGAGGAGGAGCAGCGATTTTTTACCGGGAGTAGGCTATGAACTTTCTTGTTTTGCGTCATATGGGGGCGTTTTTTGGGGCGTTCTGTTTGGGACTTTATCTTGTTCCGGTGCTGATTCGCGCGGCAAAAAAATTACGGTTGGTTGATGTTCCCGACGGAAAACTTAAACAGCATCGTGCGCCGGTTCCCTATCTAGGGGGCGTTGCGGTATATGTTTCGTTTATTGTTGTGCTTGCTATGTTTTTTCCTTCAGGAACTAATTTATTGTGGTTTATTTTGGGAACGACGGTATTGCTTTTTGTTGGATTAATAGACGACTTTAGCGCCCTTTCGCCATTGCAGAAGATGGGCGGGCAGCTTGTTGCCGTTGCCTGTTTTTTAAAGGGTGGTTTTTCGCTTAAATCTCGATTTTTCGCCGACTACATAAATCTTTTTGCGTCAGGTTTTTGGATGTTGTCGGTCATTAATGCATTTAATCTTGTTGACGTTATGGATGGTCTTGCTGGGATGTTGGCCATTATAGCAGCGGGCTCTTTTTTGGTTGTAGCGCTTATTATTCAGCAGTATGTGGTAAGTATTTTTTTGATCACGTTGCTTGGGGCGCTCTTTGCTTTCTTGGTTTACAATAAACCAAGTGCAAAAATTTATTTGGGGGACGCAGGGTCGCTTTTTGTCGGCGGATTTCTTGCGGCAACTCCGTTGCTCATAAGATGGACCGATATTCTGGATACTCATGGGGCGCTCCCCTCATTTGCTCAGGGCAACATGCTTTTTGAGACCGGAATTTCTGCGCTGGTGCCTATGTTATTTGTTGGGGTGCCGTTGCTCGAGGTTTTCTCTTTGATTATCATTCGAAAAAGTAAGGGGCTTCCGTTTTATTGTGGTGGCCCGCAGCACTTCTCGTCATATTTGCGAGAAAAGGGTTGGAGTGATTGGCGAGTACTCGCATTTGCGGGGGTATCTGCGTTAGCACTTTCTTTCTGCGCTCTTTTATTTATGACAGGAGCGATCTCTTTTATGACGCTTATCTGGCTGCTTGGAGTATTTTTGTTATTGTGGGTGCTTTTGGTATTCTGGTAGTTACTGCGCCATTCGATTTAACATGTTTATTTCTTTTGCGTATAGATTGGGATCGGGGGTTTCGAGTATTTTTGGTATTTTCGCGAATCGTTTATCTTGCATAATATACTTAAATGTTGTTCGTGGGATATGCCCCTCTCCCAAACTCTCATGGCGGTCTTTGTGTGAGTCTAGTCCTGTTTTCGAGTCGTTTAAGTGTAGCGCCTGTAACTTTCTTATGCCGATAATTTGTGCAAATTGTTTTATTGTTTTTTTATATGCCTCTTCAGTTCGAATATCGTAACCTGCCGCAAAAATGTGACAGGTGTCTAAGCAGACGCCAAGCAGTTTTTTATGGGCGCAGTTGGCAATGATCGATTTGATCTGCTCAAAAGTGTGTCCAAGGTTGGTTCCCTGCCCCGCCATGGTTTCGAGTAAAATTTTTGTTGTTCCGCTTGCTTGAGCAAGTATTTTATCGAGATTTTTACAGATTTTTTTTATTCCTTCTTGTTCCCCTGCTCCCAAATGTGAGCCTGGATGCATAACAAGATAGGGGATTCCAAGCTGCTCGCATCGTTTGAGTTCGTGTTTGAGTGCGGTCGCAGAGTTTTTTTCCGTTTCCGGGTTGGTAGATGCAATATTAATAAGATATGAACTATGCGCCATGATTTTTTTGAGCTTCGATTGTTTGAGTGCTTTCTTGAACGCTTTTACTTCATCATCGCTAATTGGCTTTTCAAACCACGATCGACTGCTCTTTGTAAAAATCTGCATGGTTGTTGCTCCAAGGGCTTGCGCCCGTTCAATTGCTTTGCAAAATCCCCCAGCGATAGAAATATGGGCTCCAATGAGAGGAGGTACTTTGTTTGGCATTACTTTTTTCCCTTCTTTGAAATTGTGGTATTCTGAGGTGTTTTAATGGATGCGTATCTCATTATGAAGGAAATTTGCATGAAGAATCAAATTATTCCTGCGAGAAAAGATCAGTTGATCAATTTTGTTGAAAAGGTGTGGGGGCATGAGGAGTGGATTGCGAATAGTGAAACGTATTGTGGAAAGAAACTGGTCGTTAGGATGGGATTTCGGTGCTCGATGCACCAACACAAAGTAAAGGACGAGACGTTTTATCTTGCCTCAGGAAGAATGCTTTTGGAGACAGAAATAGACGGGCGAAAAAGTAAGCGTTTATTAACTCCCGGTGATGTGCAGCATATTACTGTTGGCATGTGGCATCGATTCACAGCGTTAGAAGATTCGGAACTGTTTGAGTTTTCAACATTCCATATGGATTCTGATTCGTATCGTCGAGAGCCGAGTGGTTCGGTTGACCTTGGGGGTCTATGAAGCGAGTGACCATGACCATAGAGCAAAAATTGTTGCTTTTTATTGTGATAGGCTGTTTTTTTCTAGGGCTGCTAACGCTTCTTGTTAAAAGACACTGGCTTATTGTTCATTGGGTTCCGGCGTATACTCGCTCCGATGTGTCGGTGTCGCAGTCCAGTAAGCATATTGTACATAGAAAAAAAATTGCTTTGTATTACTGGAAAGAGGATGGCCTGAAGCGAGAGGTCGACTCTTTTGTGTGGCGGGGAGACGTCGCAGAAGATCTCAAGGTTATTGTGGGGAGCTGGTTGTCGTTTTTGTATGAAGAACGAGTTTTACCAAAGCGGGTTGGTCTTGAGTCCATTGCTCTTGGCAAGTCAAAGCACGAGCTATTTTTATCATTCAACCACTACCCCTTTGTTCGTAGTTGGTCGATTCGTAATAAATGGCAACTGTTGAATGGGTTATGTCGAACGATTGTTGGCCTTAATCTTGGCGTTCAAACAATTTTGTTTTTAGTAAATCACGAACAGATGCAAGATGACCATCTTGATTTTTCGCAGCCATGGCCGGTCGATGGGTTTGGTGCAGGGTGAGAGAGGTAGATTTTTTTTGGGCGCAAGCTAGTATATAGTTTGTATAATGGTTCGAGTATTATGAGGTTTTTCATGAATAAATTATCTATAAGTTGTTTTTTGTTGGGGGTCTGTTTTTTGCCTATTAGAGCGAATCTCGTCACGAGTTCCCGTGAAGATGTTTTCCGTGCGTTATTAGCTTGCACTCAGGATATTTCTCTGGAAAGTTCCACAAGTCCTCGTGGAAAATCGAATAAAAAAAATAAAAAATTTATCAAACGCCTTGTTAAAGAGCTTTTAATTACAACGCTGCACCTGGCGCTTGAGGCGGTTGCTGGGAGCAAAAGACAGGTTGAGTTGCGGGACAATCTTTGTGCGGTACTGCGGGCCGAGGGGAAGACTGTTAAGCTTGATCCATATAACATACCACTTTTATTCGACGAGCTTTTTGCTTTCTACTTAGAAAAGCTTGAGAGCTTGCAGGGTATGATTGAGACCAAGATTTTAGAAAAAACAAGTATAGACGACGAAGGCTCAAGTGTCGTTTTTGTGCGCGCTGCTGTTGCGACGGTCAACAAAATAGATCTCACAAGTGCTCGTGCTTCATGGCCGGCTATTTTGTGTTTCGTCAAAATTATTGCAGACATTGGAACGTTGGTTCTTGATCGAGAGACAAAAGATTCGCAGGATAACTTTGTGAAAAAAGTAGTGGTGTTGGTCAAAGACCTCCGTGATTTTGTTGCCGCTGACGGGTTACTAGATTCATTTGAAAAAATGTCACACCTTTTGGCTCAATTACACGAGGCTGGTTCTGATGTTGAGGTTCAAAAGATTGTGCAGGGTTTGTTAGAAACATCTGAAGATGGGGTTGTTTTTTTAAAAGAACTTTTTTCTTCAGTCAACTTGTATTTGAAAGATAAGTTGGCTGCTATTTTATCAGAACTGTCTAGCAGTCTATTGCAAGAAATGCCCAGTGTTTGGGCTGATTAGAAAGGGTTTCATGGCAAACATGTTTTACAACAACGGGAAATTGGTTTGCGAAACAGTCGAGGCTGAGAGTGTCTTGCGTTTTTTTTCGCAAAGCAGGCTCGGTAGATTTTTTAGCTTTCTTGCAAAGAGTCGTATAATAAGTTGGCTCTATGGTTTTTTTGCACGCTCTTTTCTGAGCAGATATAAAATTAAGCCGTTTGTTAAGAAATATGCGATAAAGATGAACGATTTTGTTACCCCGCCAGGTGGGTTTTCTTCATTTAACGATTTTTTCATAAGAGCGCTTCGTCCTGGCGCGCGTATTATCGATCGAGGAGAAGATGTTCTTGTTTCTCCTGCAGACAGCAAGCTTTTGGTTATACCTCGCATAACCAAAGAGACTCGTTTTTTTGTGAAAAGCAAACCGTTCTGTTTAAAGAGATTTCTTGATGATGAGTCGCTGGCAAAACAGTACGAGCAAGGGACACTCCTGCTTTTTCGGCTTGCTCCTTACGACTATCATCGCTATCACGTTCCGTGTGATGGTGTGCCATCAAAGCACCGGGTGATTCCCGGCGCGCTTGAGTCGGTGCACCCGATTATGTACAAAACCGGTTCTCTGCCACTGCAAACAAATGAGAGGCATCTCACTCTGTTGGAAACAAAAAAATTTGGTTCTGTTGCGGTGGTTGCGGTAGGGGCTCAGCTTGTTGGTTCTATTTCCCATGTGTATATTCCAGGAGAAGCCTGTCGCAAGGGCGACGAATCTGGATATTTTTCTTTTGGGGGCTCGTCGTTGGTTTTGCTTTTTAAGCGGGATAGCATTGTTGTTGATCGCGAGTTTTTAGAACATTCGCAAGAAAATTTTGAGACAGCGGTAAGAGTGGGTCAGCGAATTGGAGAAAAAAAGTGAAGATTTTCCCGTCTCTCATTTCGGGAGACATTCTTAATATTGAGCGCATGATTTTGACGTTTGATGACAAATGTGACGGGTATCATATCGATGTGATGGACGATCATTTTGTGCCAAATTTAACTTGGGGCCCTGTGTTTATTAATGCGATTGGTAAGAGCACCTGTCGTCCTCTTCATATCCATCTTATGGTTAGTGATCCTGAAAAATGGCTCGATCGTATTACGCTCAAAAAAACCGACACGTTTATTTTTCATCACGAATCGTTTTTTCATGTCGATGCATTGCTGGTGTTTATTAAAAAACTTAGGAAATTGTCTTGTGCGATTGGCGTCGCAGTTGATCCCAGTACTCCAATAAAAAGAGTAACACCGTATCTTTCTGAGATAGACCATCTGTTACTGATGTCGGTTAAGCCTGGTTTTTCTGGCCAGGAGTTTATGCCTGAGGTATTAGAAAAAGTTGGTTATTTGGTTGAGCAGCGTGAGCGGCTTAAAGCAAATTTCTCTATCGGGATGGATGGTGGCATTGGTTTAAAAAATATCAAAACAATAGCAGATTTTGGGGTCGATTGTGTTGGGATTGCATCGGCAATTTTTGCGGCGCATGATCCTATACGGGCACTTGCGGGGCTCTATGAACAGGTGTGATGGTTCTAGTAGCAAGATCCGCATCGGCGTTTTGATGGGTGGAAAATCTGTCGAGCGAGAGGTGTCGTTTAATTCTGGTCGAACGATTTGCGACCACATCGATACTGATCGGTATGAGGTTATTCCCATTTTTCAGACCGCTTGTAATAAACTGTTCATACTTCCTCTTAAATTTTTACATAGGGGCAAAATATCTGACTTTGAGCATCGTTTATACGACGAAGCCGAAGAGATTGTCTGGGATGACCTAAGAGACACCGTAGATTTTATCTATATTGCGGTTCATGGTCGCTTTGCAGAAGATGGGACGCTTCAGGGGATGCTTGAGGTGTTTGGGGTGCCTTATCTTGGGTCAAAATTATTTGCCAGCGCTTGTGGTATCGATAAAATTTTTCAAAAAAAACTGCTTTTAGACCACGGTATATTTGTTGCGAACGATATATCGCTAACGCCTAATCAAGTCAAGTTGTGTGATACGCAAAAGCTTCATGACGAGCTCATACAAGCCGGCATACTGTTTCCCTGTATCGTTAAGCCTGCTCTTGAGGGCTCGAGCTTGGGGATTAGTGTCGTAAATTCTCCTGGTGATCTTGTACCGGCTCTAAGAAAAGCGTCTCACGAAGGCGTGACGGCCGAGCAGTCGGTTTTGATTGAAGAGAAGATCGACGGGATGGAGTTTACCTGTATTGGGATACAGGGGGACGATAACACCTGGCAGACTTTCCCTTTAACAGAGGTTGTTCCTGAGGGTGAAGCACGCTTTTATGATTACGAGCAAAAATATATGCCGGGTCGAGCGAATAAAATAACGCCGGCTCGATGTTCCAGACAGATGAGTGAAAAAATTCAGGATATTTGTATCTGTGCAGGCGAAGCCTTGGATTTTTCAACGTTTTTTCGAATAGATGGTTTCTTAAAGCATGATGGGTCGGTTGTTATTATTGATCCGAACACGCTTTCGGGAATGGGTCCTGCTAGTTTTCTTTTTCACCAGGCGGCAGAGGTTGGTATGAACCATACGGAATTAATTAACCATTTGATTGACGTTGAGCTAAAAAAATATGGGCTAGTAGGAAAGCAAAATATAATGGATACCAAGAAGAAACGGGCAAAAAAAACGGTGGTTGTTTTATTTGGAGGCTCATCGAACGAGCGGGAGATATCTCTTGAGTCTGGTCGAAATGTCTGCTATAAGCTTTCTCCATCAAAGTACAACGTGATACCGGTTTTTGTTGATTTGAATATGAAGCTTTACAAGCTTTCATCGAGATTGTTATTGCAAAATTCGACACGAGAAATTGCGGAACGGCTTGAAGATGATTCGCAGATTCTTTGGGCTGATCTTCCAAAAGTGTGCGACTTTGTTTTTATTGCGCTTCATGGTGGAGAGGGTGAGAATGGAAGTGTTCAGGGGACGCTTGAGATGTTAGACCTGCCCTACAATGGCCCAGGAGTTTTAGCAAGTGCTCTTTGTATGGATAAGTATAAAACAAACCAGTTTCTACAAAAGCGTGGTTTTTCTGTTCCAAAATCGAGGCTTGTTATAAAAGAGGGATTTGAAAAACAGTGTGAGATTATTGAAGCTGAGTTTGGAATCCCTTTGATTGTAAAGCCTCACGACGACGGCTGTAGTATGTATGTGAAAAAAGTTGACGAGAAGAGCGATCTCAAGAAAGTGCTCAAAGAGTTTTTTGAGACAGAAAAGGCTGTAGCACTTGTTGAAGAGTGTGTTGCGGGGATGGAGTTGACCTGCGGCGTTGTTGGCAACGAAGAGGTTCGCGTATTTCCGCCGAGTCTGGCTGTTGCGGCTGGGGGAATTCTTTCGATTGAGGAAAAGTTTTTGCCGGGCGCCGGAGAAAATCAGACGCCGGCGCCGTTACCACCAGAAGCTTTGCAGCTTGTGCAAAAAACAATAGAAGGTGTTTACAGAGAGGTCGGGTGTCGAGGGTACTCTCGTATTGATTGTTTTTATCAAGATGAAACGATTTCTCCTGATAAAAAACCCAGGGTAGTTGTTTTGGAAGTTAACACACTTCCTGGCCTTACACCTGCGACCTGCCTTTTCCATCAGGCTGCTGAGATTGGAATGAAGCCGATGGAGTTGCTTGATACTATTGTCGCATTAGGATTGGGGCTTGTGACATGATCTACCACCTTGCTCGTTATTTTCAACCACATTATTCATTTTTAAATCTTTTCCACTACATTAGTTTTCGTGCGATAGCAGCGCTTTTGACGTCGATTTTATTTTCGTTTATTTTTGGCAACTGGTTTATTCGAATTGTTTCGGAGCAAGATGTTTTTAGGTCGAAGCCTAGAGAGTGGACACCGGATAACCATCTTACAAAGCGCGATACCCCGACTATGGGAGGTCTTTTTGTTCTGTTAGTATGTCTGTTTAATACTCTGCTTTGGAACAATTTGCAAAGAATTGACGTCTGGTTATTTCTTTTCTGTTTATTGATTTTTGGGGCTATAGGTTTTCTGGATGATTTCTCAAAGTTGCGTTTTGGAAGAGGGATCTCGGCAAAAAAAAAGTTTCTGTTGCAGTTGGCAGGCAGTTTGGTTGTTATGACTATATGGTATATGGTTGCGAATCCCAACACGCAGCTCTGTGTCCCCTTTTTTAAGGGGCTTACCCCTTGGCTTGGTTGGTTTCTTATCCCCTGGGGTATTTTTTTATTGGTTGGGACGAGTAACGCTGTCAACCTAACTGACGGTTTGGACGGCCTTGCGGCTGGCCCACTCATGTCAAATTTTATGACGTTTTCAATAATTGCTTATCTTGCTGGGCATAAATTTTTGTCCCAATATCTCCAGATCCCGTTTGCGGGGACCGCTGAGATTGCGATTATTGGGTCGACACTCATGGGGGCGATGCTTGGTTTTTTATGGTACAATACCTATCCTGCGCAGGTTTTTATGGGTGATGTTGGTTCGTTGGCGCTTGGCGCTGGGCTTGCTTTCATGGCGATTATGTCGCGAAATGAACTTCTATTACCTCTAGCAGGTGGTATTTTTGTTTTGGAAACCGTGTCTGTTGTGATACAGGTTTTGACGGTGAGGTTATGGGGGATACGAATGTTTAGGATGGCTCCGATTCATCACCATTTTGAATTGCTTGGATGGAAAGAAGCAAAGATCACGGTTCGTTTTTGGATTATTTCGATTATTTTATCGCTACTAACACTTTTAACGTTAAAGATCAGGTGAGGTATGGAACCGACAAAAGAAGCAATAGAAAAGCTTATAAAAAAATTTGAGGATTATGCTCAAGAAAAAGGGTTTCGCATGAATCCTGATAGGAAGCGGGTTGAGAATGTTGCTCGTGTTCTTCTTAAGAAAGAGGCGACACAGGGAGCGCAATACTGTCCATGCCGGGTGGTGACGGGTGACCAAAAACGGGATGAAAAGATTGCCTGTCCGTGTGTCTACCATGAAGATGAAGTAAAAGATAAGGGGCACTGTTTGTGCTGGCTATTTGTTAAATAGCCATAGGGTTTTCAGTCCTATTCCGCCAAACAGCAGCGCAAGAAAAGGCAGTGAGACGCCTGCTGTTTGGATATTCTTCAAGCATAAAAACAAAACGTAACCACATCCAGCAAGCGCTAGTCTAGGAATCCATTTGTTAATCAAAAGTTTTTTATTTGCAACGGCCAATAGTGCTGCTAGTGTGCTTAGAAGAAACGAAGTTACGACGCAAAATACCGACATGCTTTGTAGAGCGACCTGATTATCGCTAATCAAAAGCATGAGGCAGGCTATACCGCCTTCGAGCAGAAGTCCTACCCATGGAACGTGTGTTTGCGAAATTTTTGTTAAGATTTTCTTCCCAGGGAAATGGTTGTCCAGTGCAAGTGCATGGAGATTCCAGCAATTACTGGTTAAGATTCCGAATGATCCGGCGATTGCCGAGGTAAAAATAAGAGTGGCTATCGGTTTGTTTGATAGGAGCGAGAACGGTTGCTGCGTTGCAAGGAGCTGAAAAAAAATATAGATCGTTGTAACAAAAAGAAACGATCCGATAATTGCTCTGGGGATAGTGCTCGAAGATTTTTTAAACATATGGCCAATTGAGCAGGTTATCTCGAAGCCCATGAACGCGTATAGCGCGATTGGGATTGTTCCCGCCAAAGAAGAAATTGGTTGGGGTGTGCTTGAAAAGTTTCCGGTTTGTATTGTTAGGATTCCCGTGATGTATATAAAAAAAATGGGGATTAGTTTTGTAAGAATAAAAACATACTGAGCGCTTCCCCCAATATGGGCGCCCAAAATATTAAGCAAAATAATGGTGAAAATAACAAGACAAGCGAGTAAGGCGGTTGGATATGGTTGTAAAAATAAGATTTGTTCTTGAAAAAAACGGGTGAATGCAAGTGCGAGAAATGCTGCAGAGACTGTTTTTCCGATAAAGTAACTCCAGCCACTTACAAAGCCTGCAAATAGTCCCAGATATTCTTTGCTGTAGACGTAGAGCCCTCCCGATACGGGATATGCTTGAGCAAGTTTTGCCAGTGTGAGTACAAAAGGGAAGAGAATTGTCGCGCCGAGTAGATAACCTGCAAAGCCGAAAGAGCCGGCGATGAGAGCGAGTGGCTTGACATTGAGAAAGACGCCGGCGCCAATAATAATATTGATGTTGATTAGTAGGGCTGTGGGCAGGCCTATTTTTTTTACCACGAGGGTCTCCGGTAGTGGGGTTACTTCTTAGCATGGTGGGCTTTTCGATCGAGTGAGGTAAAAAAAATAATAGCAGATAAAGAGAGCAATACAATAAAAATCCATGGAGAAATATTAAGTAGATTTGGCATTGTTTCTGTTGTTATGGTCCAGATTTTTAGAAACGATCTTTTTAGTAGAAAATGGGTTTCTGCGTAGAACGCTCCGCCAATAAGCATACCAAGGAGGCCCCACCACGCATCATTGCTTCCTTGACCGGCGGCAGCAGCGCAGGTGCCAGGACAGTAGCCCAGAATTGCGATGCCGATTCCCATGATTGCGGCTCCAACTATTGTGGCAAATGCGGACCATGGTATAACCGGAGAGTTGATCGGTAGTCCAATTGCTAGGAATAAATGGATTGAGGTGCTTCCAACGATAAGTGCAGTAATAAGTACTTTTGCGAGCGTAAAATCTCTAAGGAGTAATTGTCCAACGATTGTTTTGAACTGTGAAACGCCGGCTTTCTGGAGTAAGAATCCCAAGAGTATGCCAACAAAAAAACCTATGGTTAAGATAAGTGGGTGAGCAAAAAGATATGGTAACATATGAGAACTCCCTTTATTTATTTCGATATAAGATGTGTGCCATCATAATGCCAGAGAGAAACATAACAGGTAGAAATATCCAGGCTGTTGAAACAAAGAGCATGCCTTCAGAGATGCCATGTCCCATGGTGCATCCTCCCGCCATTCTGGCGCCGAAGAGCATGAGAAATCCGCCGAAGCTTGCGCCCATAGCACGAGTTTTTTTTGAGAAACCAAATCTTTGTCCCCATAGATACGGCATAAAGGAAAAGGTGCCGCCGGAAAGCCTTGCAGAAAGAAATGCTCCTGCGAAAATCCCAACAAGCAGAGCAACCTGCCATTCGAAAACCGGTTTATACTCAACGTATTTCGATAAATATAGATTTTTTGATATGTGGTCTAGAGAATAGAGGCCGACAAAAAAACTGTAGATTCGAATAAATGCGGTTGAAATGCCGATTGTTTTTCTCATGAATACAAAGGAAAGAAACGCGATAAGGCCGATTGCTGATCCTACCGAGTATGGTGACCAGAAGGTTTTTTTAAGAATGTTCATAGAGCCTCCTTTTTATGTGGATTTTATTTTTTCAAGAGTAGTTTTCTTTTGGGTCAATTCGCAAGATTTGGGTAAATTTGATAGGATCTGGATACGCTAATATAAGATAAAGGAGCTCAAACGTTATGGCGCTTATTTTAGGAATTGAAACATCCTGTGATGAAACGGCCGCAGCAATATACGATTCATCCGAGAAAAAGCTTTTGTCAAATGTGGTTTTTTCTCAGGTGGCGCTTCATGAGAAGTATGGTGGCGTAGTTCCAGAGATTGCTTCTCGATCTCATTTAGAAAAGGTTGGATTTATCGTGAGGCAGTCGCTTAGCGACGCTTCGCTGTCGCTACCTAGGCTTGATTATATTGCGGTAACGAGCAAGCCTGGGCTGGCAGGCGCGCTGCTTGTTGGACTTTGTTTTGCGAAAGGGCTTGCATATGCGCACGAAAAAAAACTTATAGCGGTTGATCATCTTGAAGCTCATATTTTCTCGTCTTTTCTAATGGATGATGGCTCAGTAAAAGACGATTTGAAATTTCCACACATTTGTTTAGTTGCATCTGGTGGGCACACGTCGCTCTATCTAGTCAGGGGATTTGGTGATTACGAACTGATTGGACAAACATTGGATGATGCTGCCGGAGAGGCGTTTGATAAGATAGCAAAGCTTATTGGGCTTGGGTACCCGGGTGGTCCCCGAATTGAAAAGTTTGCGCAAGCGGTAGCGTTTCAAGATTTTTTTCAGTATCCGCGAACAAAAAATTTAAACAAGACGTTACATTTTAGTTTTTCTGGGCTTAAGACTGCGGTGTTATATGATCTGGTAAAGCGGGGGGTGTATGATCTCAAATCTGGGATCATCTCTAATAAAATGACAGACGTGGTACGAGAACAGGTGTCAAGTTCGCTGCTTGTTTGTATTGCAGATATTATCAAGGCAAAAGTG
Organism: Candidatus Babelota bacterium; assembly: GCA_018817025.1. Taxonomy (GTDB): domain Bacteria; phylum Babelota; class Babeliae; order Babelales; family JAHIUU01; genus JAHIUU01. The sequence continues at coordinate 144,404 of JAHIUU010000006.1, read as the reverse complement.
TCGTTGGCTATGATGCGCTATCCCGAGGCAAAGGGGGTAACGTTTGTGGGCGGTGTTGCGTGTAATTCGTTTTTGCGAGAACAACTGCAAGGGCTTTGTGATTTATGGGATAAACAGTTCGTCGTGCCTCCGAAAAAATATTGTGGCGATAATGCTGCGATGGTTTCATTTGTTGGCAGCTACAAAGCTGGGCAGGAGAAGTTTTCTGGTCTTACACTTGATGTATATGAGTAGCGGCTATTGTTTTTGCAAAATTGCGACTCGAACATTTGGACGGTCATCAAAATATTTGGTGACCTCTTTTTGTTGTTCGTGAAAAACTTTTTTCTCTAGTGCGTAAAATTCAGATTTGAGAGCTGAGCGCGTTATGCTTTGCTTCTTCTTCACATTTCTTGTCTCTAGATTTTCTTTCAAGATAATCTTGGGAAACGCCATAAAGTTTTGTGATAGTGAAAAGCTCCAGTTTTCTATTCGATCAACAGTTTTTGGGTTCAAGCTGACGATAACACAATTCTCAGGAACGACTGTGTTCTGTAATATTTTTTTATCAATGAACCAAAAGTCACCGGCCGGTTTTGTAGGTGTTGCATTTTGAAAGGTCAGGAGCTTTTCTTTCAGTTCAAGAATTTCTTGATGTACTTTTTTATATGTTTGCGTAGTGATGGAAAGTCTTTGTTCCAGTTTTTTTAGATTGTTTTTGTAATATTCCGGTCGATAGAAACTTTTTTTTCGGTTTTTGTTTTTGGATAGGGCAAGATGTTTTTTTTGCCGTTCTATCTGTCGTTTGATGAGGTCTGCTCTCAGGGTTAGGGGCTTGGTTTTTTGTTCGAGTTGATCGATTCGGTTTTTAGTAAGCGGGAGCGTTGCTTTAGAGAGCGCAAAATAGGCATACGATTTCTTAGGATTAACAGAAAGGTTTTTTATTGTGTTTGTTCCCTCGAATTTTGGCGAGAAATCTTTACAGATGAGCAGCGAAAGATCTTGTACCGTATCGTCTTCGAGAGGTAGGGTGAAGAAGCCGTCGTCGTTGCTGACGGTTTGGGTTCCCTGATAGTAAACTTTAAAGTTAGGTATCGTTTCGAGCTCGTTTGATACGATGGCTCCCTTGAGCATAGGGAAGGGTGGTTTTTCTGGGGGTTGAGTTGGTTTTAGTTGTAGGGCAAGACAAGCGAAGAGGCAGGCAGGTAGTATTGATAATCTCTTGTACATAGACGCTCCTTTTGGGTTACAATAGAATTCTCAAGAATTCACTATACTAGAAAAGTACAAAAAAAAGAAAGAAGAAACAAAGAGGATAATTATGGGCTTTGTTGAAAAAGTGAAGAGTATTTTTCGTAAAGCGATCAAGTCAAACAGTTCGCCAACTAAGTTGGCTTTTTCTTTTTCTATAGGGCTTTTTATCGCATTCACTCCGCTTCCTGGTGCTCATACGTTGCTTATGCTTTCGGCTAACTGGCTTTTTGGCCTTAATTTTCCAATGCTATTTTTAGCGACCTCATGTAACAACCCTTGGACAATGATTCCATTTTATGCGTTTGATTACTCGTTTGGGTATTGGTTTGTACACTCCTTTTTAGGCTGGAGTCCTTCTTGGGTAATATCTTTGGAAAAAATTTTTGGATCTGGTAAGATCTGCCTGTGGTCATTTTTTGTTGGAGGCCACATTTTGGGGATTATTGTCGCATTTATTAGTTACCCAATCATGCTTAGGGTATTTCATAGGGTAGGTCGGTGAAGATTATTGCTAAAAACAAACGAGCGTTTCACGATTACGAAATAAAAGAAACGGTTGAGGCCGGGATTGTTTTGACTGGAGACGAGGTTAAATCGCTTCGACAAGGGAACGTGTCGCTTACTGACGCGTTTGCAACGGTTCACAACGGAGAGATAAACCTCCTCAACTGTTACATTGCACCTTATTCGCATGCTTACGAAAAAGAAGACAAATCGCGTCGAAGTCGCAAGCTTCTATTACATCGCAAGCAAATTAATAAGCTCATTGGTGATATCTCACGTAAGGGTTTGACGCTTATTCCATTAAAACTTTTTTTTTCAAAACGTGGGTTTGTCAAGGTTGAGCTTGGTATTGCTAAGCACAAAAAGAAAGTCGACAAGAAGCGTGAGTTGCGGGAGCGGGATATCAAGCGAGAGACGGAACGCGAGATGAAGGTTCGGGTTAAGTGAGTAAGATTGGTTCTATAATTATTCGCCAAAAAGAGTGTTTGACCTCTTCGATGGACTGGGCGAAGGAGCAGCTTGAAGCTGTTTCCGATGGAACGGTTTTTTTAGCTAGTAGGTATTGTACGGCTCGGGGGAGTAATGGACGCGTCTGGTGTTTGTATCCGGGGCAACTGGTTATAACGTTTGTTCTTAAACCAAAAATTCATTTGGTTAACGATGTGACTGGTCAGCTAAACTATCTAAATATGTCTTTAACGGTCGGTGTTGCAAAGGCGCTCGAACGCTACGAGGCCACAATAAAAATAAAAAAACCAAACGATTTCATAATCAATAACAAAAAAGTTGGTGGTATTTTAATTGAGTTAGTTTGGTGTGATAGTGAGATGATAGGGGTTGTTGTTGGTATCGCGATAAATTGCAATAACGAGTTTGATGTTCGAGATCCCTTGTGCGAGATCGCAACAAGCCTGAAGTGTGTGGTCGGGACCGATATAGAAATTGACAGCCTGCAACAAGATATGCTTGAGTCGATGAGTCGTTGGTATGATTGCTGGCAGAGACACGACTTTATGCCTATAGCACATGAATTTCAGGCTTTTCTCGGGATGACCAACAGGTCTTTTTAATAGTTCTAATAATTAACGATCTATTCTGATAGAAAGTTTCTTTTCTAGCTGTATAGGACGGTTGTGCTTTTTTATTGGGTTGGTACGATGATTGCTCTTCTTAGTTTTCGTTTTTATTATTATTAAGGAATAGATATGAAAAAAATTAAAACGTTTTTATTAAAGACGCTTTTGTTCAGTGTTGTTTTTGTTGCGGTTCCCATCCATGTTTTTTCGAATCGATTTGAGTCTGTTCGAATTGAAGAGGAGCCTGATCTGAGGATTGAGCAATTGAACAACGTTCTTTCAGTTTACATTTCTAGTGTTGAGCAGGTTCTGGGTAAGCTTTCACCTAATGACAAGCCGAGCTTAGGCTTTGTCGCAAGATGGAACTTTCATGCTGATGGTCCGAAAATCTTGAGGCTCATTACTATACTTGAGGAAAATATAAAGTATAAACAGTGCTCGCAGTGTTTAAATGCGATTAACGAAATATTTTATTTGCAGCTACGACAGCTTATTATCGATCTTGATATTGGTCAGGCTGGCGGATTGCTACTTAGCGCTAGAGGGGATACGGTTACAAATTCCCAAAAAAGAAAAACTGTTTTTTCTGCTCGTCCAGATAGTCATATCAAATCAAAGTTAAAAGAAATTTTATCTAATGTGTATGAATATAAAAACATTGCGGATGTAGCTCTTGCCTATGAGTATGATTCGACTCCTCCTGCTTCGATTATGACAAAAGCAACGATCAATATTTTGCGAGCGCGTGCGCATCGAAATTGGAGTTATGAAAAACAGAAAGATTTTATTGGTCAAAAGCTTGATCGGGCAAAGAGAGATATTTTGAGAGTTTGTGGGAGTGAACAAGGGGGCGCTGGGCTGCCCGTGCCTGAGAACATACCAGGTTTTATCGATATTTTGAAAGAGGTTGTCATTGTTCGCGCGCCAGCTTCTTCGATTGGCAGACTTCTTAGGTTGACCATAGTTGGTAGTGGTGCTCTCGCGCTATGCGCTGCTGCGGTGTATGGGGTCTATTATGTGTCCAGCAACATCGGTGTTAATACTGGAGCGAAGCTTGATAGCGGTCTAAGGAATGTTGCCGCTGAACCGGTGAAAGATGTTGTACGGGTTCTCGAGCAAGGGGTATCGGTTAGTCTTGGGGAAGACGCAAATGGGCTGATGGGGGTTTTAAAGAAACTGTTAGAAAGTAAAGAGCCTAGTGTAGTGAACAAACTTGCTGAGACGGTTATAGATATGCTGGGAGATATGAATATGAATCGCTTGTTTGGGCAGATTGCCGACAAGATGGAGAAAAATGAGCCCCTTATAACTTTTGGCGCTGTTTTGCCGGGACAAAAGATCGCAGAAAACGTAGCGGAAGGAGTGACTGGGGTTTCGAAGAAGGTTGGTAGCTTTGTGGTAAACGAAGCTAAAACAACAAAAGACTTTTATTTTAATTTAGCAAAGCTTACGAAACGTTTTTTTTGGGATAAATGGAGAGAGCCTGGTTTACAGACTGAGCATAATAGTAGGGAAGAAGACGAAGATTACGATGAGAGAGATCAAAATTTTTATAATTAAGCTATGAGCGAAATATTGCCGCCAAGTAGCCCAAGCTTTTGTTCGAGCTGGTCGTAGCCCCTTTTCCAGTGATGTACGCCGGTCATCTTTGTCTGGCCGGTTGCGGCAAGGCCGGCGAGCGCAAGGGCGCATGATGCTCGAATATCACTTGCTACTACTTCGCATCCACATAACGTCTTAACACCTCTGACGATTGCTTTTCGGCTACTGGTACCGGCAACGTCGATCTGAGCCCCCATTTTTTTTAGTTCTTGAACATGAATCAATCTATTTTCAAAAACAGTTTCTTCAATTTCACTGACACCGTTGGCGAGTGTGAGTGCGGCCATCATCGGAGCTTGCAAGTCGGTTGGAAACCCTGGGTACGGTGCTGTTTTAACGTTTATTGCTAAGGGCGATGTCGTTGCTTTGATATAGATTCCATGAGAGCAATCGATCTCATGTCCCATTTGAGCAAGTTTTTCCAAAAAAATATCCATTGTGTCTGGTTGGGCGTTAGGGATATGTATTTGCCCACCAGTTATTGCGGCCGCAAGAAGAAGCGATCCAGCTTCTAGTCGATCAGGAATAATGTCGTGAACCACAGGTCTTAAGCTATGGACGCCAGTAATTTGTATTGTCAGTCCGGGGCCGCAGGTTATTTTTGCTCCCATTTTTTTCAAAACAGAAACCAGATCAAGAACCTCGGGCTCGAACGCTGCATTAACGATCGTCGTTGTTCCTAACATGAGTACTGCACACATCATAATATTTTCGGTTGCCCCAACGCTTGGGTATTCGAGTATGACGCGGTTTTCCTGAGAAGTTTTTTGAAGTGTTGCATGTAAGGAGTGGCCGGTTTGACCGATAATTGCGCCCAACTTCGTAAAGCCCTTAAGATGAAAGTCGATCGGCCTTGTGCCTATGAGGCACCCACCGGGCAGGGCGACCTCCGCTTGGCCAAAGCGCGCAAGAAGTGGCCCCATAACAAGAATGGAGGCGCGCATCTTGTTCATGATTTCTGGTGATACTTGAAAATTGGTGATCGATGACGTGTTGACTTCGAGGATGTTTGATTCTGGCGAAAATGTAACGGTTGCTCCAAGATTTGTTAATAGTTGAATCATCTGGCGAATGTCATTTGAATCAGGAACATTCCTGAGAATCGATCTTCCATTGGTTAGGATTAGCGATGCCATAATTGTCAAGACGGCGTTTTTTGCCCCGGCCAAGTGGACCGTGCCGTTGAGAGGAGGGCTTTTTTTGATGAGAAGGTGTTTGTTTGACATGGCAATGGGATCGCTTTTGCTTTACACTTAGCTTTTTGTTGTACAGGAAATAACGTATAAAACAAGTATAACCGGAACTATTTTTTGGTATAGGGAGTTTTTCCATGTTCGGTTCTAAAAGAGTTGTCTGTATTATTCCAGCCCGTCTTGCTTCAACAAGGTTTCCACAAAAACTGCTACACAATTTATGTGATAAGCCTATTTTACAATGGGTTTTTGAAGCTGCTAGAAGTGTTTCTAGTTTTGATGATGTTGTCTTTGCGGTTGATGCGCAGCAAACGTTCGACTTAGTTAGAAGTTTTGGTGGTAAGGCGATTATGACTTCTCCAGACTGTCAGTCTGGAACAGATAGATTAATTGAGGTTGTTTATTCTAAGAAGTATATTGCCGACATCTGGGTTAACTGGCAGGGTGACGAACCGTTTATAACAGAAAAGATGATTCAGCAGTTATTGGCTACTTGCGAGACAGACGACACAGATGTTTGGACGCTGAAAAAGAAAATTAAATTTAGTGCTGATATTGCGAGTGCAAGTATTGCAAAAGTTGTTTGTGATGCAAATGACTTTGCGATTTACTTCTCGCGTAACGCCATCCCATTCTATCGGGAGGATTCAATCGAAGAGCGTTGCTACTATAAGCATGTTGGCTTGTACGCATACACGACCAAGGCGCTTGAGACTATTGCTAGCCTTGGGGCAAGCGATCTCGAGGAAGCAGAAAAGCTCGAACAGCTTAGGTTTTTACAAAATCGTATGAAGATAAAAGTTCATGAAACCGACCAGGAGGTAGTTGGGATCGATACCCCTCAGGATCTCGTAAAAGCTGAATTAATCGCGAAAAATACATCTTTATAGCCGTCGCATAATTTCAGTTTGTCATAAACAAAGAGCCCTTTTGCGGCGATTATACAGGTACTGTAAAGTTGAGGCATGAAAAGTACGTGGGTTAAATAAGTGGGTTATGGAGGTTATCATGTCTTTCTTTGTACGTTTATTTGTTTTACTTATTTCTTTGGTTCCGTCTCTTGATGCTTTGGTGCGGAACTCGCAACCTGTACGACCTGTACGACAACAACCAATACAAGTGCCTGTCCAAGGATCAGTCACCCCCAGAGTTGTGACAAAGTCTCCTGTTGTCCGAAAACGACGAGAAGAAATAGGTCTTGAGTTGTTACGTAGGCTTGAAATAGAGGTGTGGCAAAATCAAAATCTTGGGTCGTTAGAAAAGCTTAATAAATCTTGTTTTGAAAAATTATTGTCAATTTTGCGATCGTGTCCTGGGGTAACACTAGGCGACCAAGAAATCATTAAGACCATTAGCGAATCGCTTTCTTTATTCTATAACTACAAACTTAATTTTCCTGAGATTGAACGGGATGTTTATCCCTTTCGATCAACAATTTCTCACATCGCTCTGATGACATCAAACAAAGCGTCAGAAAGGGCCCTTGAAGAAAAAATAAGAGAGTTCTCGAGTGTAAGCCTTGCTCTAAAGTTGACGTTTGAGTCGGCGGGAGAGGGGATAAAAGAACGATTTTTGTGTGATAACTTTGTTCATAAGTTTCAAGAATTGTTACTTTCTATGGTGAAAGGGGATGGGCAACCCATTTCATTTGGTAAGCAAGATGTGATGCAATCGCAAAATCAAATACAAAATCAACTGCAAACAGATCTTGAACAACAAAAAGCCAGTCGAAGTTTTATCGGCAAAAAGGGCAAGTGGTTATTGGCAATTTTAGGCTTGTGTGGCACCGCTTGGCTCGGAAAGCGTTATGTTGTTGACCCAATAAGGCGGTATAGAATTTTTGCTGATACGGCAAATAAGGTTTTAGAAAAAATTAAAGACAAGTCTCCTGAGGTAATAGTTACAGAAGGTATTAAGGCGGTGGCCCAGTTACCTGAGAACCAACAAACGCGAGCCTTTGAAGTGTTTATTAAGGCGGCACGAGAAAATGGCTACGAGCTTCCAAGCACTAAACCTGCGGAGTCTTTAAAACTTTCTCTTGAGGCTCTTGGTAAGTTACCAGAAGAAGAACAAAAAAAACTGATCGGGACTGTGGTGAATGTATTTGGTCTTAATTTTGATAAAAATCCTCTTGGAGGGAAGACTTTTACAGAAATAAGGGATGAAGCAGAAAAGCTTCTGGAAATGTATAGCAAATATAAGAAGGTTGAGGGGTTGGCCAATAGAGTTGCTGAAGGAGGAAAAAATCTTTTGGGGCGTGCTTGGGAATGGACCAGTAATCTTTTTGTAGCTGATAATAAAGGGGACGATACAGACAAGAAAAAAACTGCTGTCGACGAATGCGAACAATCAAGTGAGAATGTGGAAGATTTGCAAAACAAAGATGAAACAGATGTTCAAAAAGTTATCGCTGAGGTTAATAGCCAAGAACCGGAAGAAGAAGGAAATGAGAGCGATGATGATGACGATGATGACGATGATTACGAAGACTTTCCTGAAGAAGATCCAGTGCAAGACAAAGACACCGCGACGCAAGACGAAGACGACGCGACCAAGATTGCTGACGACGTTGTCAATGGGCAAGAGGATGAGAAGAGTTCTTGGTTTGGTCAGAGTTGGGGCTGGGTGAAGAGCTGGTTTTAATAAAATAGAAACATAAAAATTTGTACATGATACATTCGTGTGCATTCTTATAAGAGCTTATTGTATCGTTCGTTTTTTGATAACCCCCCCCATGGCGAACGATACAACAAGCTCTTGTTTTTTATGTACAGGCCTTGTTGTGCCTACGTGGCGAATGGGATTTGGTGCTATTGCGTGACGAACGAACGATGTCTCTTTTCCCCAAAAATATTTTTGATATGGTACAATTGCAGCAAGATAGTTTTGTATCAAACCGAGGGGAAAGACAATGGAAAAGGGTAGGCTAGAGGTTGTTTGCGGATCGATGTTTTCTGGTAAAACCGAAGAGTTAATGCGTCGGTTGCGGCGAGCAGAATATGCAAAACAAAACGTAGTAACGATCAAGCACAAAATAGACACTCGCAGTGGGAACGCCTACATTTTGTCCCATGACGGTCGAGAGCGATTTGCTTTTTCAATCGAAAACAGTTCTGGGAGTCTCGAAAAAATTTTAGAGTTAGCAAATAAAAATATCGATGTTGTTGGCATCGATGAGATTCAGTTTTTTCCTAAAGAGATTGTTCCAATAGTTTGCAAGTTGGTTGATGAAGGCAAGCGAGTGATTACTGCGGGGCTTGATCTTGATTTTCGTGGTGAGCCGTTTGGCGTTATTCCAACATTATTAGCGGTTGCAGACAGTGTTTTGAAACTAAAGGCGATATGTGTCAAATGTGGTCAAGATGCGCATCATTCGCAGCGTATTATTAATGGAAAACCCGCTGATTACGATGATCCAATAATTTTGGTTGGAGCTCAAGAGTCTTATGAGGCTCGGTGTCGCAGTTGTTTTGTGATTAATAAGCGGCCGAAATATGCACAGCTTCAGGCCGGGATGAAAATCAAGGAGAGCGTGTTCCAGAAACGAGTGTCTCAGACTCAGTTGTAGTTTTATAGTAATGGCAAAAGAAAAAAAGACATATTGTTGTTCCAATTGTGGTTGCAAGACTAGTAAGTGGGTTGGTTGTTGTCCAACGTGTGGCGAATGGAACTCGTTTATCGAAGAACGTATAACAACAGAAGTAAAAGAGTCTGGTTGCCGGTCTGGTGAGCCTGTGAAACTTTTTTCTATTGATGCGATTCAGACAGAGCAGCATGAACGTATGTGTTCTGGTGTTCAGGAATGGGACAGGGTTTTGGGTGGCGGGATTCTTCCTGGGTCGTTTCTTATTCTGACCGGCGATCCAGGTATCGGTAAATCAACGTTATTACTCCAGATTGCGAACGCGCTTGCGCAGGCAGGGAGAAAGGTTTTGTATTTTTCTTCTGAGGAGTCGCTGCAGCAGGTAAAAAATAGGGCTTGTCGCCTCGGTGTGACAAGCCATAATATTTTGTTTTCAGACCAGGCGAACTTGGAGGGGATTGTGGCGACCGGTAAAGCAGAAAAGCCAGACCTGGTGATTATAGATTCTATTCAAAATTGTCTTTTGTCTGAAGATTCGTCGACGATTCCTGGAACGATCGGTCAGCTGAGAGAGTCAGGATTTTATTTGATGCGGTTTGCAAAAGAGAACACGATCGCGACGGTTGTAACCGGGCATATTACAAAAGACGGGCATATTGCCGGTCCAAAAGTTTTGGAGCATATGGTCGATGGTCTTTTTTATTTGCAAGGGGAAGATCGTTGGCATACGCGTATCTTGAGGTCTGTGAAGAATCGCTTTGGAACAATCAATGAGATCGGCTTTTTTGAGATGCGCGAGCATGGGCTACAGGAAGTTGCTAACATTAATCAATATCTTATAAGCGATATTTCATCTGCTCCTGGTTCAGTATTGGTTTGCACGGTTGAAGGATCACGGCCATTACTTCTTGAGCTTCAGGCGTTATGTGTAGCTTCAAAATTTGGAGTGCCACAAAGAATTGTGACAGGATTAGACCATAAACGAGTATCTCTTATAGCGGCAATTCTAGAAAAGAACTTGCATGTTAAGCTAAGTTCTCAGGATATTTTTTTTAAAGTGAGTGGAGGATTTTCGATCAAAGAAAGCTCGGTTGATTTAGGAATTGCGTTGGCCCTTTTATCAAGTTATTTTCAAGTGCCTGTTCCGGAGAAGTCGGTGGCGATAGGGGAGATTAATCTTGCAGGGCATGTGAAGCCGGCTAATTACGTTGATTTACGGGTTAGAGAAGCTGAAAAATTTGGGATTACGAAAGTGTTGGGGTCTCGTCGTCAGAAAATGCAGACTGCATGCGAGACCATTTTGTTTAAAAATATTTATGAGTTATTAAAGCTTTTTCCTGAATAGGCCTAAAGAGTAGAAGAGAGAATAGAAGGGACCAGGAAGTAGTAAGGAGAATACATCTTGCCCGGCCCCCCCAATTTTTCAAACAAAAAATCATGTCTGACTGTATTTGTATTAGGGTAAATAATTTTACTATTTTTTCAAATTTTTAATATAAACCCTCAAAAAAAGTGAATTTTGAGGGTTTATTTGTTTTTTGAGAGATACTTTGTACTATGAGAAATGTTTTACAGGTAAAAAGGGAGAGTCGTATGAGTATATCTAGAAAATCTATTTTATTTATGGTTAGTTTACTTCTACAGGGGCCGTTATTAAGTGATTCAAAGAGGCACGTAGTTGCCGGTGGTTTAATAAGCGCAGCATGTGGCGTCGGTGCTTGGGTTTGTTTTAATAAATCTGGCGACTTACTGAGACAATCGGTTCGTTCTGAGCTTGATGAGGAGACGCGGCAGCGTGTTGAGCAGCAATCTGAAAATTACCGGCGCATTGGTTATCTACTGACTGCGGGAAGTGCTGCGTCAGGGGCGTATGCTTTAGGAAGCTCTCTTTTGGCTCTAGGGGTGATTGGTGGCGCAGGGCTGCTGCTTGGAGCTAGTAGTGAGGGGGCGGCTGGTCTGGACAAGCCCGGGTTTTTAGATGTTGCTGTCGAGAAAGAGCCCGAGATACGCGACGTTTTTTTAGATCCCTATATCAACGAGATTATTAATAGCTGTCGAGAGTATAACGAGTTGTTTGACGTGACGCTGGGTTATCCGGACGATATTCCTGTGGTGATTCCTGGAGATGAATTTAAAAAAACGCTTAAAGCGTTTATTGAATCGAGCGAAAAAATTCTTACCCGTGCAAAAATTTGTACTGATCGCCTGATCAAGCCGTTTGCTCGCAGAGTGATTCTTAAAGAGGGCGATGAGGCGTTTGTGATGGGGGATATTCATGGGAGTGTTCATTCCCTTATTCGTAATCTTTTACGGCTGATTGCAATGGGCCATATGGATGAAGATCTCAAGCTAAAAGATAATATGTATGGTTTCTTTACCGGTGACTATGGCGATCGTGGCCACTATGGCGTTGAGGTTTGGTATATTTTGATGAAACTTTTCTTAAAAAATCCCGACAAAATTTTTCTGATCAAAGGCAATCACGAAACTCGATCTATGGCTAATGTTTATGGTTTGCGGGTGGAGGTTGAAAAGAAATACGGAAAAGATTCTCTTGATGGGCCATTTGATTTACTTAGCCGTGCTTTTCTTTTGCTATCATCAGTGGTGTATGTTGGTGACAAGAAAGATGTGATTCAAGTTTGTCATGGAGGGATTCCTGTTTGCGATACTTGTTTGTTTTCAGAGCAAAAAGTATATCGTTTGCTGTCTAAGGTCTATTCGCCCACAGAAAAAGCTAGCGAGTGGGTTGTAACGATTGATACCGAAGCAGCAGGGCAGTTTTGGTGGAACGATTTTGATTTACCATTTGGTTTGGGAGTAACAAATAGGGGAAGTAGGTTTGTTGGTATAGGGTCGGTAGTAGAGATCTTTGAAGGCACAATTGTAAGGAACGTTTTTCGGGGGCACTGGCACAATATATTCTCAGTTAGTCGTCTAAGTTCCCAAATGAATAGTTGGGTCGGGTTTCCATCAGGGGTTTCATTTCCTGTAAAAAATCATATGGTTTACACATTTATGTCCTGTCCGGGGTCTTGTTTACACTTGTTCCGTGATGGCTTTGGTATTTTGAAAATTACTGACACCTACGATACATGGACGTTGACGCCTTACCAATACAATCTTCCTAAAGAGCGTGATGAAATGTTGATGAGAGTGATAAGGCCTAATGGGCGATTTCATGTTAATTGGGTTGATGAATAGGTGCTACTCAACTGTAACAGACTTCGCTAGATTTCTTGGTTTATCGATCGGTAGCCCGAGCTCGCGTGAGATATTATAAACGAAGAACTGCATGAGTCCCGACATCGCTATCGGCGCTAGAAGAGGGTTTACGTTAGGGATAATAAAAGCTTTGTCTGCAAGATCAATAAGTTCTTTTTGACTTTCAAATGCGAACACTATTAAGTGGCCGCTTCGAGCTTTTACCTCTTGTGCGTTTGCGACGAGTTTTTGATAGATAAGATCGTCGAGGATGGAGAACATGACGACAGGGGTTTGTTCGTCGATGAGGGCTATCGGGCCATGTTTGAGCTCTCCTGCAGGATAGGCTTGAGCAAAGATGTAAGAGACCTCTTTGAGTTTAAGCGCTGCTTCTAGGGCGAATGGGTAGCTAATATGTCGACCGAGAAAGATGAATTTCTTGTATTTGGCATATCCTGGTGCGAGGTTGTTAATGATTTCCCATTTATAGTTTTCAATGGTTGATTCGAGAATTTGTGCTGCAATGAAGATGTCTTCTTCTGCGGCCTTAATCTCTTCACTAGTAATATGTTTTCGTGCGAATGCGATTTGGTTAGCCAACCAGTAGAGTGAGGCGAGTTGAGAGGTAAACGCTTTTGTTGAGGCTACCGATATTTCCGGTCCTGCTTGCATGAGCAGAAACCCTCCGGCCTCTCTGACCATTGTGCTTGAGGCAACGTTAGTTAGCGCGATCGTTGGAATATTGTGTTGGTTGACATGTCGCAAGCACTCGAGGGTATCAGCGGTTTCCCCTGATTGAGAAATCGCGATAAAGATACTGTTTTTTGGCGGGAAAAATTTTTTATAGCGAAACTCAGAAGCAAGATGGACACAGGTTGGAATGTTACAAACCGTTTCAAAGAAGAACTGGGCGATTCTGCCCGCGTGCCATGAGGTTCCGGCTGCTATTACATGAATGCTTTCGAGCGATTTTATTATACTTGCGCATATACCAAGTTGGCCCCATATTGGCGACGATGGTTCCTCGCCGGCGAGCAGCGAAGCCTGTTCACATTGAGTGTGTCCTGTCTGTTCACCAATAAGATTGTAAAAAGCAATTGAGTGGTCGATAGCTTTTTTTTGCTCGTATATTTCTTTGAGCATGTAGTGGTCGAACCCTTGTTTTGTTGCGGCTGTGAAAGTGAAGTCGATGGTCTGGGTCTGGACTCGAAGAGCTTTGCCGGAAAAGTCGTATAGTTCGATGCCGTCTTTTTTAATTATGGCAAAGCTTTCGTCAGGAAGAAATAATGCTTTTTTTGTTTTGTCTGCGAATGCCATTGGGTCAGAAGCAACGAACATCTCATTTTCGCCGATTCCTATAGCGAGGGGTGATTTGTGTCTGATGACCAGGAGTTGGTCCGGGTGTTCTTCGAGCAAAAAGACGAAGGCGTAAACGCCTTTAATTTGCTTAATAAATTCTATGGTTGCCATTTTAAGATCAGGTTTGTACTCAAGCATCGATTCTAGGAGATGGGCAGCGACTTCCGTGTCGGTTGTTGATCTGAATTCGTGGCCTTCATCGATCAGTTTCGCTTTTAGTTCGGCATGGCCCTCGATAATGCCGTTATGGACAACCGCTATACTATTGGTGCAGTCGAGTTGAGGATGGGCGTTTTCCTTGGAGGCGGTGCCATGGGTGGCCCATCTGGTGTGGCCGATGCCTATTAGTCCATCATGACTGTTTTGCTCAAGTGTTTTTTTTAGGGCGTCGACGTTTCCGACCTCTTTATAAAAGCAGAGGTGTTTGTGGTTTTGATCAACACAAACAAATCCTGCAGAGTCATAACCTCTGTATTCGAGTCGAGAGAGGCCTTCGAGAATCGTTTTTTTACATTTGTTTTTACCAACATATCCGACTATTCCGCACATGATTTTCTACGCTCCCATAAAAAAAAGCTTTCTCTGTATCTTGATGATAGGAGAAAGCTTTTTTGTCTTCATAAGCAAAAAACAAAGTTCATTATTGTTGTCGTTGAAGATATGAGGCTGAGCCCCAGATCTGGCATTATCGTTTTACGAATTGGAACTTAGCTCGAGCACCTTTTTGTCCGTATTTTTTACGTTCTTTGACACGAGAGTCGACTGTAAGGAGTTCGTGTTGTCTAAGAACTTTTCGGAGGGCTTCGTCAGAAGCGAGCAGCGCCCTTGAGATGCCGAGTTTGGCCGCTTCGGCCTGGCCTCGCATGCCGCCGCCGAAGATGTTGACGGAGACGTCGAATTTTTTATTTTGGCCGGTTACCCTGAACGGTTGTTCGACCTTGAGACGTGAGTTGTGCGTATCGAAATACTGCTTGTAATCTTTGCCGTTGACGACGATGTCGCCTTTGCCGGCTTTCATCCAAACACGGGCGACTGCGCGCTTTCGGCGGCCAACGCCGTGGAGTTGAGTTGATCCTTGTTTTTTGTTCATAATACCCTAACCATCGGTTAAATCACTATTTTTAATCAGACCTGTCCACTGTATCTGATTTTGGTGAAAATGTCAAAAAACCGCTTGTTTGAAAGGGTGGTTATATGAAAAGCCCCGGATTTTTTAGGTCCGGGGCTTGGTTTTATTCTGTGGTTTGGTTATTTGGTGAGTTCCATGTCTTTTAACTCAAACTCATTAGGATCGATTTTTTGTGGGCTACTATAATACTGTTTTGCTTTCTCGAGGGTCCAGTTGTATCCAGAGGCGCCCTTTTTAGTGACCCAGTTATACGCGTAGGCGCCGCCTCTGAGTAACTGAGAACCGTATGTTTTGGCCGTCTCGGCTAGTGATACTAGTGATGGGGCAGTCTCTTCTTTTAGGTGTTTTAAGCATTCGTCTGTTAGCGTTTTACCTGTAGAGAGAGTGTTCTTGCAAGCATTTGTTGCGGCTGAGCCTAGTTCTGTAGCTTTTTTACGATAATAGTCTATTTTGCTTTTGTTTGGTCCGCAGGAGAGAACCCTTTTTATTCGTAGATCCTTGGGGGTTTCCCCTTTTTTATTTTTGATTTCTTGGTTTGTCTGGCTGTTGCTTATCAGGCGTTTTTCTATTTCTGTTAGATCTAAGAGTACAGCATAGTGCAACGGAGTCATTCCTTCGAAGTTCTTAACTTGTGATTGTAGGTTTGGATTAGCACCAGCTTCGAGTAAAGAATGCACGATATTATTTTTTTCAAGAATCACGGCATAGTGAAGTGGGGTTATTCCTTCGAAGTCTTTATATGGTGACTGGAAGTTTACATCAACTTCTTTAAGAAGAGTTTTGATGATATCTTTGTTTCCGGTCTTGATAGCCCCAAATAGATTGTCTTGAAGTTTTTTCATGGCGCATAGAGAAGTTGCCCCTGAGAGGCTGATTGACAGAGTAAATAAAACTGATGAAAAATACCGGTTTTTCATGATTTCCTCCAAATATAGTTTACTTTAGTATTAATACTAATATGGAGGGTAGTGGTAGAAATTTCTTTTGGCAAATGGAGTTGGTTTTTAGCCTAGAAGAGGGCTTTTTTTGAAGGTTTAGCCCGAGATTTGAGGAGCGAGATCTGGAGCCGGTGATCGGAGTTGAACCGACGACCTATTGATTACGAATCAATTGCTCTGCCACTGAGCTACACCGGCTTGGATTTCAAGGTATTATGTTGCTTCTGTGGCCTCTTGGCACACAATACATCTGGCTGCATATGGGTAGTACTCTAGTCGTTGGTGGGAAATCACTTCGCCGCAGTCGATACATACCCCATATTCTCCAGTTTGCAGACGTTGGAGCGCTTGGTCAATAAGATGAAGCTCGTCGATCTCTGTTTTTTCAAGCGAGCTTTGTAGTTTTTCAAGTGATAAAGAAAGGGCCTCGTCGCCGCTGTCCATGACCTGTCGGTCGGTAGGCTTGTCATGAGCGAGGAATTCTATATCTCGTGTTAACTCTACTTGTCGCTCAATTAATTTGTCTTTTATTTTTTCAAAAAAGGCTTGCCTTTGCTTCACCGTATCCCCTTTCTTTTTCGTATCTCCTGAAAGAATGTTTGTAGTATCTGAGTGCATTCTCTTTTTTTTATGCCTTCCTGTATTACCAAATCTGTTTTGGTGGTAGGAAGACTTTTTTTGTTTCCGTGTTCAAATCCGAATAAGGGAGATTGCGTTCCGAAGATGACGCCTTTCATTCTGCTTAGCTGAATAAGTCCCATGCACATAACGCAGGGCTCGAGCGTTACATAAATCCAACAGTCATTCAGGCGCCAGTCGCCGATTTTTTTGCATGCCTTTTGTATGGCGATCACTTCAGCGTGAGAGGTTTGGCAATTTCTCCCCTCCATTTTATTGTAGCCACGCCCCAGGATTGTTCCGTTTTCGTGCACGACGATCGCGCCGATAGGAACCTCGCCAATGGCGTATGCCTTTTCAGCTTGGCGTAAGGCTAGAGACATAAATTTTTCGTGATTTAGTTTTTTCATAAAAGTAATCGCATACGAAGTGAAACTTGTTTACTATCTTGTTTACTATAGAGAATCTCATAGACTACATGAAACTTTTGTAAAAATAAAACAGAAAAGTGTTTGCTCATATCCTTCGATATGTTTTGCTGCGCAAAACACTCGGGAGGAATGGGGATAAAGTGTGCTCGTTTGCTTCGAATTTTGCCAATTGTAAGCCGTTTTGATATACTAAAAACTCAAAAATTTCCCCTAGGGACAAAAGCTTTGGTTCTAATGTGAAAAGGATAAGCCTTGGTAGCACAAAAAAAAGTGGATAAGTCTAAAGAGTATGACGCTGCGTCGATTAAGGTTCTTGAGGGCCTTGATGCGGTTCGTAAGCGCCCGGCGATGTATATAGGTTCTACTGGCATCAAAGGATTGCACCACCTGGTGTATGAGGTGGTCGATAACTCGGTTGACGAGGCGCTTGCCGGACATTGTACAAAGATCAAAGTTGTGTTGCATGCAGACAAGTCATGCTCGGTCGAAGACAATGGTCGGGGAATTCCGGTTGGTAAGCATCCGGTTGAAAAAGTTTCAGCGGCCGAGGTTGTTTTGACCAGGCTGCATGCTGGTGGAAAGTTCGATAAAGATGCGTATCGTTACTCAGGTGGGCTTCATGGGGTTGGTGTTTCGGTTGTTAATGCTCTATCAACATGGCTGAAAGTTACTATTTGGAAAGATGGCAATGTTTATGACCAATCATATACAAAAAGCAAACCAGATGCGCCCCTTAAGAAGGGGGGGGAGACTGAGCGACATGGAACGCGTATTCATTTTCTTCCAAGTGATAAAATTTTTGATGTAACAGATTTCAATTACGACACGCTTTCTTCCAGACTGCGTGAGCTTGCATTTTTGAACAGGGGCCTTCGGATCGACATTGCTGATGAGCGAAGTGACGAAGATGCCTCGTTTTATTTTGAGGGTGGTATTGAGGAGTTTGTTCAGCACATCAATATCAAGAAATCGCCACTGTTTCCTAACGTTATCACGTTTTTCAAAGATGACGAAACGTACATACTTGATTTTGCAGCACAGTACAACGATGGCTACTCAGAACAGATGTTTAGCTTTGTTAATAACATTAGGACGGTGGAGGGCGGAACCCACGAATCTGGCTTCAAGTCGGCGTTGACAAAGGTCTGTAATCGATACGTGCAAAAATTTAATTTGCTAAAAGAAGGATCTCTTTCGAGTGATGACGTTCGAGAGGGCCTTGTTTGTGTGATTAACATCAAGGTTCCTGAGCCGCAGTTTGAGGGGCAGACGAAGACTAAGTTGGGAAATAGTGAGATTAAGGGACTGGTTGATTCCTGGCTGTATTCATTCCTGGATACCTTTTTTGAAGAGAATCCGGCCATCGCAAGGCGCATACTTCAAAAAGCGGTTACAGCTCAACATGCTCGAGCAGCAGCGAAGAAAGCGCGTGAATTGACTCGTCGAAAGAGCGTTCTTGAAAGTTCGATTTTACCAGGTAAACTTGCTGACTGCTCTGATCAGGATCCAACGAAGACGGAGCTGTACCTTGTGGAGGGTGATTCGGCAGGTGGTTCGGCTAAGCAGGGACGAGATCGTTTTACTCAGGCGGTTCTTCCGTTGCGAGGTAAGATTATTAATGTTGAAAAAGCTCGCATGGATAGAATGCTTTCGAATAACGAAATAAAAGATCTTATTACTGCGATAGGTGCCGGAATTAGTGACGAGTTTAACTATGAAAAAGCTCGGTATCACAAAATCATTATTATGACCGATGCTGACGTTGACGGCGCGCATATCAGAATTCTTCTTCTGACATTCTTTTTCAGACATATGCAGCCGTTAATTGACCATGGTTACTTATACATTGCTCAGCCGCCACTTTACAAAGTTAAAGTTGGTCGTACCGAGCGGTACCTGAAAGACGAATCTGGATTCAAAAAATTTATATTTGATTGGGCGCGCGAGCATGCGGTTCTTACCATCGATGGTAAGGAGTTACCAACTGGTGAGTGGGACGAGCTTCTCGACAAATTGCTTGCGTATGCTGATGAGGTTGACCGATTTGGCGGCCACTTCGAGTTATCAGGTGGTCATAGTCATGAGTTGATGACATTTTTGCAGCATATTGGCTGGGAGAAGGGTAAGAATCAGGCGCAGGATCTTGTTTCCTCTCTCAAAAAATTCTTTCCTGATTATGCCATAGATGGGGTTCAGGAAGAAAGTCTTGATGATGAGAATGCGCTAGAGGAAAAAACCGTTCGACCTGTTTTGACGTTTAAGCAGGGCAAGCGAACATGGGATGTTCCGGTAAAACTTTTCAACTCTGAAGAGACAGCTCGTCTTTTGACTTTGTACAAGCAGATTGCTTTTCTTGAGGCCGGCGAGTGGATGTTGAAGTCTAGCGGGAAAGTTGGTGAGAAGAGGGCTAAGGGAATTTTGCAACTGTCTCAGGCAATTATTGGTTCTGGCAAATCTCTTATGACTATTCAGCGATATAAAGGTCTTGGTGAGATGAATCCGGAGCAGCTTTGGGAAACGACCATGGATCCTACGAGCAGGACGCTCCTCAAGGTTACGATAGAGGATGTCCTTAAGGCTGATCAGTGGTTTGCGTCGCTTATGGGAGATGCGGTTGAAGACCGAAAAGATTATATTGAGCGGCACGCCCACTTTGTACGAAACCTGGACGTATAGACTACCCAAGAAAAGCTTCGATGAGTATTCGTTCGGCTTCTTTTTTTTCGATACCACGACTTTGTAGATAAAAAAGTTGTTCCTGATCGATTGTGCTCACTGTCGCACCATGTTTACATGAAACATCTTTTGAGTTCACGCGAAGTTTTGGCATTGATATGACCCGAGCTTTTGGGTGAAGCATAAGATTTTTGTTCGTTTGTTCAGCCGTTACATTTTTTATTTTTTTATCAACAGTAATAACGCTATCGCTTATTAGTTTTGCCTGCTCGTCCAAAACGCTTTTCATAATGAGTTTGCTGGTTGTATTTGAGGCCTGGTGATGTTGTTTGGTTGTAAGCTTAAAATTGCTTTTCTGATCACCTAGGTAGTGACATTTGAGAAACGCTTGCGCGTGTGGGGCCGTCAAATTTACGTATATATTTTTTTCAAAAACCGCTGGTAGTTTTTGGCAGTCGTATAGCTCTTTGTGTTCGCATCGCTCGCATAACTGATGATTTGCAACAAAAAATTGATACGTGAGCTGGCTGGACTCTTCCAGGATAAACTCAATCGTATTTTGTGTTGCGCCTGAAAGATGAAGGTCGTCAATAATAAAAACAGAGCAGTTTTTTGGAATAATTATGGTGATTGTCAGTGGGTCTGTTATTTGTATTGGCCGGTCGTACATGAGGTTTTGCAGATAAAAAGGATCAGCTTTTGTTGAGGGTTCAAGAATGGTGTAGGTGATTGTGTTAGTGTTCATGAGTCTTCTCCAACTTCTAGCTCCATCAGACGTTCCATTTCGATTGCGTATTCTGGTGGCAATTGTTTCACGAAGGGCTCGATAAAGCCGTTGACGATTAGTGCTTCGGCCTGTTTTTTTGTGAGGCCTCGACTCATGAGATAGAAGATTTTTTCTCCCTCGATACTACTGACACGTGCTTCATGAGCGATCTGCACGTCAGGTTCTTGGACATCGATATAGGGGTAAGCGTCTGCTTTTGAGTTGTCGTCTAGAATAAGTGCATCGCATTGCACGAACGACTTACAGCCGATAGCACCGGGAACAATTTTTACGAGGCCACGATAATTATTTACCCCGCCATTATTGCTTATCGACTTCGAAATAATTCTTGAGCTGGTGTTGGGTGCGAGGTGGATCGCTTTACCGCCAGAGTCTTGCGTTTGTTGTTTCGTTGTGGCGGTTGCGATTGAGATAATCTCTGCTCGAGCGCCTGGTTCTTTTAAGATTACGCCCGGATATTCCATTGTTACCTTGCTCCCAAGGCTACCAAAAATCCACTCGACAACTGAGTCTTGATAAGCGACTGCTCGTTTGGTTACGAGATTGTAAATATTTTTCGACCAGTTTTGTATGGTTGAGTATCGAATGCGGGCATTTTTTTTAGCGATGATTTCGACGACGCCGCAGTGGAGTGAGCTTGTTGATTGCCATGGTGCGGTGCAGCCCTCGAGGTAGTGTAATTTGGAGCCTTCATCGACGATGATCAGAGTTCGTTCGAATTGGCCAAGCTGTTCCGCTTCAATTCTAAAATATGTTTGAAGGGGCATTGTGATTTGAATCCCTGGAGGAATGTAGACAAAGCTGCCGCCGCTCCAGACGGCTGAGTTGAGCGCAGCAAATTTGTTGTCTGCATACGGTACGACCGAGCCAAAGTACTCTTTAAAAAGATCCGGATACTCTTTGAGACCCGAGTCGGTGTCAAGAAACACGATCCCCTGCTCTTTCCATTCGTCTTTCAGTTTGTGGTAGACCATCTCCGATTCGTACTGGGCGCCAACGCCGGCAAAGAATTCTTGTTCTTGCTGGGGAACGTTGAGTTTTTCAAACGTTTTCTTGATGTCAGCTGGGACCTCATCCCAGATTGATTCCTTCTTTTTGACCGGTTTTAGATAGTAATACAAATCGTCAAGAGATAGGTCTTGGAGGCTTGGTCCCCAGGAGGGCACAGGCATGGATTCGAAGGTTTTTAGCGCTTTTATACGCAGATCGAGCATCCAGGACGGTTCCTGCTTTTGTTCTGAGATCGAGCGTACGATTTCTTTATTTAGTCCTCTTTGAATTTTCATAGTTTTTCCTCAAAAATATGCCTACAGTAAAGCAAAAAACGTTACAGATTGCAACCAGGCTTGGGATGGGGTTGTGTGATAAAAATATGTTTGATACCATGAGTTTTCTTTTGTTTGAAAAGGGACTTTTTTAAGGTATACAGAAAGGATTTTTGGGATGAAAAAAAATATGATGGTTTTATTGTTTTTCGGGTTGTTGTTTATGGGAACAGCGGTGGCGATGGAAAACGAGGGTTTTTCAGCTGAAACAGGTAAAACAGGAAAAACAGGTAAAACAGGTAAAGATAGTTCTACAAACGCAGACTCGTTCGAATTTGGTTGCAACAATCAAGACATGTTTTATTCTTTCAACCACAAAGACTCACATTCAGATGATTTTGGTTCCCATGAAAAAGGCCAAATGTTTTCCTGGATTTCAAATGAAAATGCTTTGCTCAGTGCCGCTGGTGTAACTGGTATTACCGCTGGTTTGGGTCTATGTTATTACTTACGCTTCAAGGAAGTGAGTTATCAGAATCAATTGGATAATTTGCGGCAGTCTCGTTTTGATTTAGCTAAGGCAATTAATGCTGGAACTGTAGATGAAGAAACGCTTGCAGATCTTGATTCAAAGATTGCAGCTCTTTCAAGAAAACTTGCTTTGGTAAGAGTTCTAGCGCCGACGACACTCAGCGCCGGAACTATTTTTGGCTCTATTGCTATCGCAAGTGCGGTTTTTTCTAATTGAGATTAATAACGGTACTTATTCGGGAGTTTGCATTATGAAAAAATTTGTTTTGGTTTTGTCGTTGGTAGCGTTTATGTTTGTTGGCTTTTCAGCTAGTCGAGTTGATGCTGTTTCGGGCGAAACTAAGATGGTTCTTGGTGCCGGTGGCGCGGCCGCAGGAACTGCTCTGGGAATTTATCTCCATCGTTTGGCAAAAAAGAAATCAGAGCAGCTTGATCTTTTGGAATTGTTTGAAAAGTATACTTCTCAGGAAAACTTTAGAGGTTTTAGCGAAACCGACGCCAAGGTAGCCGGGCTTATGGCTGAACTTAAGAGTTCGGGGCTTTGGGATGGTTCAGGCCAGGTTATGCTCGATGAAAAAATTGCAAAGCTTACGAGGCTGTGGTGGCTCTATACTCTTCTTGAGGGGTTTTGTTTTGGCGGAACTGTTGTTGGAGGATGGGTTGCTGTTAATTGGATGTACAATTGGGCTGTAGTAAAAGATGAAGTGGTGCCGGTGGTTTCCGAGACCGAGAGCCAGCCAAATGGTACAGGTGAAGAACCAAAAGAGTTGCCTCTGGTGGCTGACCATCATAAAAAAGAGCTTGTTAAAGCTGTTATAGGAGAACCGAAACTTGAGAATAAACCTGCGACAGAAACAGAATCGGAACCAGTAGAACCTGTGCAAGCACAACCAACAAACCAAGAGGTTGCCGAGCCCCCCGTTCAATCAAAAGCGAACGTTGAGATTTTTGAAAAACCAGAAAACTATCTTGGTCATGATGTGGGAAATGAAGAACGAAAAAGGAAGCCGAAGAATACGAAGAAAGTCGGTGGAAAGTATGGGAGCGACTGGCTTTCCCCAAACTATAAGAATCCTGTGGCGAAATATAAGATCGAATATAATAGTTTTTCGAAAGATTTGAAAGAAAAGAAGACTATGAAGACTATAAAGAAAAGACCTAAAAGGGGGGTGCCCGGGTCGAATCAGCTGAGTAATAAAAAGAAGTAAAAAAAGGAGAGAGTGTGAAGAAGTCTTTGGTATATATTGCCCTTGCTTGCACAGGAGCGTTACTCTTGGTGTTAGGTAAGGGCAATTTTTTTCAAAAAAACAATTTCGATGAACCGCTTTTTGATGCAGTTCGATTAGGTTGTGTGCAGACGGTGCAGCGTTGTATTGACGAGGGTGTCGATATAAACGTGCAAGACGAAGATGGGTGGACGCCGTTGAGCTTAGCAAGAGCGACCGGGCAGGAAAAAGTTGCAGCGTTTCTTTTGGTACATGGCGCTCAAGTTCCGGAAGCGTCGGTTCTCAAGGAAACAGAAGAGCTTCAGGCGCTTTTGGAAAGTGGCTACAAAGAGATGATCGAGGCGGCAAAAACGAGTACATAGGCTGCAAGCGTGGCCGAAGAGCCGAAGGCGAGCCCTAATGCTAACAGGTTTTACGTTGGAATAACGAACACCTGGCTGTCGAATGATTCGAGGTTGGCTTCATGCAGAAGTTTATATATGGGCGTGAACGATGGAGCCTTGAGGAAAATATGTCTCATCTCAGTTTTTTGAATTCTATACACAAGCGGCTTCGCTGGCCCCAAGACAGAAACGCCCAGACTTTTTGTTTCTGTAAGTTGCGTAAGTAGCGTCGATAGCCGCCGTGCGTCATCGTCGATGGTTTTTGCGTTTGTATGTTTCAACTCAATCTGAACAAGCCGTCCAAACGGTGGGTATAGCGTTTCTTCTCGGAACCCCATTTCTTCATCACAAAATTTTATATAGTCTTTTTCTTGTAGAAATTCAAAAATTGGATGGGTATGTATTACCTGCGCAATAACCAGGCTTTCGGCACTCTGCCTGCCAGCTCGGCCTGCAACCTGAACCAGTTGTTGCAACGCCGTCTCACTAGCATTGAAAACAGGAAAGTGCACGTTGAGGTCGGCCCATATTATGCCGACAAGCGTGACATGAGGAAAATGATACCCCTTGGTGATTGTTTGTGTGCCAACTAAAATGTCGATCTCTTGGTTTTCAAATTTTTCTACGGTCTCCTGCCATAAACGTTTTTTACGGGTCGTATCCAAATCAGCGCGAGCAATTCGTGCTTCTGGAAAAAGTTTTTCTAAAATAGAAACAACTTGTTGCGTGCCGATTCCACGTTGGAGAAGCTCTTTTTCCGGGGCCTTGCATTCACGGCATACGGTCGGTCTTTTTTCTTTGTGGTCGCAGTAATGACAGCACAAAGTCGTATCAACAGGCCCCTTGTGCAGGGTCAGGCTAACCGAACAATGCGGGCAAAGAAATGTAAAACCACATTGTTTGCACTGGACGAAAAAGCTGTAGCCTCGTCGGTTGATGAACAGCAATGTTTGTTCTTTTTTTTCTATTCGATCGGCGATAGCTCGCTCTAACTCTCTAGTGATCCAGAAGCTTGATCGCCTGCGTGTGCCGTCCAGCGTGACAATCTTAACGTTTGGAAAATTTCCTGCGAACCGTTTTTTTAATTCGAATAGCCTCCAGTTGTGCTTTTTGACATTATAGATCGAATTAATTGACGGGGTTGCTGAGCCGAGTAGGATTGGGATGTCGTATAATTTCGCCCGCCAGATAGCCATCTCTTTACTATTAATTTTAGGGTGTTTTTTCTCCTGAAAACCTAGCTCATGTTCTTCGTCGACAATAATGTACCCAAGATTTGGTATAGGAAGCATAACTGGCAAATGGACGCCAACAATCAAGCAAGCTTTTTCCGTAAGAAGCGATTGCCAGAGCTTCTTTTTTACAGAAGCTTTGCTTGCCGAATGAAACCCAAAGATGGGGATGCTAGCTGGAAGTTGTTTGGCTAATAAATTCTCAAACTGCAGACTTAACGACACTTCTGGCAAAAGCAGCAGGACCGTTTTATTGTTTTTGACACAGGACTGTATAATTTTTTTATAAATTTCTGTTTTGCCAGAGCCGGTTACACCATGTAATAGTGTTGGTGCATATTTTGGCTTGTCGACAAGTGGTAACAAATAATTTATAACCTGCTGTTGTTCAGTTGTTGGTGTGATTGATTCCACATGGGCTGGCTTTGTTTTATGGTTGGCAGTGATCCTAGGGACAGCCTGCTCTTTGGTGTAAATAAAACTTTGCGTTCGTTGATAAAGTTTTTTTGGATGAACGAAGTAAAACTGTGAAACTTTTTGGATAAATTTTGCGTATTGGTGATCAGGAGGTAGATGGTCTTTGCCAACAGCCTCTTTAATTTCAAAGGCGCTCTTTTGTGAGAGCTGGTGATATGTTTTGACTACAAGCGCAGGGACGATTTTGTTTTTGAGCGGAACAGTGATTACCGAGCCGGTCAGATCTGTGTCGCCCCAAGATAGAGGTATTTTATAGGTAAGTGTTTTGGTATAGCCCTGAAGTAGTTTTACGTAGACGAACATGTAGCGTAGTTTCGAGTTAAGAAGTTTTCACAAGATTATACGTGTTCGACAGATCGTAGCACAATCGACAAGATCAAACAAATTTGCAGCTATATCTAAATTATTTCATCTAGGGTCACGCCAACCAAGCTGAAATAATACGAATATGGTTTCGAATTGTTTGGTGCTTATCCAGCTCGTTTGATCGTGACAAAGATTTTGCTGAATGGTATCGGGATCTGAAATTTATCCCAACTTTTTTTAACGGTTAGTTTCCATTGTGTTTGGCAGTCGATAAAAAAGATTGGAAGGTTTGACTGCTGAGCGAGATAGGTGACGCCTGGTTGGAGCTGTTTTGTAGGCCCCCGTGAGCCGTCGCCGATTAAGAAAAGTTGTTTGTCGTTTTGCAGTGTGCGTAGGGCATTTCGTACAAGGGCGATCGGTTTTTTGTGCGCTGAGCCGTATAAGACTTTGATACCAAGTTTTTGTGCGACGGTGCCGGCGAACTTGCCGTCTCGACTTGGGCTGACGATACAGTGGAAAGAGAACTGTTGTTTTTTAAAGAAGACGGTGCTAGCGATAATGTTTTGGTGCCAGGCGTAAAAGACGCCAGGAGTTGCGTTAGGAGGAGTTTTGAGGGATTTGTCATAGGCGACATGAAGTCGATAGGTTGCGAAGATTGCGCGCAACAGAATGTGAGCGATGGAAGTCAGGATGGTGAAAACAAACTGGCTCTGTTTTATTTTTTTAAGAAGCTTTTTTTTACCCATAATTGGTAGTATAGAGAAAGCCAGGAGTAAATCAAAAACTTGCTTTGATAGAGTGCTTCTGTATAAATTAGGGCCGTGTTGTTTTTTATGAAACTAGAAACCATTGTACGCGAAGGAAATTGGTGAGCTATGCAAAACAGAAGACGCAGAAAGTATTTCGTGTGTATAAAAAAAAGCTGTCGAATGGGATGAACATTCTTGTTCGCCCATCGCGTACGATTCCTGAGGTTGCCGTGCAGCTTTGGTACAACGTTGGTTCCAAGGACGAGCAGGAGGGCGAGCGGGGGATGGCGCATCTCATTGAGCATATGATTTTCAAGGGTACAAAAAAGTTATCTGAAAGTGACATCGATCTTATTACGATCAAGCTTGGCGGTTATGCAAATGCATTTACATCAAGCGATTATACAGCGTATGTGTTTAAGCTTCCGTCTAATGTTTGGTCCGAGGCGTTGCAAGTTTTGTCTGATTGCATGTGTTGTGCCCGATTTGATCCACAAATGCTTAACTCTGAACTTCATGCGGTGATTCAAGAATTAAAATTATATAAAGACAATTACGAAGAAGCTTTAATAGAAAAAATGTCGGCTGGGATTTTCTCGCCGCACCCTTATCATCACCCAATTATTGGATACAAGCACGATCTGCTTGGCCTAGATAGAGATAGTTTATATGCGTTTTATAAAAAGCATTATCATCCTGCTAATGCGACGCTTGTAGTAACTGGAGATGTTAAGCGAGAAGAGGTGTTTGCGTACGCAGAGAAGTATTTCGGGAAGATTCCATCCCCTTCTGGTTATGAAAAAAAGAAAAATAATTTCGTTGATGATATTTTTAACGTGACGGTTAATCTTCCCAGGGAGGTCGATAATCCATGGGCGTTTTATACCTATCCGGTTCCAGGGTTTAGTAGTGGTGACACGTATCTGATCAACATGATTGAGTTTTTACTTGCAAAAGGGCGAAGTTCTCGTTTGTACGAAAAGCTTGTTAATGAGACAAAGATTGCGACGACGGTTGGCTGTTTTACGCTTGAGATGTTTGAGAAGTCTCTTTTAATTTTCTATGTTCAGCCGATTAATATCGAGTCGTTGCCTCGTATTGAAGCGCTAATTGAAGAGGAATTTAAGGCTGTTACTCAGGAGTCGATCGAAGAGTGGGAGTTTTTATCGATCAAAAAGAAGGCCGAGATCGGGTACTATTCATTACTAGAAAATGTCGAACGGCAGGCAGAGTTGATTGGGGGCTCGTTTTTGGCAACGGGGAAGGTGACCTATATCGATTCGTATATGGGGGCTGTTAAGAAAGTAAGGCGCAATGACATTGCAAAAGGGGTTGCGACCTATTTGAAGCCGTTTCGTCAGCACAAAGGGTACCTTCTTCCGGCGAATGACGAGGAAAAGTTTCGTTGGATGGAGTTGCAGAAAAAGTCTGATGCGTTGGACAAAGAGATTCTTAAACGATGCAAGCGGACGACTCCGATAGAGCCTGGTCGGTTTGTGATTAAGGTAAAAGATAAGCCGCTACCAGAGTTTCGGTATCCTATTCCAAAAGCTTTTGTTCTTGATAATGGGTTGGAGGTGCTTTTTTACCATAGGCCGGCGACGCCGAAGTTGTCGTTATTGCTTAGTTTTAAGGCTGATTATTTGCATGAACCGACGGAGCTTGGCGGGATGTCTCGATTTGTTAGTCAGCTGTTGAGAGAGGGAACGAAGAGGTCTTCTGCGAAAGAGTTGAACCGTTATCTTGAGGCACACGGTATTATTTTGTCGACAGCATCTGGTTTTGTTGGTCTTGATTTACTCAATCAAGACCTTGATAAAGGGCTTACTATTTTGCGGGAGATCCTTATGGAACCTGCTTTTGCGCCTGACTCGATTGAGAAGATTCGGCAGCAGATGTTGATGGAGTTGCAAGAGTATTGGGATAGTCCGATGGCGTTTGTTGGAACGTTGGCACGGGAGATTGTATACAAAGGGCATCCGTATTCAAAGAATCGCTTTGGTTATAAAGAGTGTGTAAGCACATTTTCTCGAGATCAGATTGTTGATTTTTATAATGAATATTTGACGCCACAGGAAGCGTTATTTGTTATGGTTGGTGATTTAAGTGGATATGATGAAAATAAGCTTAGACGTTTGTTGGAGAAGCACTTGGGGAGCTGGAAAGGAAAACAGGTTGACGATTTGTTTTTTCCTGAAATTACCTATAGCGAGCCGAAAATGGTTCATCATGAGATAAATCGAGACCAGGTTGTCTTGGCGCTTGCGGCACCATCTGTATCGAGAGTTGATAATAATTATGACGCAATGTCGATATTGGACTTTGTTTTCACCGGAAGTGGCCTTTCAATGAGCTCTCGACTCTTTCAACTGCGAGAACAAACAGGTCTTTTTTATACCATTGGAGGATCGCTGGTCCATGGAGCAGGAAGAGCACCCGGCATGATGTTTATTAAGACGATGGTTTCGGTGGATAAGGTAGGGGTAGCCCAGAATTTGATAAAAAAGTCGATGAAAAACCTGCGAGAAAACGGGATTTCTCACGAGGAGTTATTTGTTGCATCAAAAGCTTTGATGACAGCATCTACACGTATTTTTGAAAGTAACTCTCATATAGCGAAAACATATTTGTTTCTTAAAAGATGTGGTATTAACCTTGATTTATTTGACAAACGTAGTGCCATTTTATCTATACTTAAAGTAGGCGCTATCAACAGTACAGCGCGCCGTTATTGTAGGGAAAATATCCTTTCAACGATACGAGTTGGTAGGAGTACAGGTTAAAGTTTAACCAAGGAGGAGAGGCTAATGGCAGCAAAGAAGAGAAAGAAGAAAGCAGCGAAGAAGAAAGTTGCTAAGCGAAGAAAGGTTGCTAAGAAGAAAGTAGCCAAGAAGAAAGTAGCCAAGAAGAAGGCAGCTAAGAAAAAAACGAAAAAAAGAAAAGTTGCTAAGAAGAAAAAGGCTAAGAAAAAGGTAGCCAAAAAGAAGGTTGCTAAGAAGAAAGTTGCTAAGAAGAAAAAGGCTAAGAAAAAAGTAGCCAAGAAAAAAGAAGCAGCTAAAGAGGGCCTGGTCCCTATGAAGAAGGCTCCAAAGAGAAGCCGAAAAAAAAGAAAATAAGAAAATAACGCCGAACGCATTATGATTAGTAAGCGTGGAAAATGGAGCTAGAAGACGTCCGTCGACATAAACCGGCGGACGTCTTATTTTTTGTTTACCTCGTGAAACCGATCAGTTCATACACCTCGTTGAGTGTTTCCTGAGCGACGGCGCTTGCTTTTTTCGCACCTAAGACAAGAATTTCTTTTATATCTTTAGGTTTTTCTATCAAGCTGTTATAGCTTTCTCTGATCGGCCCAACCAATTTTTCGATATGCTCGTACAGTTTTTTCTTACACTCGATACATCCTATTGTTGCTTTTTTGCAACCGTCATTTGCCCATAGAACATCTTCTTCGCTCGAAATCAGCTTGTGAAGAGCGTAGATGTTGCAGATTTCTGGGTTGCCTGGATCGGATTTTGTCACTCGTGCCGGGTCGGTAACTGCAGGGGCAAGTTTTTTCCAGATTGTTTCAGAGCCTTCGACGAGGCCGATATAGTTATTGAAACTTTTGCTCATTTTGGATTTTCCGTCGAGTCCGACGACTTTAGTTGTTTTAGTATGCAGTGTTTTTGGCTCGGGAAAGATCGGTTTATATTGGTTGTTGAATTTTTGTGCCAGGTCGCGTGAGAGCTCAAGATGTTGCGCCTGGTCGATTCCAACGGGGACCATGTTTGCCTTATAAAGAAGTATATCTGCGGCCTGGAGAACAGGATAAGAAAAAAGACCAAGGGACGAACTGTGTTGTTTTTCAGCCTTTTCTTTGAATTGAACCATCCGTTCCATTTGTCCCATAGGAGCGAGACAAGTTAGAACCCATGCCAACTGGGAGTGTGCAGGAACGTCTGACTGGACAAAGATCGTGCTTTTTTCCGGGTCAAGCCCGACGGCAAGATATGTTGCAGCGAGTTCTACGGTTGCTTTACTCAGCTGAGCGCCATCCTGAGGAACCGTTATTGCGTGTTGGTTTGCAATGAAATAAAAGCATTCGTGCCCTTCTTGCTGGAGTTTGACCCAGTTTGCAAACGCTCCAAAATAGTTGCCGAGATGGGCGATCCCGGTTGGCTGCATCCCAGAAACCACTCGCATGAGACCCCTTTCAATTTTTTTGTTTCACGTACACGAACGGTTCTCAGTATACTATACTTGGGTTGCGACTGAAAGGGTGTTATTTGTGATTACAGCTCTAGGCTTTTTTTTTCTAGATTTCTTTTTTTATAGTCTGTTTGATCAATGGTTGATTAGCTCGTTAGTTGCTTATTTTGTTTATTCTAGTTTCCAGGTGCGTGGGTTTGGGGCTACCGAGTATGGTGTTCTCGGTTTGATCTTGTTACAGGATTTTTTTCTATACGGTCGATTTGGTCTCGGACTCGTGTGGTTTTTGCCTCTTGTTGCGATGATTCGGGTGATACGGGTTTGCCTTCAGTGTTACTGGTGGCCTATTATATCCTGTTTTTTAGTCTTATTGGTGATGGTTTTTGAGTCTTTTGCAGCGAAATCGACGTCAGGGCGAATTTTTGGTACAATGACGGTGATGGCTATATTGACATTTTTCGGTACGTGGGGCAATCGCTTTTTATTCCATTTCGGGGTAAAGAGAGGAAAGTCTGGACTCCAAACAGGAGGGACGCCTCATAAGAGAAATTTTTTATAGATTTTTCAAGTGAGGGAGGCGTAAGCCTATGGAAAGTGCCGCAGAAACGATACCGCCTCTTTTTGAGGTAAGGGTGAAAACGTGCGGTAAGAGCGCACGCGCGAGCTCAGCAATGGGTTCGTGGGGCAAACCCCGTCCGGAGCAAGACAGAGCAGTGAGTACGCTTCCTGTTCGTTATACTCACGGGTATGTCGCTTAGATAGATGGTTGCCACATGTGTTTTGCACATGTACAGAATCCAGCTTACAAGCGTACCGATTATTCCAGTTACTCCAGTAAACTTATAGCGTGAGCACGGTGAAACAGTTTTATCGATCAGTTTTTTTGGTGAGCCCATTTTTGAGCTTTTTGTTCGGTTATTTTTTTATCAGCTTTTTTTTCCATAGCAAAAGTATTGTAGCGCCCAATTTTATTGGGAAGTCGATTCAGCAGACATTAAAAATTGCTTCTGCGGCGGGGTTAAATATTCGGCTTCTTCGTGAGCAAGAGGATCCAGACATGGCGGAGGGAGTTGTGCTTGAGCAGGCACCCAAGGCTCATAGGCTGGTCAAATCGAATCAGTATTTTTTTGTGACGCTTTCAAAGCATTCACCGTCAATTGTTGCACCTAACGTACTTCATCAAAAGCATGAATTTCTTTCTAAGCAGGCTAAGAAGCTTGGGGTTAGGACCAAGACTTGCTGGGTTAAGAGCTGTTATCCTAAAGGTGTTTGCATTGCTCAGTCTCCGCAGCCGGGGGCAGAGCTAAAGAGTCGTTCGATGATGACGTATCTTTCATTAGGAAATGGGGCATTGTTTGTATTTCCAAAACTTTGTGGGATGTTGGTCGGCGATGTCCTAGAGTTTTTGGAAGGAGAGGGCATTAAAGCTGAAGTTGTTCATTTTAAGCGGGTGGGAAGTGCTCACTCGTGTGGGAATTGCCGGGTACTTGATCAAAAGCCGATGGCCGGCACGATTGTTGATAAAAAGTTATACGTGCAGCTTCAGGTGGGGGATAGCTAGATGAAGACCACGGCATTTGCCCCAGGTAAGTTGATGGTTGCTGGCGAGTGGGCGGTGCTAGAGTTGGGAAAACCATGTCTTGTTATGGGCATCAAAAAAGGGGTAACGGTGACCATCACTCCTAGTGATGCAGTCTCAATCGAGGCGCCTGACATCAGTTCCGATAATAGGCTTGTTTTTGCTCGCGCTGCGATTAAAATCGCCTCACGTTATCTTATCGAACAGGGTCGTCTTCTTAAATTATTTAAGCTTGTTATAAGATCTGATATTTCCCATGTTGGGCTTGGCAGTAGTGCGGCGGTTGTCGTTGCTGTTATCAAAGCCCTTTTTCAGTTTCATGGGTGTAAGTTTTCCCAAGAAATTATTTTCAAGTTAGGTTGTGTTGCCCACTACCAGGCTCAGGGGAGGATTGGCAGTTGCTTTGATGTTGCCGCGTCAACGTATGGTGGGTTGATAGCATACGAGCGATTCGATTCTGTCTGGCTCGAAGAAAAGCTTTCTTTTTGTGGGTTGGTAGACATTGTTCCTCAGGACTGGCCGCATCTTTCAGTAACCAAATTATCTTTCCCCCAAAATATTACAATAAAAACAGTTTTTTCTGGTGAGAGCGCAGACTCACGGGAATTAATTTTACGTATGAATTCTTTTAAGAAGCTTGAGAAGCGCTTGTACGATGAGATTTGTGACAAAATTGCACGTCTTGTTAGAAAACTTGTTCTTGCGATTGGGCAGCAAGATTGTGATAAAATTTTATTTTTTATTAAGCAAAACAGAGTTTTGTTACAGGAGCTTTCTGACAAATCCGGTCTTGATCTTGAAACACCAGCATTAAAAAAGATATGCGACGACGCTGAACGTCAGGGAAGTGCTGCGAAATTTTCTGGTGCTGGGGGCGGTGATTGTGCGATTGTTGTTTGTAAAACAGCGTAGCCAGATTTTTTAAGTGCGTTTGAGACCTTGTCTTGTAACTCTTTCCCTGGAGTGAGGGCGATGGCTAGGCCCCCTCGTCCCGTTCCCGTTAGCTTTGCACCTAGGGCGCCTTCGTTTTGCGCGATCGAACTGACTTTATCGAGCTCTGGGCAAGAAATGGTAAGCTCTTGCAAGAGTTTTTGATTTTTGTTCATAAGTGTGCCCAAGAGTTGCAAATCGCCCGCTTTCAGTGCCTGATGGGCTTGTGATACAACGTTTTTATAAATTTCAAAAATAGGTTTAGTTTTTTTTGGGTTTTGGGTGATAAATTTATTTATCGCAAAAATAACTGTTTTGGTGTCTGTTTGTTTTCCTGTTTCGACTAGAACAATATCGATTGGTTTTGGCGTTGTGATTGGTTGGGTCATGTTTTCTGGCTTGATTTTCTTAAACCAAAATAGTCCCCCATAGGTCGCTGCGGTGTTGTCGATACCACTTGGGTTGCCATGAATTTCTTTTTCGCCTTGATAGGCCGTTTGATTAATTTGTTCTTCTGAGAGGTTTAACTGAAATTCTTTATTCAGGGCTCGAGAAAGGCCGACCATGTGCGCGGCGCTTGATCCGATGCCGCTGTGAGGAATTGGTAGGTTGCCATGAAGTGTGATTTTAAGAGGCGTTGTGATTTCAAGATATTTTAGGATTCGCTCGATTGGTTTATGGCAGATGTCCCACGTTAATTTTGGCACGCTTGGGAATCTGATGCAGTTATCGATTAGTTCATGGTGACCAGTTATTCGTTCGACGGTGACGACGCCTGTATGGCTGAGTGCGGCGACGATTGCGGGGAGACTGTGGACGACGAAATGCTCGCCAAATAGGATTGCTTTTCCAAAACCGTGACCATGGCTAGGTGACATGTTTTGACCTTTCTTGTAAATCTTGTTTAGATTAGTAAAGTATCAAATAAAGAGACAAAAAAATATTGTATATGTTTAGGGAAAGTATAATAAAGAGAAGGGTTACGATGGGAACAAGAGGCGCTCAAATTCTTCAGATCGATGGTAAGAAAATTATAGAATTATTAAACAAAGCATTCGCTGATGAGTGGCTTGCGTACTACCAATATTGGGTTGGGGCGCAGGTGGTTCGTGGTCCTATGAGAGGGGCGGTTGTTGCTGAGTTACTGCAGCATGCAGCTGATGAGCTTCGTCATGCACAGATGCTTTCTGATAGAATTATCCAACTTGGTGGCAAACCATTAATCGATCCCAAAGAGTGGTATACACATACAAATTGTGGGTATAGTGTTCCGGAAGACGAGCATATCAAAGCGATTCTCAAGCAAAATATTGAGGGCGAGCAGTGTGCAATCGATGTGTATGATAGGCTTCTAAAATTAACCCACGAGAAAGATGTTGTTACCTATCAAATAAGTTCTGAAATTTTAAATGACGAGGTCGAGCATGAAGAAGATCTTCAGGCTCTTCTAGACGATATAAACTTGATTAAATAATTGTACGGGGACTCGCTTGTGAAGAAAACGCCGGTTATCTCAGATGTAAAAGGGTATTGGGAGCTTGAGGCAAACAGAATTCCATGGTTTGAGCCATGGAATTCTGTTTTGGAATGGAATGAACCGTTTGCGAAATGGTTTGCTGGTGGTACGCTGAACGCTTCATACGCCTGTCTTGATGTGCATATGGGCACCGAGCGGGAGAATAAAGTTGCAATACACTGGGAAGGCGAAGACGGCGAGACGATCCCGTTTACTTATGCGCAATTGTATCACGAGGTTAATCGTTTTGCTTCGGCGCTCAAGAAGAACGGTATGAGAAAAAGTGACCGTGTAGTTTTGTATTTGCCGATGATTCCACAAGCGCTCATAGCAATGCTCGCTTGTGCACGTCTGGGGGCGATTCACTCGGTGGTTTTCTCTGCGTTTGGGAGCAGTGCGCTTGCCGATCGGATTAGAGATGCGAAAGCGCGTTTTGTTATTACGGCAGATTTTGGCAAGAGACAAGGGAAGTTGATTCCAATTAAAAATGTGGTTGATATTGCGCTCGAGGGAGATGTTTTCGTCGAGCATGTTTTTGTGATCAAGCGAACAAATGAGTCGATTGTTCTTCATGAAAAACGCGATCTGTTATTCCAGAATATTCTTGAGGCAGCAGATGACTATGTTGCACCAGAGCCTGTCGATGCAACTCATCCACTTTTTATTCTTTACACCTCCGGGACGACCGGCAAGCCCAAGGGGATTGTTCATTCAACCGGTGGTTACCTGACATATATCAACTCTGTTTTTAATAAAGCATTTAACCCTCAAGAAGATTCTGTTTATTGGTGTACGGCTGATGTTGGCTGGATTACGGGCCATTCGTTTGTGACCTATGCACCGTTGATGAACGGTACGACCAGTGTGGTATATGAGGGTGGGCCCACGTATCCTACGATTGATCGTTGGTGGCAGCTTATCGAAAAATACAAAATTTCTATTTTTTATACGTCGCCAACGGCGTTGCGCATGTTCATGCGACATGGGACCGAGACGATTAAAAAACACGATTTGTCGAGCTTGAGAGTGCTTGGTAGTGTTGGCGAGGTGATCAATCCTGAGGTGTGGTCCTGGTATCACGAGCACATTGGTGGTGGACGGTGTCCCATTATCGATACATGGTGGCAGACGGAGACCGGCGGGTTTATGCTGTCGCCGTCCGCGCAGAACCTAGTCGATCTCAAGCCAGGTTCAGCAACGTTTGCGTTACCGGGGATCGATGTTGACATCGTTGATGCTTATGGGATTTCGGTTCCGGCTAATACGAAGGGTTACTTAGTGATCAAGCAGCCGTGGCCTGGCATGTTGATCGGGGTATACGGTGACCCTGAACGATACAGGCAGGTTTATTGGTCGAAGTTTTCAGGCATGTATTATCCTGGTGACTTTGCAATAAAAGATGATGATGGTTATTTTTGGTTGCTTGGGCGATCGGATGAGGCGCTCAATGTTGCGGGCCATCTCTTGGGGACGGCTGAGATTGAGAGTGCGGCGGTTGCGGCATTCAGTGTTGCTGAGGCGGCGGTGGTTGGCGTTCCTGATGATATCAAGGGCCAGGCGGTTGTGCTGTTTGTGACGCTGCGTAAGGGCGTTGAGCCGGATGGGGAAACGAAGCGTGAGATAGTTGCGAGTATTCGTCACTTGATGGGACCGATTGCCAAGCCACGGGATATCTATTTTGTTGATTCGCTGCCAAAGACTCGCTCGGGCAAGATCATGAGGAGAATTTTGAAGGCTATCGCGTGTGGCGAGGAGATTGGCGATGTGTCGACGTTGGAGAACGAAGCTTCTGTTGAAGAAGTCAGGCAGGTGCATGTCGCAATGAAAAAGAGTTTCTAGCTCGCTACTTAATCGAATTTCTTCTTTTGCTAGGTGCCAATTTGTTAAAATTATTATAGAAGAGGGGTCGCTTTGTTTTTACGGGGGGAATTGTTATGAAGACTTTCAAGGGTTTTTTCCTATTATGTTTTATTTTTTGTTGTACGAGTGGTGTTGGATATGGTGAGTTGGGGCCAGGTGTAAAGAAGAGGCTGGTTGTACAGAAACTATTTGAGTTGGTCAATCCGGAAAGTTTTGCAAGAAAAGGGGTGAAGGGAAAAGAGCAAGTTAATTATTGGAATGAGATTGGCAAAGAAGTTGAAGATGAACAACATTCTGTTGGAAAGGTCGAACTCTTACTGAACAAATATAAAGAACTTCTCAGTAGCCGTGAAGAGTTCAAGGTTGACGAAATCATAGATCAAAGGGATACCCTTTTGCATAGGGCAGCTTCTGCAGGCGGGCTTATGGTTGTTATCTTTCTTATTTCCAAACAAAATGCGCATGTTAATGCTATAGGCGATTCTGGCTATACCCCTCTACACAAGACTATTTTTGGTCTCAGCGAGGCGGATGACGAGAAGAAAGAAGATTATATAGATATAATAGAGTTTCTTCTTGAGAATAGGGCGAACCCAGAAATTAAAGATAGTAAGCTTAAGCAGGATGCGTTTGCTTTTGCAAAAGAACATCTTTCTAACGGCGAGGATGATAAAAATTATCGTGAAAACGTTGTTTCTCTTCTTAAAAAACATACTGAGGTCGAAAAAAAGCGAAAGAAACAGATTATTCGTGAAAGATTAGAAAAAGCTTCCCCCGAAAAAGTATCGACGATTTTGGAGCGATTAACGCGTTGGTTCGATAATTGGAGAAGTACTGGCGAGTAAAGCAATGGCTTTGTGATCCACTCTTTTTTCTTCAGCAAAATCGCGGCCAACTTTTTGCACGCCTAGCTTTCGGTCGGTTGCCTCGTAGTGGTCTCGATGGAGCTTTGACTTGTGCCTCTGCTTGTTTTTGCAAATGTTTTTTCTTTTCGTTCATGGCGATGCAACGTTGTTTTAGTTTTTCAAATTGGGCTAGGTATTTATCACACACTTCTTTTTCATCCGTGTATATGACGTTTTCTTGATTGTTAGTGTTGGCAGAGATGGTCCAGTTGAATGAGCCGGTCCAGACGTTGTTATCGATGATGGCAAACTTATGGTGCATGAGCGGATTGAACTTGTTTTGGTTGTCTGTTAATGTCCAGAACACGCTGGTTTCAACCCCGTTGGCTCTTAGGAGCAAGACTTTTCCGTATGGACTTTCAGCACTTGCTGAGTCGGTGATGAGTTGAATGTCGAGGCCTCTTTTTTTTGCTTCGATTAATGCTAGAGCTATTTTTTTGTCTGTGAGCATGTATATTGCAGCATAAATTCTTGTTTTTGCTTCAGCTATGTTTTGGATGAGATGTTTTGTTGGTTTGTCGTCCGGTGAAAAAAGGACGATCGATTTTGAAAAGGCGAAAGAAGTTGGTATGAGCGCAAGAAATAGTAGTAGTAGAAGGTGTGGTGTTTTACAGGGTGCTTGCATAATTCTCTCCTTTTTTGTAAAGATTTGATACCTGTAATGTATAACGATATGATAAATATGTTAATCGTTCGCGAGTATTAAATTTTCAGGGGAGAGAGCTGTGAGAATAAAGCTTTTGTTGTACGCGATAAGCATCGCTCTAATAGCGTTTGTTTTTCAGGGGCACAGTGGCGAGCGGACGAAAAAGTTGCAGGTACTCCACCGCCAAATCGGAAATAATCTTATCAAAATCAAAAAAACACATCCAAGGTCGCAAACGCTTATATTTTCTGTTCTGGATCAACTTGGTAAGTATCATGAACTTTCTAAAGGCCTTGTGGAAAAAAAGAAAAAATACAAGCAGTTGTTGAGAGCAGAGTTGACAAGTGGCGAACAGCTTAAAAGAGATAGTGAAGAGATGAAAACAAAGATGGCTAAGATGAAAAAGATGATTTTGCTGGTTCACAAGAAAATGAAGAAGGATGAGGTTTTTACAGAGCGCTTGCAGAAGGAAAAGGCTGCCTTGGATGGAGAGAGAGAGCAGTTTATGAAGGTAAAAGAAAAATTTGATATGGAACGAGAGAAGCTGCAGCAAGAACGTGATGCGTTGCTGCAAGAGCGAAACGAATTGCTTACACAGCGAGAGAATGGATTGAGAGACCCGCAACGTGATGCTGGTAGGCAGCGAGATGGTGTTGGGTTGAAACGTACGAGGACGCGTCGCCGTGAAATTTTGCAAAAGCCGAACCCCCAAATGACTTGAGATTTTTATTTTTTGTATACGAGCTCGAGTTCTACGCCAATATCCTCTCGCGCATCTTTCGTTGCTTTGATGTTGAAGTCGTCTGATAAGAAATATTCGATCTGAAACGCAAGATCATCTTGCAGTGTAAAATTCTTTTGAATAAGTCCGTGAAGTCGCTTATTAATATCGATAGAGATTGTTCCCTTCACGCCACCCCGTCCAGATTGATCTGTAAAATTTGGCGCTACCTGAATATATTTGAGTGGCGATGTAATTTTTTTAAAGAACTGCTGTGCGGGTGGAAGTTCTTGCTTGTTACCAAAGATAAGTTTCTGGAGGTTTTGCATGAGAATTACTGGAAGGTTTGCCTGAAGAGAAATTGTTTCTGAGCCGGCAAATAGTAGCGCAAGAATTTGCTCTTCAGTTAGTTCGGGATTGGACTCAAGAAATATTGTTGGTTGTTGAAGTGGCCCCGCAACGTGAAGACTTACCAGGTATTTTTTAATTCTATTTTTTGCTAACAAGTTCACCATCGGGTTGTTAATTTGTGTTGGTATGAAGTCTATTCTGCCTGAAGAAATAAAGAGTGTGTGTTTTGGAAAAGTCAGTGTGCCCTGACGCAGAGCAATATTGCCACTAATTTGAGGTGTTGTTATCCCTTCTGGAAGGGTTTGAAATGTGACGTGTAGGTCGCTTGTTGCGCGTGTTTGCAAGTATTGGGTTTTTATCGAGAGTTCTTGTTCGCTTAAGATTGAGAGGTCAAAGAAAATCGGCTGCTTGTTTTGGCCAATTGGCAGTATGCTGCTTTGGGCTTCGTGAGATGTCGTTTCTTCTGAGAAGAGGCTTTCTTTGAGCAAAGATTTTTTTATAATCACATCACCAAAAATATGTGTTGGTTTGTCGATGTAAGGTTTTGTCACCAAGAAGTTTCCATTGATAAAAGCGAAAACGTTATCTTTCCAGTTAAGCAAAAGATCGGTTGCTTGTGCATGTGCGTGGATAAATGTTGGTTCGTACGAATTGTTCCAGCATAGTGTTGCTCGGTCGCATATGATTAAGCCCTTATGGAAACCCACATTGATATTACTTAAAATAAGCTTTTTTGACTGGACGTGACATGAGAATTTTGCAGATACGTTGGTTATCAAGTTATAGTTTCCTGGGACGTGGATTTTGCCGTCAACAAGTGAGATTGTACCTGTTGGGCGATTAAGGTCTTCGAACGATATCTCAAGATTAACCGCCCCTCGGTTTCCAAGTAAGCACTGTCGTAGCTTTATCGGGAGAAACGATTGAATGAATCGATACGAGATTGATCCGGTTAGTACGCGACTGTTTTTTTTTTGCTTTAAAAGAGCAACTGTTTTGTTGTTTTTTCTTAAAAGTATTCTGGTGAGTGGAAACGATTTTTGAAGATCGCAAGCAACAAAGTAATCTGCATACCCTGTGCTTCCGGAGCTGATGAGCTGTGACGAACTAAGACAAAAAGTTCCGCAAATGGGTGTGCCCCTGGAGCCAAAAGAGAGAGCTGTTTGATACGAGCCCGTGATCGTGGGGGAGGTTAGGTTAGCCAGAATTTTTCCAGACAACTTAATCTGTTGAGATCTGCTTATATCGAACATTATAGAAAAACCATCCTGCGTTGGGGCGATTGACAAGACTGTTGTTTCAGATTCATTTTTGAGTTTTATTGTTTTCTGGTCGCCCCAAGTTCCTGCGAGTGAGTATGGTTCATTTCCATGGAGCGATGGTGCCCGAAAGGTGTACGCAAGCTTGGTTTGAAGGGCTTGGAGTGGAGTTGGTAGCTGGTGGAATTGGGTTAACCCTGATATCGAAGTGAATATCGGTTTGTTATCGAGAGAAAAGGAACTGTTTTTGGAAATGATTCGTCCGTGCCAGAGGTTACTGGTATCTTTTTTGAAAAAGAGAGAGCCGTTATAGGAGAGATTTGGCCCATCGGGATTGTTTTTGATAGATACATTGACAGAGTTGATCAAAAACGATTGAGCATTGAAACGATTTGACTGAAAGAGAAATATAGCACGAATGAGCTCTGTCAGCCCAATGGTCTTATTGCGATATTCGGTTACGATTTTGTTTCCGGTAAGCGCAACATGAAGACTGATTTTTTTGTCGTACAGTGAACGTTGTTGCATAACGTGTAGAGCGCAGTGTTTACAGGTCCATATGCAGTCGGCGATAGCTTTCGATTTGATGGTTAGTTGGTCGAGATGAATAATACCTGTAAAAAAGTTAACGTGAACACGCTTTACGGTGATGTGAGCGTTCCATTTTTCTTCCAAGTGTTTGATGATCGACTTCAAAGCAAACTGTTTAACGTGTTTGTTATTTTGAATGATCCATAGGGCTGGGATGATTCCGAGGGAGAGGCCAAGCAACAGTTTGGCGAAACGTTTTTTCATGATATCTGAATTATACCAAAACCCATCCGGTATTCCCATACTGATAGAACCGAAGAAATGAAACGTGTGCAACTGAGCAGGTTATTGCATACATGACTGTTCTATTTCGATCAATCAGATAGATTGTGCCCGGAGAGATTGTTCCGTTGGGATGAAATAGTATACGGTTTTTTGTGAAAGAAACCGCATGAGTGATTGGTCTGATCGGTTTTGCTGGTGGGCCTAGAGTATGGGCTAGAGCGCCAAATTTTACTTGGCGTGGAAGTGTATGTGTTATAGTTTTGTTAGCTTGTTGATATGTGTACGTGTTTGTTGCGAGAGAGAATGTTAATGTTTGTGTGGTGTTGCTTGCGATCGATTTTTGTTGAAGATAATGAATTGTGGTGCGAAGCGTTTTAAGTTCGCTTTGCACCACTTTTTTTGTTAAGAAATTTTGCCTAGGCAACGAAAGAGAAAGAACAAGAAATAGGATTAAGCAGGCAACGACAAGCTCGATAAGTGAAAAGGCTCGCCTATCCAAAAACCTTCTCAATTTTCTTTTTCAAGTCTTCTTTTGAGTGGTATCCCATCTCTTTGCTTACAAGTTCGCCGCCTTTGATAAAGAGGAATGTTGGGATGGATGAGACATTGTAGTTGATTGCTATATCACGTTCGTCATCTATATTTATTTTAACGAGTTTGTAGGTCCCTTCGAGCTCTTTTGCGAGCTCATCAAAGATAGGGGCGACTTGTTGACAAGGGCCGCACCATGTTGCAAAGACATCGATGACAACAGGAACTTCTGATTTAAGAACCTCGGCTTCGAAATTTTCTGAGGTGATGGTAAGTGCCATGGTTTAACCTTTCTGTTTTTATGATGTTCAAAGTTTTATAATAAATTATTTTATTTCTGCCGGCAAATAAAAGGGATTTTGCCAAGAGTTAGTCGCTTTGCTGGTAACGAGTTGTGGTAGCGAGGTGGAGGTGTCGGTATTAGGTATGACGGGTTGCTCGTGATTGTCATGTTGGTTAGCGAGGTACATTGAAAATTGTTTTCGTTGTTCTGTTGTCATGGGAGTCTGTTCGAGTGTTGACCAGTCTTGATGGTACGATTCGGTAATGCGTGAGAATCGGTTGAGCCAGACGCCGTCATGGTGTTTGAGAACATGATCGACCAGTTTGAATTCTTTTTCGCTTGTTACTTTTGAAAGCATGAGAACGCTTGAGTGATAGGTTTGAATATTATTTTTTGCTAGCCATTTTTCATGAGACCGAAATTCTGAGTTAAAGGTGAAAAGGTGCATAGGCTGTTTTGTGGTACTTAGCCCTTGATAGAGACCTTTGTAAAACCAGTCAATTGAGATGTTAGGTGCGTAGCATGCGATTACGCCGTTAGGAATGGTTTTTTGGAAGAAGTCACGAAGGTCTTTTCCGAGTTTTTTCGATTGTTTTTCTAAAAACTCAAAATAGCTTGAGAAGAGCTTGTTATCCATGAGGTATTGAGAAAAGATTTCTGGTTTCATTCTGTTTGCTAGGGGTGGCTGCAAAAATTTGGCGATTGTTTCCGGTTCAAATCCCATGGTTGGTAGGAACTGTCCCGTTGTTTTTCTGCCGTACATTTCGAGGTCGACGACCACGCCGGCGATCTTGATAGAGTCTGCTAGTTTTAAGGCCTTCCAGTCGTCTAAAAAGAGTTTGAGGGGTGTTTTTACTTCGTTATCCCAAAACGCTTGATCAAGAGGTTGGGGAAGGTCTTTGTAGGCGTTTCCGTAAAGGTCGTGAGCGAATTGTTTGGGCATACGAGGTCCATATAGGTTGTTTGCAATCTCGAATCCGATCAAAATTTTTGGAGGGGCAATCTTTTTTTTCTTTGCTCGGTCGGCTAGATCATCGGTGAAAAGTTCAACAGTTTGCAAGAATTCTTCTCGACTTCCTAGGTTGTTTACGATTGGACTATAGTAGAGATTTGGGTT
The DNA here is from genome assembly GCA_018817025.1 of Candidatus Babelota bacterium. GTDB lineage: Bacteria > Babelota > Babeliae > Babelales > JAHIUU01 > JAHIUU01. Next base: position 101,197 of record JAHIUU010000006.1, on the reverse strand, counting down.
GAGCGAAATCCAAAGATAATCAAGATTTGAATTGAGTGTGAATTTGATAAGTTTTTTTTGTTGTTCCTTTTGATTTTTGTGTTTTGGGGAGAAGATGCCAATTTCCATCCAGGCGATTTTGTTGGGCTTAATTTTTTTTGATATTGTTTGATAATTTCCTAAGAGTTCGATTGTTTCTGGGAGTGGGTTTTTATTTGATTGAATTATTTTTTTTGTGTTGATGCCTTGGGCAATATCTTGGTATTGGTGTTGGTCTGCAAGAACCTGATACATTTCCCAGATCGTTTCGTTGAGAGCGTTGTGGACTTTTTTTCTTGTTTGAAATTGCATAGGGCAAAGTTTGAAGTTTTCGCTGATCCCGGAAAAGTTTAGCAGACTTGAGCTGCTAATAATGAGGTGATTATTGCGGGTGTGGTTGAACCAATATATGCCGAGTGGGAAAAGTTTTTTGAGCTCTTCGGCGTCATGTTGTTGTTTCATGGGGAGAAGTGCGAGCGGAGTTGCTTTGCCGGTCAGTGTTTGTTCGACATTGAAGGATGGGCTGTTAAGTCGCGGTGGTGATAGGGTGGTGTGGTAGGGAATTGGTCGGTACTCGAGGGGGAGCTGCAAAAAACGATTTGTTAGCTGCTGGAACATGGCGTTCTTTTCGTGTGGGACGGAGGGTGTGATGCCGAGTTTTGTGAACAGTGGAGAGAGTATTTGTACGGGGTTTTGGTGTTCCAGCTTGATTGGCGGGAACATTAGGCAGGTCATTTTGCTGGGTAGTTTTGAGAAGTGTTGTATGAAAGAAAGTATTTTTTGAGAGACTGGCGAGCTATTCATTGTTTTTAGAAATTCAGGACAAAGGATGAAGAATGCACAGTCGTGTTTTTCAAAGGTGATGCCGTCGAGCGGGGTATCAAGAATCTTGCTGACTGGATAGTAGGCGATATCGAAGTTGTTGGCGTGGGCGATTTGCAACATAGGATCGTAGCAATACCGATCGGTTTGTGAGGTGTCGAAAAGCGCAATTGTCATCTTTCTGGGTACGAAAGAAGCTGCTTTCTGTGGTGTTTTGGTGTAAGAAAGCAAAAGCCTGTTATCGGTTGTTGCCGAGCCTGCTGTAGAATAAGAGAGTATTTTTGCCGTGATTATAATGGTTAAAGAAAATCTGTTTATCATGTTTATTATGCCTCCCGAATTAATCATTATACGAGTCGGTTTCCAGTTTTAGTATGGAGGCGTCATATTCAATTAGTCAATAATCTTTATATGAGGCCGGTTTTATAGTGCTGTCTTGGTGTTTGTTGTTTGGGACGATCAGAAAGGTTTGTGAAAGTATTTTAATAATTGGGGTGGGTGATACGATGGATAGATGTGAACAGATAGGAAGCATTGTGTCTTTGATTTTGTAAAATTGGGAGAAGCGTTATGAATCGATATTATCGACTTGTTTCTAGTTTTGTTCTTGTGGGATCTATTGTCTTTTTATGCTCTATGAGCGCGTGTTCGCATTGTGATTTTAGAGGGACGCGTGTTTTACATAAGGCACATCTTTCGTCCGCCTGGTATTCTTCTGATTTGGCTTTACTACGATCTGATCTGCAAAATCATTTTGTTTTAGCCCGAAATAATTTTTCAGTTTCAGGGGACCCTGCTCAGGTTCGGGCTTTGATTGTGCCTCACGCAGGGCATTACTATTCTGGCCTGTGTGCAGCAAGTGCCTATTGGACAGTTGATCCAGAGATTTCGAAGGTGATTGTTCTGGCTCCATCTCATCAAGCAGTATTTTCAGGGGTTGCTTTGCCTGACTACGATGAGTATCAGACCCCACTAGGCACGATACCTGTTGATCGATCTTCTATTGAGCAGCTCAAAAAAACAACAGTTTTTAAAACCGTTCCAGGGGCTTATGATCATGAGCATGCGGTTGAGGTGCAGTTACCACTTTTGCAGGGGCGACTTAAGAGCTTTTCGATTGTTCCATTGATTGTTGGAGAGATCGACGATGGTGGTTATGAGAAGGTAGCAGAAACGCTTTCCAAGATTATTGACACCAGGACTCTTGTTGTTGTTAGTTCTGACTTTCTTCACCATGGTCCAAATTATCGATACGATCTTTTTACTGAAAATATTTTGCGTAGCATAAGGAGGGTTGACTCGCAGGCTGTTCGTGCAATATTTAGCCTGTCGATTCCTGAGTTTGATGCGATGCTTGATCGAACAAAATCAACTATTTGTGGCAGAAATGCAATCAAGATTTTACTGCAACTTATAACACGGGGTTCTTTTGGGTCAGTTTCATGCCGTTTGGCTTCATATTATACATCTGCGCAGATGACAGCTGCTCGTACTGGCCGTGAGATTGATGTTGTAAAGTTATTTGGCGACCTACCTGATAGTGATGCTAAAAATAGCGTCAGCTATGCAGGGCTTGTTTTTACGAACCAGCCGCTAGGAATACTTCCTGCCCATGATCAACTGACTTCTTATGAGAAACGGGCCCTGCTTACTCTAGCCCGTGATTCTATTACGAATAAACTCATGGGGAACAGTATTCCTGAGCATCTGTTATATCCCATTCTTTCTGATGGGGTGAGACAGATCGCCGGTGCGTTTGTTACGCTGAATAAGCATGATGGCTCGCTTCGAGGTTGTATAGGTCAGATTACGACGAATGAGCCGCTGTTTAAAACGATCGCGTCGATAGCGCAGTCTTCAGCATTTCAAGATGGTCGCTTTATGCCGTTGACCAAGGATGAGTTGGACGATGTCGAGATTGATATTACGGTATTGACGCCACCACGAAAAGTTGCTGGATATCGCGATATTATTGTTGGTAAACACGGTATTATTTTGAAGAAACAAGTTGAGGATGGGATAAGAAGCGCGGTTTACTTGCCTCAGGTGTCAAAATCGTTTGGTGGGGATTTAGAAAAGATGCTGTCGTCCCTTAGCCGAAAAGCAGGGTTACGTAGTGACGATTGGCGTTCGGGATGTGAGTTTGAGGTTTTTGAGGGATATGAGTTTCGAGAATAACCCGGTATGAACGGGGATGCTTGGAGTCGCCGTTAGGGGACGACTGCTAAACCAGAAAGCGAGGCCGAGCCTCAAGGTGAGCCCTGCGGCTAATGGATGGGATGTATTTGATCTTTGGCGGAGAGAGTGGGATTTGAACCCACGATCCGGGTTTCCCCGAATAACCGCTTTCGAGGCGGCCGCCTTCGACCACTCAGCCATCTCTCCAAGGCGTAAGAAGTTCCCATTCTATCACGTATTTTTTCAAAAATCTATTTGGTGCTTGGTCTTTTAGGATGATATATGGTATACATGTTTATCGGTCTTTTTAGGTCGGTTTTGAACGGCATCTGACTTTCTTTATTTATGCTTTTTGATACACGTATTTGATTGAACACTATCTAGTAAGAGGAGATGGGAAAATGGTGACTACAGGAGTAAGGGCGGTCATTCTGGCTGCTGGAAAGTCAAAACGTTTTAAGCGAAGACAGAGCAAGTTACTAGCAGAGATTTGTGGTCGACCGATGGTTGTTTTTCCTCTAAGGGTTTTAGAAGAACTAAAAATTTCAGCAACGCTTGTTTTGGGTTATCAAGCCGATCAGATTAAAGACTCGATCGAATCTTTCAAAATGAAACATGTTGATTGTGTTTTACAGGGTGAGCCGTTAGGGACAGGCAATGCGGTGCTTTGTTCTCAAAGTAGATGGGACAAAGAGAACATTTTGATTCTTAACGCAGATGTGCCGCTTCTTACGCCAGAATTGATTAAACAGTTACTAGAGAAGCATAAGCAGTCTGGTGCGATAATGAGTTTTGTTTCGACTCACGTCATAAACCCGACCGGCTACGGAAGAGTTGTTGAGCAAGATGGAGTTACAAGAATTTATGAAGAAAAAGACTGCCCCTCTGAGTATAAAAGCGAAAACAGGGTCAACGTAGGGATCTATGTTGTTAAACGGTCGTTCTTGCAAGATGGAATTCAAAAGCTTGAACGAAGCAAAGTCTCCGGAGAAATTTATTTGACCGACCTTGTTGAGCTCGCGAGCAGACGGGGTGAGCATGTGGAGATAGTTGGAGCACCATTTGATCAAGTTAGAGGCGTAAATACCCTTCAGGAACTATGGGCGGTTGAGCAGGTTATGCGATCGAATTTAATTAAACATTGGATGTCTAATGGGGTTAGGTTTGAGTTAGCTCAGGGCATTCATATTGACATCGACGTTGAGATAGGTCCAGATTCGTTCATAGGAACAGGAGCTCATTTGCTTGGGAGAACAAAGATTGGTGAGGGATGCTTTATTGCGGCATTCACGATTCTAGAGAATACGGTGGTTGGTGATGGGACGATGGTACACTCTCACTGCGTGGTTCAGGATAGCGTGATTGGGGGTGATGCGCATATTGGGCCGTTTGCCAGACTGCGTAACAACGTTGTTGTTGCTGATAACGTTTGTATAGGCAACTTTGTTGAAATAAAAAACAGCACTATTGGGTATGGCTCCAAAACAAAGCATCTTTCCTATGTTGGTGATGCAACGTTGGGGGATAACGTTAATATTGGTGCTGGAACGGTCTTCTGTAACTATGATGGTAGCAAAAAACACAAGACGATTATCGAGAACGATGTCTTCATAGGCAGTAACAATACGCTAATCGCCCCAGTAAAACTGGGAGAAGGCGCATATGCGGCTGCAGGCTCAACCATAACCACCGATGTTCCACCACAAGATCTGGCCATTGCTCGAGCCCGTCAGGAAAATAAGGGTCAGTATGCAAAAAAATTTCGGGGCGAGGAAAAGAAGAAAGAGAAAGTTTTCTGTAATAAAGTGTGTACGAGTAAAAAAAAAGATGATGAAAGGTTTCATTTTTTAGGGGCGGTGAAGACGCACGATATGCCTGAAGAAAGCGTTTAAAAAACATATGATTAGATTTTTTCATGTTGCTGATGTGCACTTTGGTGTAGAAAATTACGGCAAGCTTGATCAAAAAACGGGAATTCATTCCCGTTTTTTAGATTTTGTACAAAGTTTTGAGCACTGTGTTGACCAGGCGATTGACGAATCGGTCGACTTTTTTTTGTTTTGTGGTGATGCGTACAAAACCGCTTACCCAACACCAACTCAACAAAAACAGTTTCTGCGCTTACTGTTCAAGCTGCAGCAGGCGGCAATACCCGTTATAACAGTGGTTGGAAATCATGATCACCCACTAAGTTTCGGAAAAACTCACGCGCTTGATGTCTTTTCGACGGTACCACTTAATGGGTTACATGTTTTTTCTAAACCAGATATTTTAAAGATAAAAACAAGGAGTGGAGAGGTTCAAGTTGTTGGGATTGCTTGGCCCTTGCGTCACAACTTGATTACCAAGAATGAGCATCGGTTTAAGGACGCGCAAGAAATAGCAAAATATATCTCTGAAAAGGTTGGTGCGATTATTACATCTCTTGCTGAGAAATTGGATCCCAAAATTCCATCGGTTTTGGCTGGCCATCTAACGGTTGCAAACGGGTTGTTTTCCGGCTCAGAGAGGCGCGCGGTCTTTGGTAACGATCCAATATTTTTGCCATCTCAACTCGCTATTCAACCGTTTGATTACGTTGCCCTAGGTCACTTGCATCGCTATCAAAATCTTAATCCCAACGGCTATCCAGCAGTTGTCTATTCTGGTTCTGTCGAGCGAATTGATTTTGGAGAGCGGAAAGAGAAGAAAGGTTTTTGTTCTGTACAGATCGATTTATCAAAAGATAGTAACCGTTGCGTTCATACGTTTGTTGAGCTGCCAACTCGACCAATGATTCAGATTGAGGCTGCGCTTGAAGTTGGAAAAAGTCAGACTCAGCAGGTTGTTAAAGCGATACAAAAGCAGAAGCTTGACGGTGCAATTGTTAAGGTTTTGTATCATTTGCCTGAGGGGGTCGATGATAAGGTTGATCTGTTTGAGGTGCAGCGGGCATGCTCAGAGGCGTTGTGTATCGCGTCAATTAATCCAATTCGCAAACAGATAAAACATGAGCGGCGGATTGGGCTGACTGTTTCGATGGACTGTATGAAGGTAGTAAACAAGTATATTGATAGTAAAGATGATTTGGGCGTCGAGACAAAATCGTTAAAGAGCAAAGCGTTCGAATTGTATCATGAGTTGGAGGGAGACACATGAAGAAATTTTTTATAAAAAAAGAAGCGTTTGTGCCGGTTGAAAATGGTAAGGTTAAGCTGTATGGATGCGGCGTAACACCGTATGATCATGCTCATATTGGTCATGGCCGCTCCTATGTTTTTATCGATACGCTGGTTAGGTTTCTTAAATATATAGGTTACGACGTTACCTACGTCAGAAATGTGACGGACATTGACGATAAACTTTTGAAAAAGGCAGAAGCTGCGGGTGACATTATGGGGTATAGGGCGATAGCCAAAAAATTTACCGAGCTCTATCAGCAGGAGATGAGAGAGCTGAACTGTCTTGCGCCAAACATAGAACCGACGGTAACTGACAATATCGATGCAATTATTGGATTTATTGAAGGGCTGATCAAAAGAAATAAAGCGTATGTTGTGAACGGGGATGTCTATTTTGATGTGGCGTCGTACGGCTCATACGGAGAGCTTTCTGGTAAAAATCTAGATGATCTTCTTGCGGGAGCTCGTGTTGAGGTTGATACTCGCAAAAAGAGTCCTGCAGACTTTGCTCTATGGAAAGGAAATAAAAACGGACAATTTTGGAAGTCGCCATGGGGTTATGGCCGTCCGGGATGGCACATTGAGTGTTCGGCGCTTGCAAAAAAATGTCTTGGCGTAACGATAGATATTCATTGTGGTGGAATGGATCTGCTGTTTCCTCACCATGAGAACGAACGGGCTCAGTCAGAAAGTTTACATGACAAACCGTTTGCAAACTATTGGATTCACAATGCATTGCTCAATATTGACAAGAAAAAGATGTCAAAATCGTTGGGTAATATCTTGTCGCTACAGCAGATTTTTGAAACGTATGATCCGATGGTTTTACGGTACTATTTTCTACAGCACCACTATAGAACGCCAATAGAGTTTAGTTTTGAAATGCTTGATGCTGCGCAGGTTGCATATAAAAAGTTGGTTGCTTTGTTTGAACCTGTTTCTTGTCAGATTGGAGAAAACAAGCTAAACCATTCTATGGTTGATGCGCTTTGCGACGATCTAAACACACCACGCGCGTTGGGTATTCTGTTTGAGAATCTCGCTAAGATTCGTTCAGACCAAACGCTTATCGGGCAGGTCAAAAATTTCTTAGTAACAGTCTTTGGCCTGACGTTTAAACAGATCGAGAAAAAAATTGAGGTTACGCCTGAGATCGAAAGACTTCTTTTGCAACGTGAGGCTGCTCGTCTGGAAAAACGATGGGGCGAAGCAGACCGGCTACGTGATCGATTACGAGAGCTTGGGTATGGGGTTCAGGATAAACAGTTGCGAAAAAATTAAGAGAATAGGGAAAGCAATGGGAACATTTAGAAAGATATTTTTTCTGTTTTGTTTGATTGGTTTGATAGGACAAACCGGTTACGGTATGAATAACCGTAGAAGAAAGCGTAGTAAGTCTTGCTTCAAGGGCAATTCTTTACTTAAGAAAGATAAGTCTTCATATGGGCGCAGACTTTCTCCAAAGGGGTCCAATTTTTTATCTCCACTCAGCAGTGAGCCTCCATTAATTGTTCGGTCCCTTAGTCGTGGCGATAGTTTCTTCAAAGAAGAAATATTTCATGAACCAGCGCAAGGCGACAAGCGAATGGAAATAGTAATTCCTTTAGTTAGGCGTAATACAATGGCTATGCTGGATAAGGGGGTTCAGGTAGATGGTTTGGCGTTTCAAAAGAAACAAAAACATGAGATTATGCAAGGTGAATTTTTCAAGAGAAATCGGTCGATTGATTTTGACGTTAATCCTGTCTTTGATCTTGCTACGGTGAATGGCATATCGATGATGTTTGACCTGAGGGGGTTTACCAAGTTTTGTGGTGAACTTGAACAAGCAGGCATGAGTTGGGCGCCAGCGGTTTTTATTAAGGAACTGCTTGGTATGCTCAGTTGTGTTGTTAAGAGCTGGAGAGGAACCGTTGTGTCGGTAACAGGAGATGGTTTTTTGGCAGTTTTTCCTAAGAAGAAAGGTGAAGATTATACGAGAGCGGTAAAGCTTGCTGTGCTGTGTGCTATAGAGGTGATATATGCGGTGTCCCATTTTCGATGCAAGATACGTGGGGTGACGATTGATGGGCCGCGAAAGTGCGGTATTGGTTTGCAGATGGGCCCGAATTATTTTTTTAATATTGAACGTCATGATTCGCAAGTTTTTGATATTATATCTGATGTGAGCAACACAGTTAATATTTCGCAACGATATGAAAATTATTCAAAAACCATCTCGAAAAATATGCAGAAATACATGCCGCTTGTTGTGCCTGTTGAGATACTCAATCTTCTTACTGAGGATCTCAAAGATCTGTTTCGACAGAGCTCCCCTGAGTGTGGGTCGTTTGTTCGGCAGGAGATAAGTTTTCGTGGCGTAAAAGAGCCCGTAATCGTTTATTCTGGCTATTTTAAAAAAATAGAAAATTTTTATTCTTCCAATAAAGAAAAATTGTTTTGTAAGAACGGGGACAATAAAAAGATGTAGAGCCCAAAACAATCTATTCTGTTGTTTTCTGTGGTAGCTTATTCATCTTATTTATGACAATCTCTGACGTTATATCGTCCTGCTTTTTAAAGATGCGTTTTCCATGTTCTTTGCGGCGGCCTTTATTCCATGCTGAAACCGGTGTGAAGTAACCGATAACTCTGGTGAAGTTTTCAATAATATCATTACCACAAATCGAACAGACTTTTGATGGGCCAGCCACGGTGATATGTTCGTTGGTACATTTGCAGAAGTTGTAGTTTATCGCAAAATGTTCGCATCCTGATTTAACTGAGTATTCAATTATTTTTTTCATCTGATTGCTGCTCGTTAATTTCTCTCCAAGGTTGAGATGGGATATGCCGCCTCCGGTGAGCGTTTTTGAAAACTCACCGTCTAACTTGATTTTGTCAGTGATATCTTGATCAACCCATAGCGGTATGAACTGATTTGCATAGAGCGAGTAATTCATACCATACAGAAGTGCATCTTTCGCTGCAAATTTTACAGCGAGACTTTCTGCTGGAACTTGCTCGACATTAAACGAGTTGCCGGTTGTTTTTGCGCATTCATGAGCATAATTTTTGATGCGATTTAGCAGCTTGTGGGCAAGCGCTTTCCCCTCTGGCGTTGTAATTGGTATGTTGAGTTCTTCAAGGCATTCATAAATGCCATTAATACCAAAGGTACTGAATAGTCGCTTGATATGCATGATGTCGTAACGAAAAAATTTCAAAAAGCCCTGATCGATACGACGTTGTAATAGTTTACGGTGCGCAACTAAAATATTTTTTGAGGCCTCAAGTTGCTTATCAAGTAACGAGATAACGTTTTCAGGTGATCCCGCAAGTCGTCCGAGGCGGGCGAGGTTGATCGTGACAACGCGGTGTGACCCTAGGGAGATGCCGCCGTTACCAAAGCTGTCGCATCCTCCGAGCTCTAGATCGTTAACGAGTCTGCAGCAGCTAGCAATTTTATTTCCAGAGGAAATGTAGATATTAAAACACCCATTTTCAAGGTTTATTTTTGAAAAGTATTCGAGTGCGTTTTTATCAAGAATGTTTTGGTTTTTATCGGTTCGTAAGTTGAGGGTTACAACGGGAAACCGGTAAGGTAGGCCGGATATAGGATCACCTTTGCTGAACCAGTCACAAAAAATCTTTTGCACTTGTTCGACAATATCGAAGTCAGGTTTTGATCCGTCTGGATAGTGTAGGTCGCCAAACAGATATTCGAGGTTTGGACGATCGAAGATTGAAAGGTTTGTGAATGGAGATTGGTGGGAGGGCCTTAGCTTTTTGTTGAGTGTGTGGACAAGTGATTGAAAGTCATTTTCGATATCTTTGCGATGATATGGGTTTGCAATATCAATGTTTTCTTTTTTTACAAAGTAGGCGTAGTTGACGAACAAGTCGCCGATTGCGACGGCGCCAGCGATTTCTTGTGCTATTTCGATTGTGACCTCTTTGACCTGATCGATAAATGAGCGGCGGCGATGAGGAGGTAGTGATTGGAGTTGTCCCCAGTAGTTTCCTTTTTCAATTAAGAAGTGGGTTGAATATGCCCAACAGTATGGGATTTGAATGGCAGTGCTGTCGTGCATGTACAGATCGCCGTTCCATATTGAGTGGATAATTTCTCCTGCTTGGTTAACGCCGAAAGTTTCTTTGAGTATCTCGTACAAATTATAATACCCCTGTAACTTGAGCCAGCCCTTGGTGATTTCAGAGATATAGTTTCCATATGATTTACCTTCATTAACGTTTGCATTGCCATCGATGGACATGTCTGCAGGATGCTCGTGAAAATATTGTTCTGCCATTGACTTAATAGTAAGTTTTTCGGGGGCTATCCCTTCAAGGTTTAAAATTTCTGAGTTAGCTTTGTTGTAGAGCTCTTGAAAGTCTTTTGGATATCCATTGAGATAAGATGTTGCCATTGTTTTCCCTTTTTTCTTAAGATTCGTTGATTAGATGATGCGGGCCAACCGTCAGTATGGAGATCTGAACGATAGGGGCCGCAGATGATTAAGTTAAGATGCTCGAGCAGCGCTTTAGGCAGCATCTCGAACTCTCGACCGGTATATAACACTTTTTCTTTGTCATTAATCGCGAGACAAAGTTTTTGTAGAAAATCTATTTGTTCGATTGGTTCACCACCAAGAAAGACAACAGCCTCGGCAAGAGGATGACTTTTTATTTTGGTAAGAACCTCACCTAGTGATTTTTTCTCCCCTCCTCTGGGATCCCAAAGTTCTCGGTTCTGGCAGTCTTTGCAGCGTAGGGAACACCCTGCAAAGTAAATGGCAACAGAAATTTTATCAGGCACATCAATAAATGATGTGCAAATACGTGCTATTTGCGCATGCATACTTGCTCCAACTATAAATGTTTGGGGACCCCAATTTGTTATTTGTGACCTAAGTGTAGCGAGAAGATTTAGAGTTTAAAAATAAAAAAAATAATTAATTATTTTAGCTCGAATTCTAGAGGTTTTCTCTTTTGAGACTCTTTTGGTAATCGCCAAAAGAGTCTTCTGATGGGACTATTCGGCTTTGATGCTCAAAGGGCAATAACGATGAGTTTGCAACAACTCTTTTTTGCGGGGCTTCTCGAATTAGAAATTATATATTATACAATTTCGAATAGCTCAACGTCGAAGATGAGGGTTGATCTTGGAGGGATGGTTCCGGGGATTCCTCGTTCTCCGTAAGCAAGGTGGTGGGGAATAAAGAGCCGCCTTTTTTCTCCTATTGACATACTCATGACGCCTTCGTCCCAACCCTTAATAACCTGGCCGACACCAATCTTGAAGATAAATTTTTTGCCGCGATCAACACTGCTATCGAATTTTTTTCCGGTGGTTCCGTTTTTTTCGAGCCAGCCAGTGTAGTGGACTGTTACGGTTTGGCCTTTTTTTGGTGTTTGGTTGCTAGAACCAGGTTTAATGACTTGATATTTAAGGCCGGAATCAAGTTCAACTGATTCTTCGACTGACTTTTTCATAGTTGCCTTCTGGTTGATTTTTTCGGTTGTTGGGCCGCAGTTCGCGAACAGTGCTGTTGATAAGACTATTCCCCCCAGTAACATCTTTTTGTGCATGATATTTCCTTTTTTTTCGCTTTTTCAAGATGTATGCTTCAACGGTGTCTGGATAACGACGAATGTACGTGTCAAACTGTTTCCGAGTATCAAATATTCCTTCGAACAAGTCAAGTTGGTACAAGTTGTTTGAAAAAGCGCTACCACGATCGGCGAGAACCCCTAATTTAACTTCTGTTTTTCCTGTTTTCCTGTTTTCATACCGGAGTGCGATGATTTTTCCTAGTCCGAGACTTTCTATGTCGCCGGCAAAGACTGCGCCCCCAAGGCTTACGAGTTCTCGGTGTCGCCTGTCGTGCAAGCAGGTATCGTATTTTATCTCTTTAAAATACCAGTATAGTTTTTGGTTCCAGCTGTTTTTTATCTTTCTGTCGTATGCAAAGTTGTTTTTGTCAGAGACGTTACTTTTTGAGACATTAAACAACATTTTTTTATTATCGGGGGTTTTTACAATAATGCTGCCTTGCATTAATGCTTGTTCGAAGTCATATCGAGAAAGCCATATGAGGGGTTTTACCTTGGTGCTGAATCTGCTTTGTTCAAGGAGGCCATCTAAAATATCTTGTTTGCTGTATTTAGTTCTCTGTCTATCTTGAAAGTTTTCACCCATGATATCATAGAGTGCATGTGGGTGTTTGTTTGATTTTTCATATGATCCGCGGCAAGAGAAGACGGCATAATGGGTGAGTCTTATTTTGTCGTCAGAAATAAATACTCTATTTTTTTTTGCTGCTTCTTGATCGCCGCTCCACTTAATAAAAGAGAAGTGTTCTTTTAAAAACAAGGGATCGTTAATGCGGAACTTCTTTTTTTTATGCGCGTGGTCTTCTAAAATTGTTTTTATGATAAAGTCGAGTGTTTCCTGAGCTTGGCGATGGGAAAGTGTGTTTTTTTCAAATATTGTCGATCGAGTTAATAGTTTTTCTTTTGAAAGGTTACTTTTAAAGTAATACGTTTTAGCATATCGTGCCGCTTTGAGGAGGGCGTAAGGGCTTGTTGCTACTCGCTCGCTGCCCAATGGAGAGCTTAGAACGTTAAAAAAACTGGTTGGGTCTTTGGTCTCGAGTGGATGAGCATGAAAGTAGAGCATAGAGATACTTAGTAGAAACAGTCTTTTTTTCACGATAAGGTTCTCCTTTCTCATCTATAAATCAGAATGAAATGATATTTCTAGTTGACCATTTTTGACTTAAAAAAGTCAATTGTCTTGTGAGTTTCGTGCGGATTCTATTATGCTGAGAGCAACAGGCTAGGTGATTTTTTCCGGTCGTAGGGGGTAAGATGAGGGGTGTCCTTATATTTCTTGTGAAATTTATGTGTCTCGTCTATTTGGTGACGGTTGTTCCTCGAGCGATTTCTTTTTATAGCTCATTTCCTACAAAATCTTGTGATCAAAGATTTCGTTCGTTGCTTGGTGTAGAAAACCTGGCTCATTCGAGACAGTATGGGGCATTGAAGAACATTCGCCTTGGTATGATTGGGGATAGAACAGGGGTCGATCTTTTGAGGAAAAATGGCTTTCTGATAAAAAAGTTTTTTCAGCATCAACGAGTTGTAAAGTTAACGGACAAAATATTGTATAATCACTGTAAAAAACTGGATGCCCTCTTAATTGACATCCCCAATAGTGGGATAAGCTCTGACCCAATGATATCTGTTCTGAGGCGCCTAGTTCAATTCTCGGCCCAATATGATAAAAAGCTTATTATTCTTGATCGACCAAATCCATTAGGGGCGGTTGTTGAGGGGCCAGGCGAGATTCCATGGCGACATGGGCTGACGATTGGAGAGATTGCGTACCACATTAATCGAAGCTTTCTTGAAAAACCAGCGCGTCTCGAGGTTGTTCCATTAAGGCGTTGGCGGCGGGGACGCTTGACCGAGCAGAATTGTGTTTTACATCCGCTCCATTGCCTGCGTGCTACCAAGGGAAAACTGTCATTGTGGGAGACTCGTTATTTAAAACGACTTTGTTGGAAGCTTGGCCTCCACTGCTTTGATTGTAAAAACAAAGACGTTTTGGTAAATGGTGTTAGGCTACGGGTCAAGTCGGATGTTAATAGTTTTTCTCTTTTTAATTCGTTGCTTACGATTGCTCGTTTCTTGAGAAACAGAAAGCATACGGCACTTTCTTTATCGCGCAAGTTTGATAAAGCCGTTGGTTCTTCCGGTGTTCGACTATTTCTTGAAAATAAAATTTCTTTTGACGCCCTCAAAAAAGAGATCGAGCAATCGCTTGATTTATTCTATGACAAATCAAAACTCTGCTTTTTATACAAGCCGTTTCCGATTGTTGTTCGGCCCGAATTGATACGTGGCAGTGATTCAAAATCAAAAGCAACATAAACACATAAACCCAAACACACCCAACAATTCGTGTGGTTTCGAATTGTTGGGTGTGTTTGGGTTTATGTTGTTTTTTACGAATTGTCGAATGCGCTAGGGCTGATACACTCTATGTGAATATCGTGAATATCGTGAATATCGAAAGTTCACAATGACATTTGGTATTGTTCTGAAATCATTTTTACCGCACAAGCACAAACTATCTGTTCTTACTCGTTCGAATGGTAAAGTTATGCTTGTTATCAAACCGTCTCGTATGCAACGTACATTTTCTGCAGGAACTTCCATGCAGTTTTTTTCAAAGAAAGGAGCACGGTTTCTTGTTGCAGAGAAGTTAGAGATTATTTCGGTTCCTGCTTTGCTGAATGAGTCTAGTATTTGTTGGGTTCATCACATTATTGAGATTGTCTATTACTTTTCTCCCCTTGGCTCTCCTTGCCCGGATTTATTTCGGTTGATACACTGTTGCCTTGCTTTATCAAGTTGCCATGCTGTTTTCGAACCATACTTTATTATTATTGAGAAAATTTGTTTGGTTCGTTTATTTATGCTTCTTGGCTTTTATCCTGAGCGAAGGCTTGTTTTTTTTGGTGGTTTATTTGATCAGGTCGTTTCTCTATCTCTTGACTCTTCAAATACTGAGAAAGTAAGATCATTGCATGTGTTATTGGCAGATGTTTCTCAGGATGATTGTAGGCGAGCGGACAAGTGGTTATGGCTTTGTTTGCAAGAGCATCCGAATGTAGAGAAATTTAAAACACTTTCTTTTCTTGAATATGTTGTAGGCAATCGAAGGGATTGATTATGAGAAAATTACAGAGCGTTTTTATGTACTTCATTGTTGTTTTGGCTGGATCTTTGTTTGTCTCGTTGCATGCAATGGACTTTCGGTCGCTTATTGGGGGTGTTGCGGGTGCCGATCGAGGTGTCGGGTTGCTTGTTAGTGATGTTGAGTTTAGACAGAAGCAATACGAAGACTTAGAGAATAATAGGAAACTTTTTCAGGAGAGGGGAGCTGAGGCCAAACGAACGATCAATGGTAAGTTGCAGTTAATTGAAGGGTCTATAAAAGAGTCAAATGAGGATATAAAGAAGGCCTCGGGGAGTTATGAAGAGCTTTTGAAGAAAAAATTGGTGTTGCTTGTAGATCGAAAACAGGATCTGGTTTCGTTTAAGGAGTCATGGAAAGAGGTTGACGGGAAGATTGTCCGACATCTTGCACTTGTGCGCAAGATTTTGGATTATTCGGCCGGTAAGTTTGATGGAAAAAAAGAGCGAACACTCTATTCATGGAAAGATCTTGATTCGGTAAAGAGTGAAATTGATCGTCTGCGCAGTCAGATTGCCGAAGAGACGACGAAAAAAGCTCGCTTAAAGAAACTAAAGACGGCAGAGGCAGAAGAAACTGCGATATTGAAAAAAGAGATGGAGACAAAAAGCGTAGAGAAAGAGAAGGTTGATGAGGAGTATAAAAGCCTTTCTGAACAGGAAGAGATTTTTGCGCAGGAGTTACGAACAAAAGGTGAGGTGATTGAGCAGGAGCTTGACCGTGCTCATGAAAAAATAGAGGTTGCCCAGTTTAAAATTGATGACCTAGGCCGTGAAGAGCAGTACAAAGACGATGAGATTTTTCTTCTCAGGCAGAAATTGAATCGGGAACTCGATGCGTTATTGAGAATTCAGAAAAGATTAAGGATTGAGGCAGCCGATGTTGTTCATGCGAAGGAGGTCTTGGAGACTGCAAAACTAGATGCAAGCGAGAAGAAAACGGTGCTTGTAAACAAGCGAAATGCACTGAAGGCGAAGCGTGGTGTTTTGAATAAAAGCATGAAGTTTTTAGATCGTCAGCTTGTTCAAGTAAAGGAAGCGGGGAGAGAGAAGACGGTAGAAGGGTATCTGATTGACATGCGTTTGTCTGCGGTCAGAAATGAGTGGCTTGCGGTTGAGAGAGAACTTGACCTGATTGAAACAAGAAAAGACGGACTTGACGTTATTGTTCTGATCAAGGAGTTAAAGGCGCGTTTAATTGCGGTTTTACACAAATTGGGGGTTGGTACTGAGGGCCTTGATGAGTGGCTTGTTGAGTTTCGATCAAAAAAACGTGCTGCCGAGCATGCTAAAAAGGTTCTTAAGGATAAGCGTGACGAGGTTGCTTCGTTTATTTCGACGATAAATAAAGAACAAGAAACGTTGCGAGAAAAACAAAGAGAGATAAAGGATCAGCAGAACAAAGCCTTTGGGGGGAGGGGGCGTGATTTTTTTGAGGTGCTAACAAATGTCGATCGAGCAAGTAAGTCGGTTTCGAGACAGAAACTTATTGTTGAGCGGCATTTTTCTCAGATATCGGAACTATTGTTGAGGCAGGAGGAGGTTGTTAATCAATATAGTTTTATTATAAAGTATTTGGAGACGGAATGGGCGGTCGGTGTTTGGAAGCGTTCACCGAGGGCTATTTCGTTGCAGCGGCTTGGCCGG
Organism: Candidatus Babelota bacterium; assembly: GCA_018817025.1. Lineage (GTDB taxonomy): Bacteria > Babelota > Babeliae > Babelales > JAHIUU01 > JAHIUU01. Next base: position 84,626 of record JAHIUU010000006.1, on the reverse strand, counting down.
TCGATTTTGGAGGGAGAGCGTTTTTTCCAGGATCTTTTTTGGAGCACGCCAGCATATTTTGGCCCATCGAACTTTTTGGGTGCGATAAAGAAGTGGGATTTTGCGGATGTTTTGGGATTAATTCTTTTCTTTTTGGTGTTTGCTATATTGTTTGCTTCGTTTCGATTGTTACTTTTGTTCATGCGTAAGCATAGTAAACTATGGCTGCAAAAAACAAGTAAGCGGTTGTCGTATTCGATTGTAACGGGGACAGAAAGTTTCCTTGATTTTCTTATCCATCACTTTGCATTGTTATTTTCGTGGTTTTTTGTGTATGCCCACGTTTTCTTTGGTTGGACGTATTTCAGGCCTCTTACGGGTGCATATTCGGTCACATTGTTTTATATTATTTCGATTCCTGTCTTGATCTACTTATCACATAGATTTATGGTTCGACTCAAGACACTTAACCAGCAATTGGACTACCTGTTTGTTTCAGAGCCGTTGCAGTGGAAGGTAACGACGCTTATAGAAGTTGTTTTGTATGCAACAGCGACTTTGATTCCGTTGCGCCGAGCGTTTTTGGAGCACTTTGATGGTGAGATTGCTTTTCCAGAGGTTTCTCTTGCTGCTTATACGCTCATCTTGGTTATTGCAATTCTTTTCTTTCTTAACAAAGAAGATGTGTTGCGGTTGCTGTCAGGTCGGAGTGCGATTATCGTTTGGTTACAAAAAGGGGTTGATCGTTACTACTATCCTGTTTTTGGCATCATTATGCTCCTGTTGGTTTTGTCGAACCCATATATTGGTTATTCAAATTTGGCCTGGTATTTAGCTTTCGCGATACCGACCTCTTTGTTTTTGCTGTACGGACTTTTCTTAGTTCATTATGTGGTACGAAGATATTCGTTGTTTTTCTTTATTAAAGAAGAGGACGACGAGGTTGTTAATAAATTTGAGCATGCTAAGGCGTACTATGGCTTTTTTGTAGGAGTTTCGTTTATTGTCTTATCGCTAAGTACGTTAGTGATTCTAGCTCGCATCTGGGGTGTGGAAGGGTACACTTTTGGTGAGTTATGGCGGTCGCTTTCCGAAGATTGGGTGATTGGTAAAGGGACGCCTACTCCTCTAGGGTTTGTTGAGCTCATTAAATTTGGCACCTTTCTTGTTGCTGGGTTACTTTTTTCTTCGCTGATCAAGCGATTTATTCTTGGAAAGATTTTTGAAATCTTTCGAACGGAGCCGGGTGTTCAAAATACCGTTTCCAGGATTTTGCACTATGTAATAATTATTCTTGCGGTAATTTTAGGATTTACAGCGATTAACTTGTCTCAGTACGCTCTGTCTGTTGGTGCATTGCTGTTAGTTGGTGTTGGTTTTGGATTGCGCGACCAGATTGCGGACTATTTTTCCGGAGTTTTGGTGCTTTTGGAAAGGCCTATTGAGATTGGGCATTATGTTCAGGCCGGAGAACACGAGGGTAAAGTTCATAGAATTTCGGCACGTGCAACGACGTTGAAAACAGCTCGGAACTTTTTTATTGTTATTCCAAATCGTGATTTGATCTCGAAGCCTATCGTTAACTGGGGACAAGGCCGGTATGCGGTAGGATGCGAGTTGCAGATTATGGTTGCGTATGATTCTGACCCTGAGTTAGTCAGGAAAGTGATGTTTGATGTTATGAGCAGCCATGCGACCGTTTTGCGTGTTCCAGCTCCGATTGTTCGGTTTGAAGGATTTGAGGCAAACGCTCTTTATTTTTACTGTCGGTGTTACATTAGTGCACGCAAAGTTCTTGATATGTGGACGCTTCAGAGTGATTTGCGATTTGCTGTTGTCAAAGCGTTTCAGGAGAATAATATTGTAATTCCGTATCCGCAGATTGTTGTCCATACGGCTGAGCATTGCAAAAAAGAACACGCTGGACCAACAAAAAAGGGGACCGCAGAGCAGCCCCCAATAACGATTAAGTTCGATAAAGAGTAGTTATTTACGAAGTTTGGCGATCATCTTATCGATGAAGTCGGTAATTTTTCGGAGCTTAAGTTCGACAAGACCGTAATATATGAGCGCTGATCCAGAACAGAAAACTATAAAGTTTATGAAAACCCGATGTGATCGGTAGAGTAGGGCGACACCGAAAAGAAGTGCCAGCAACCCCTTGATAAGTGTTATGTGTTTTCCGCCCCACTGAAGAGCGGTATTCGAATACTGCTCAACCCTTTTTGTCTTAGGCATAATAACTCCTTTTTTACATGATTTACTTTCCCTGCACAGAAGATAGCAAAAACGGGTTGGCTCATTCAAGAGATCAGGAAACCCCGTTGACTTATTCTATGAAGCGGGTATCGTATTGTCTGCTATGTTTCAATAGTTCAGTTTTTCAAATATAGGAATGGTTTTTTATTATGAGAAAAAGTGCTTTATTACTACTTTTTTGTTTGCTAAGTAGCTCTTTTGCAGACGGAATGAAGCGAAACCGCGCTGGTGATGGTAGCTATGGTTTCCGTGAACATAAGAAGCGAAAAATAGATAAAGGTAAGAGGCCAAGTGTTTTTGATCAGTACCTAGGTAAAGATGGATTATATCGTTGTCCGGATCATGATTGTAAACATGAATGTGAAACTAGGTCTGCTATAACAAAGCATCTCTGGAGAGAAAGACATGGTCACTATGTTGGGAGAGGTAGGGGTACTATCTACAGCGTGTATGAGCAGTTCTTAGGTGAGGATGGGACATATTATTGTCCGCATTGTGATGTCGCTGGCAAAACGAAAAAAGCAATTCAACATCACTTTTCTCGTAAGCGCCATGGTCACCTTAAGGACGTTTATAGAAGAAAAAAAACGACTATTTATGATAGATACTGGTGTGAAGAGAAAGGCGCTTACTGCTGTCCTGGTGCTGATTGTGGCCATGAAAATAAAAGCCTCGTGAATTTTAAGCATCACATTAAACGTAACGGGCATGATGTTTATAATCCTAATAAAAGAAAGTATGACTGCTATAAATCGAATGGTTTTTTTAGGTGCCCTGTTTGTACATATAAAAGCAAAAGCCCTAGGGGAATAGGAGAACATTTTAGTGTTGCTAAGAGTCACAGATTTTCCAAAGAGGACTATCCCGAAAGCACAGAGTCATCTAGCGAAGAGGATCTTGATGACCAATTAGTTCTAGAGCAATCCTATAAAGAGGAAGGGGATGGTTTAGAGGAGAATATTGTTTCTGTTTTAGTTCCAGCGGTTTCATTTTTTCGAGACAAAGTATCGCGTGAAATTGTTAAAGAGACAGGTTTTTTTGGACTGGATTTGTCTTATTGGGAAGATGCGTTGTTTGTTAGCGGCTTACAAGATCTTGACCTTATGTGTCTTGAGGATGGTTGTTGTAAAAAGTTTAAGGTGTGGGTCGATATAGACCATTGGGTGGGGGTAGAACTGTTTTTCCAGCCTGGGTCGATGCAGGTTAGGATAATAGATCCATTGTATCGCGGTTCGGGAGATTTTGAGAAGTTATTAAATATTGCCGAGAGAATTTTATAAAGGGCGTCGTGTAAAAACGACGCCCTTTATAGTCCTGAACAAGAAATTCTAGTACATACCTCCCATGCCTCCCATACCCCCAGCAGGGGCTGCCGGTGCAGGTTTATCTTGAGGGATTTCAGATATCATTGCTTCTGTTGTTAAAAGTAGACCAGCAATTGATGCTGCATTTTGTAGTGCTGTGCGTGTTACTTTTGCAGGATCAACAACGCCGGCTTTGATCAGATCAGTGTAGACCTCGTTTTTTGCATCAAAACCAATGTTTCCCGTTTCGCTAGCGATTTTGTTGACGACAACCGATGCTTCGTAACCAGCATTTTGAGCGATGATCCGGGCTGGTTCGTCAAGTGCTTTTTTGATAATTTGCACACCAAGCGCTTGCTCGCCGGTTAGGTTTAGAGAATCTAGAACTTTACGCGCTCTAATCAAGGCGACGCCGCCGCCGGGAACGATTCCCTCTTCGACTGCTGCTCGTGTTGCGTGAAGCGCATCTTCAACGCGATCCTTTTTCTCTTTAAGTTCGGTTTCAGTTGCCGCACCAACGCGAATAAGTGCAACGCCTTCAGACAGTTTTGCAAGACGCTCTTGAAGTTTTTCTTTATCGTAATCTGAGCTGGTTGTTTCAATTTCAGCTTTGATTTGTGCGATTCGGTCTTTAATCTCGTTTGCGGCACCTTTGCCATTGATGATCGTGCAGTTTTCTTTGGTGATGCGAATTCGTTTTGCTTCTCCAAGATCGGCGAACGAAACGTTTTCAAGTTTGACACCGAAGTCATCAGAAACCAGTTTTCCGCCAGTTAGGATCGCTATATCTTGAAGCATAGCTTTGCGACGGTCGCCAAACCCGGGAGCTTTTACAGCGGCAACATTAAGCGTGCCGCGCATTTTGTTGACAACCAACGTTGCCAGTGCTTCACCTTCAACATCTTCAGCGATGATCAAGAGCTGACGGCCATGTTTGGCAATTTGCTCAAGAATAGGGAGCAAGTCTTTCATGGAGTTGATTTTTTTATCGCAAACAAGAATGGTTGTATCTTCGAGGACTACCTCCATTTTTTCTGCGTTCGTGATGAAGTACGGCGAAATATATCCTCGATCGAACTCCATGCCTTCAACGACCTCAAGCTCGTTGTCCATGCCTTTGGCTTCTTCGACTGTGATGACGCCATGCTTGCCAACTTTCTCCATTGCTTGGGCGATAAGTGACCCAATCGATTGATCTGAGTTTGCGGATATGGTGGCGACCTGTTCGATCTCAGATTGGTTTTTGATAGGCTTAGCTAGTTTTCCAAGCTCTGCAACAACAGCGGAGACCGCTTTATCGATACCGCGCTTGAGCTCCATTGGATTGGCGCCGGCGGTTGTGTTCTTCAATCCCTCCCGATAAATTGACTGGGTCAAAATGGTTGCGGTTGTTGTTCCATCTCCAGCGACGTCGGCGGTTTTCGAAGCAACTTCTCGAACCATTTGAGCGCCCATGTTTTCGAACTTGTCTTTCAGTTCGATCTCTTTTGCAACAGTGACACCGTCTTTGGTGATTATTGGGGAGCCAAACGATCTTTCAAGAGCGACGTTTCTTCCCTTTGGTCCAAGTGTTACCTTGACGGTATCTGCGAGAGTGTTTATTCCAGTAAGAATTTTTGCGCGAGCTTGATCGCTAAAAATTATTTTTTTTGCCATTTTATATTTTCCTGGTAATTATTTTTCAACGATTCCTAAAACTTCTTCTTCTTTCAGGATGAGGTATTCTTCGCCGTCAAACTGGACTTCTGTCCCAGAGTATTTTCCGAAGATGATCGTGTCATCTTTTTTGACAGCCTTACTTTCCTTGCCTACGGCAACTGCGGTGCCGAGCTGTGTTTTTTCCTGCGCGGTGTCAGGAATAATGATTCCAGCTGCTGTTGTTTGCTCACTTTCCAGCCGCTTGGCTAGAATACGATCGGACAAAGGCTTAATATTTGCCATTTGCGTTTCCTCCTATCGATGTAAAAAAAATGAAATTTAAAACGTATGATTTTGATAGCAAAACTATGATTAATAGTAGGTGATTAGGGTGTGATGTCAAGAAAAATTTTATAGAACCAGACTAAGATTTTCTATTACAAAAGCTTAGATTTGCTTGTTTGCTATTATAAAATATTTTTTCTTGGGCATTGCCATGGGAAGTCGCGGGGAGACAATAGTGTTATTTTTCTATATATTGATTTTTTTATAAATTGGTATGATTTTTAGCGTGTAAATGAGCGTATATGATTGGTAAAACAAGTAGTATCAACGGATTTTACAAAAAAACGCAGACTCAGAGATTAAAGGTTGTACAGGACTTTTCCAGTCTTTCAAAAGAAGAATGTTCTTTGTTACAGGATTGTAGGGCCCTTGATTTTGATCGAGCCAACCGCATGATTGAGAATGTGGTTTCAAGTTTTCCCGTTCCGCTGGGAATTGCCCTTCACTTTTTAATAAATGAAAAAAATTACTTTGTTCCGATGGCGATTGAGGAGTCGAGTGTTGTTGCTGCTGCGTCATATGCGGCTAAACTTGCTCGACACACAGGGGGATTTTCGGTGACGACGACCAATCCTATTATGATTGGCCAGGTTCAGCTTAAGAATATTTCCGACGGTGACCATGCTATTTTGGCAATAGAGTCTGCTAAACAAGAGTTGCTTGCGCTTGCAAACAGTTGTGATCCTGTTTTGATTTCGGTTGGTGGTGGTGCTTGTGATATTATGTGCCGATATCTTGCTACAGATCGTGGAGCTATGCTGATTGTTCATTTGATGGTTGATGTTCAAGATGCGATGGGAGCAAATATTGTTAATGTGATGGGTGAGAAGATAACGCGCAAGCTTGAGGCGATAACGGGCGGGCGTGCTGGATTGCGGATCGTTTCCAATTTAACGGTAAATCGAATGGTGCATGCACGAGTGGTTTGGCCTTGTGAATCGATTGGCTCTGAGGTGATAGAATCTATTTTAGATGCGTATGAATGGGCTTGCGTAGACCCGTTCCGTTGTGCAACGCATAACAAAGGGATTATGAACGGAATTGACGCAGTTGCGCTTGCAACCGGAAATGATTTTCGTGCGATTGAGGCAGGTGCACACGCCTATGCATCACTTGCCTCGAACGGCTATGCTCCGCTTACTTCTTATGAAAAAGATGCGAATGGCAACTTGGTTGGCGAGCTAGAGCTTCCTCTTGCGGTTGGGATGGTTGGTGGGATTACACAGTGTCATCCGGTAGCGAAAATTTGTCTCAAGATTTTGGGGGTTGAAACGGCATCTGAGCTTGCTTGTGTGATGGGGGCGGTTGGATTGGCGCAAAATTTTGCAGCGCTTCGAGCTCTTGTCAGCGAAGGGATTTCAAAGGGGCACATGCGGTTGCATAGCAAAAACATTGCGATGGCGGCTGGGGCTCCAAGAGAGTTCGTTGACTCGATTGCGAAACAGATGATCGATGAAGGAGATATTTCTGTCAGTCGAGCGAGGGCGCTGGTAAGTGAGAGGAATACATCAGGATGATCGTTGGTATTGTTGGTTACGGGATATATGTTCCGAAGCGGCGTGTATCGGTTACTGAGCCGTTCGCTACTCGTCTTGGTATCAAAACAAGATCGGTGCCCGGTAGTGATGAGGATGCAGCAACAATAGCGGTTGCTGCGGTTAAGCAAGCCCTAGCGAGTTCCAGTATAGAAAAAGAAAATATTGGTGCTTTGTATGTTGGTAGCGAGAGCCACCCGTACGCGGTTAAGCCGACCTCAACGATTATCACGAGTGCGCTCGATTTTAGCGAAGATCTTATGACTGCTGATCTTGAGTTTGCCTGTAAAGGTGGCACTGCCGCGATTCAGTTGTGTTACGGGTTGGTCAAAGCGAGTATGACCGGATACGCCCTTGCCGTAGGCGCTGATACGGCGCAAGCGAAGCAGGGTGATGTGTTGGAGCACAGTGCCAGTGCCGCGGGGGCAGCGTTTCTTATTGGAGCAGTAGAGCAGGAGTTGCTTGCGACGATTGATGCAATGGTATCAATTACAACCAACACACCGGATTTTTGGCGACGAAATCTGCAGCCATACCCGGAACACACCAATCGATTTACCGGTGAGCCATCATATTTTAAGCATGTTATGTGCGCGGCGCAAAAGATTATGGATAAGACCGGCTTGAATCCTGAAGATTTTTCATATGTTGTGTTTCACCAACCTAATGGGAAATTTCCGAAACAAGTTGCAAAGCGTTTAGGATTTACGATGGAGCAGCTTAAACCAGGGTTGGTGGTTGAGTTAGTTGGCAATTCATATAGTGCTTGTTCGTTGTTGGGTCTTGCTGCTGTTCTTGATTGTGCCCGACCAGAGCAAAAAATCTTACTTGTTAGTTATGGTAGCGGAAGTGGGAGTGATGCGTTTGTTTTGACGGTCAAACGAAAACAGCGGTGATAGGGTGGTTCTATGAAAATAGCAGTCTTGGGAGTAGCGCAGACAAAATTTGGTGAGCTGTGGGATCAATCATTACCGGATCTTTTAGTGCGGTCGCAACTTTCGGCAATTCGTGATGCAGGGATAGCTGTATCAGAAATCGATGAAATTTTTACTGGTACGATGTGTGCAGGTCTCTTTTTAAATCAGTCTAATATTGGGGTTATCGCGGCAGAAGTTTTGGGTTTGCAGGTACCGAGCACGGTGGTTGAAGGTGCATGTGCATCCGGAGGGTTAGCGGTGCGTGCCGCTATTATGGCGATAGAGTCGGGTCAAGCAGATATTGTTTTGGTTAGTGGCGTTGAAAAGATGACCGATGTGGGGAGCCAGCAGGTAGCGGACGGGCTTGTTTCGGCTGCGTCTCATGAGTTTGAACAGATCCATGGGATAACGTTTGCCGCGCTCAACGCGCTTATCGCTCGTTTGTATATGCATACGTATGGGTTATCGAGGGGACAGCTTGCGCAGGTTAGCGTTATGAACCACGATCATGGTTTCACAAACTCACTTGGACACTTTCAAAAAAAAATAACGGTAGATGATGTTATTAACGCGCCTATGATTGCCGATCCATTAACATTGCTTGATTGTTCGCCTATTAGTGATGGTGCTGCATCACTTGTGTTGTGTCGTGAGGATGTTGCAAGACGATTGGGCAATGATCACGTTTTTATTATTGGATCGGGTCAGGCGACCGACACTATGATGCTTAGTGAGCGAGAAGATTTGTTGACATGGAGGGCGACGAAGCTTGCGGCTAAAAAAGCATATGCGATGGCTGGGATAGATACAGACGATGTTGATCTTATTGAATTGCATGATGCTTTTTCGATCACGCAACTGCTTGCGCTTGAAGATCTTGGATTTTATAAAAAGGGTTTTGGTATAGGTTCGGTTTCGATTGATAATGACTTGATAGTAAATAGGTCTGGGGGCTTGAAGTCTCGAGGCCATCCGGTTGGAGCGACAGGAGTCGCTCAGGTCGTTGCGGTTGTGCAACAGTTGCGCGAGGGGATCGGGTCGGTTGGGTTGACGCACAATGTTGGAGGATGCGGTTCGACAGCTGTGGTGCATGTATTGAATCGAGAAAAGCTATGAAACAGTTTGGACCTATTGTTGGTTGGAGAAACTATAAGCAAACGCATGCGTTATGTGGGTGTGTTTGTGTTGCTTGTAAGAAAAAGTATTATCCGAAAAAATATCTTTGTTCTTGTGGTTCAATAGAATTTGAGAAGAAACGTTTTTTGGGTAAGGGGATGCTTCTGACGTTTACGAGTATCGGATCTCGCTGTTTGGGATTAGTTATGCTTGAAGAGGGGGTCAAGATTTTAGCGCAAATAACTGATGTTAAGCTTTGCGATTTGTACATAGGTATGCCTGTCAGGGCAGTCTTTCGGTTGTTGTCCGAGGACGGCCCCGAGGGCATTATTCACTACGGCATTAAATTTGTACCTATACAAAAAGCTTGAGCAGTGTGTATAGTCCACAAATTGCTATCGTTCCGTAGAGTATTTCTTCTAGGTAAACGACTGTCACCATACGACAAATATATTCAACGAGGTTTAGTTTGAAGAACTTGGTGAGTCCCCAGTTGATTGCACCGATAGCGCTTAAGAATGATGCAAGCCAGGTTATGATAGTCACGATATTTCTCCTACTTACACACTGCGCATGGGTTCATAAACATAAATAGGAGTGAGTAGATTCCACATACGGCGATGATGCTGTAGAGAGCAAGCTCGAGGTATGGAATTGGTATTATGTTGGACATGAATTCGACTAGGTTGAAGCGTAGGAATGCGACGAGTCCCCAGTTGATTGCGCCTACAGCGCTCATAAAGTTAGCAAACCAGATCATAGGACAGCTGGACATAATATGCCTCCTGTATTAGGGGTTGATATGATATCAAATGAAAGCTAGCACATTTGTTTTTATAATCTCAACAAAAAGATAGTTACGCGTTACAATAAATTTTAAATAAATTTTTCCAAAAAAAAGGGGAGAGTTGTGGCGCGAGATTTGCATGATATAAAAAAAGATGTTTTTAAAAATTGGGTTGACGACCAGGTTGTTTTTAATCGTGTTCGTATTGATTCAATGTTTGAGCAGCTTTCTAAAAAGAATATTACAAAATTGAAAAAAAGAATGAAGAAGCAAATTATAGAGCTGCAGGCGATGGCAGGTTTTTTTAATGTTTCGATTTTAAATGATTTTCTTGCCCGTTATTCTTTGCCTTCAGAAAAAGAACTTCAGAGAACGTTTGCCCATATTTATTCGCTTTTGGAACGTGATATCGGTCAACTAGTCGAGTATTTACGGGATAATGGCGTTGCAAGTGAGCCACTTAATAAAATAGAAAATAAGCAAGGTATTAATACGGTATCTAAAAAACATGAAGAGTGGGTAGATTTTTTGTTTGATCAGGAAGATGATGAAGGAAAAGACGAATTTTTATTCACGGTAGCTAATAATTTTTTCGAGTACTGCTTTAATAAAGAAACGTTTTTAGCATTTAAAAAAATGCTAAAAACTCCTAAAGATTATCCGATTGTTCGTTTTTTTTATTCGGTGATGTGGTCTAATCTTGCTGAGATTGGTTGGCAGCATTGGCACGGAGCGTGCCTGGCGGGCTTACGGGAGCAGGCTGATGCTGGCAAAGAGATCGTGTATGTTGCGGGTGGGACCGATATTTATCAACTGATAAAGCATGGAATTTATAATATTAGAGTGATTGACCCATTGTTGCCGACGCAGCCGAAGTATTATTCACAGGGGTGGGATTGGTTTATTAAGGGAGAAGGGCCAGAATCTGGTATCGGTGAACGGGCATTGGTGCCGTGTGGGCAAAAGAATTTGTTTATGGAGCGGATTGATTACAAAGCGTTTGATAAAACTTTTACCGTTCAGTTATCGAACAAAAAAAAAGAGACGTTTGAACAGAGCGAAACGACTTGGCATATTTTTGACAAGCGCGAAAAATTTTTGGGAGAGGTCGTCTTTGAGCGTCGCCTAACGAACCAGGACGATTTTGATGTCAGTAAAAATCAAGTGGTACTGCTTTCATTTAATGAGCTTTATTTTGTTGCTGCGCCACGAGACTGTGATGGGTGGGGAATTGATCCGAAACGGTTTAATGAAAATATTAAAATTTTTGTTAAGCAGCTTGAAAAACCTGTGAACAAGCAGGTGATGTGCAACATGAGGCATGAGATCAGGCAGGAAGATTTTGCGTTTATTGAGCTTGGTAGCTGTATTAACTGATAAGAAATTGATCAAGAGGGATTCCCTCTTGATCAATTATTTTTTTAAATGAATCATTAATTTTGTCGTACTCAATAATATCGACAGAGAATGGGAGGTCGCTGTTCTCTAGCTTTTCTTCAAGAAGTACATACTCTGAAGCTGAAATCGTATCTTTTAGGCAAATATCAAGATCCGAAAACTTACCGTGTGAACCCTGGACACGAGAACCAAAGATATACACGTTAGAAATATTCTTAAATATCTCTTTGAGAATAACAGCTTCTTGTTTTGATGTCTTTTTCACAGTTGCCTGATTTTGGCTAGGGCTTTTGATAGTTCTATTTCAAATCTAGGAATAAACTCAAAAACTTCTATTGAATATTGTTCACTATATATATGGGTCGTGATGTTTCTTTGTTTTATAGCTTCGAACCAAAATTCGACTTCTTCGATTAGGCCTTCTTTTGCTGCCTGGCGAAAGACATCTCTAGGGTTGTTGACCATTATCCCTTTGAATTTCAGTATCTTTTTGAGCGTTTTCCAAAACAGCTCATAGGTGAATTCGAAACGTTGAATTGCTCCATCGCGCTCCAATTCGGTTGATGCCTGAACGAGGGCTTTTTTTAAGGAGTCATGAGCTTTGATCAGTGGCGTTATGATTAAGTTTCCTAAAACAACAACTTCGTTTTCGATGTTGCTTGTCATGGCGATCCCCTAAAATGTTGCGAGTAGCAATGAAATAATAGCCATGAGTTTAATCAATATATTAAGGGATGGGCCCGAAGTATCTTTGAACGGGTCTCCGACTGTGTCGCCGACCACAGCAGCCTTGTGAGCTTCAGAGCCTTTGCCGCCAAAATGGCCCGCTTCGATATATTTCTTTGCGTTATCCCATGCACCACCGCCATTTGCCATGGTAAGCGCAAGCAGCACGCCAGCCAAGGTTGCTCCGGCAAGGAAGCCACCGAGAGCCAGATTTCCTGATGCGCCGAATGCGAACTTTACAATTATTGGTGCGCTGATTGTGATTACTCCAGGAAGAATCATCTCTTTGAGAGCTGAGTTGGTGCTGATTTCTATGCAGCGTTGGTAGTCAGCTTCTGCTGTTCCATCAGAAAGTCCTTTGATTTCTTTAAATTGTCTTCTGACTTCGATCACCATTTTCCAGGCAGCTTTTCCAACGGAACGCATGGTCATGGATGAAAATAAGAATGGCATCGTGCCACCAACGAACATGCCAGCTATAACGAGCGGATTGAGTAGGTCCAGCGTTGCGATGTTAGCTTTTTGTGAGTAAGCAGCAAACATTGCGAGTGCTGTTAGTGCTGCAGAACCGATTGCGAATCCTTTACCAAGTGCTGCGGTTGTGTTACCAAGAGAGTCTAGCTTGTCGGTAATCTTTCTGACGTCTGGTCCAAAGCCTGACATCTCTGAAATACCGCCTGCGTTATCTGCGATTGGACCATACGCGTCGACAGACATTGTTATGCCGACCGTTGCGAGCATTGATGTTGCTGATATTGCGACACCAAAAAGACCACCAAAGAATTTATATGAGATGAAAATGACTGCCGCGATTGCCCAAACCGGCAATACAATCGATTCGAAACCAAGAGCCAATCCATAGATTAGATTGGTTGCTGCACCTGATTGCGATGCCTCAGCCAGTTTTCTTATTGGGCCACGGCTTGTGTAGTAGTCGGTAATGAGACCGATTACGACGCCCGACATTGCACCTAGTACGATTGCACCAAAAATTTTAGGTGCGATTTGTGCGTAGCGTATATACCAGCATGAGCTGCCGAGGAACGCTGCAATTGCGACATAGGTTGCGCCGTGAAGCATAGAGGCAAGTTTTGCTCTGAAGAAATAGAGAGAGAATAATCCCAAAATAGACGATAGGAGCCCAATGGTTGCAAGCATAATTGGAAGAGAGAGGTAGTTTGCCTGTCCGGCATAGCCTTCTACGGCCAAGATCATGGCAGCAATTGATGAGCCGACGTACGATTCGAAAATGTCTGCGCCCATGCCAGCGGTGTCCCCAACGCAGTCACCAACGTTATCAGCAATAACTGCTGGGTTACGAGGATCGTCTTCTGGGATGTTCATTTCAACTTTACCAACAAGGTCGGCCCCAACATCGGCAGCTTTGGTATAGATGCCACCTCCGACACGAGCGAATAGGGCGATCGAGCTAGCTCCGATACCGAAGCAGGTAATAATTTGTACGAAATCGACGTTTGGATTTGTTGAGAAAAGAACGAATAGGATGCCAAGGCCGAGAAGGCCAAGACTTGCAACGATAAAGCCCATAACCGAGCCGCCGAACAGTGCTGTCATAAACGCTGCTCGCTCACCCTTTTCTTTGGCGGCCATTGTTGTTGCAACGTTAGCAACCGTTGCTGCGCGCATGCCGACATATCCAGCTGTCATAGAGAAAATAGCTCCTCCAAGGTAGGCAAGGCCGGCGAAAATGTCAGCGGCGACGGTTAGGAGAATGCAGGCGATTGCGATTACAACTGCAAGAATGGAGTATTCTTTTCGCATGAAGGTCATGGCTCCGCCTTGGATCAGCGAAGCGATATGGGCCGCTTTTTTATTGGTAACTTTTAGTTTGAGGATTTTTGCGAAAAGGCCGGCGGTCATGATCAGACCGAGAAGGGCGACGCCGCCCCAGATGAGCATATATGATACAAGTTCCATGAAAAGTCTCCTGAGATAAGATTGATACAGAAATGAGCAATAAAGTAAAATTTTAAAAAGAAGTTGCAGGTTTGTAAAGCTGGAAGGTGTTTTTGGGTATGAATCTGGCTTTTTATCATGGCGCAGGTTTTATATTTGTGTTTTTATAGTTGATATCTTTGAGATTTTCAAGTTTTTTTAACACGCCAAGTCCCGTTTCAGTAATTTTTGTTTTCTTTATATTAAGCTTGTGAAGCTTTTTGAAATTTTCGGTGATAAGCCCAAGTGTTTTATCGGTTATGTCAGTTCCGGCTAGGTTGAGTTCTTCTAGATTGACGAGGGTTTTGAGAGGTTCGAATTCAGCGTCGTTTAGTTTTGTTTCATGAAGGCCTTCTTGCTTTGCGTAGTATGAGAGTGTTAGCTTTTTTAGATTCGTAAATTTTGCTAATGGCCTGAGTGAGCCGCCTTCTGCTGAGCGGTGTATTTTTAGTGCTTCAAGGTTATCTTTAAGAGCTGGTGTGATTTGTTCAAGAAGTTTTTCGAAGTCTGTTCCATCTGGCTGCAGCTTGATCAGGATGGTTGCTTGTTTTTGTTGGTCTCTGTTGTAAAGCGTAAGCGAGTGCACGAGTTTATCTTCTCGTACTTCACATTCAATAATCTCGAGAGCGTTTATGAGTGCTTCGATAATAGCGTTAATGTCGCTACGAAGGGGATAAAATGTAAGATTAGATAGGTTTTTGTTTTGCGAGAAAAGTTTTTCTAAGGTCTTATTGTTTGTTTTTAGGTTGGCTGGGATCGTGAGTACTTGGAGGTTGGTTATGTTGTGTGTTATCGCGGGTATGACTGTGACTGTTTCTTTTTGGTCGATATCGAGCTGCGGGAGCAGTATGCGCAGCAATGCTTGATCGTTTTTATCGAAATAGGTCAGTTTTCTTGTTGTTGTTTTACACGAAAATATTTTTTTAGAAACGTTATTTGTGTGAAGCGAATTGGTGATGATTTTAAATATTTTATTTGTTACCTGTTCGCATCCAGACAGATTGATCTCGTTAAAAGACTGGATGTTTTTTGAGAGAATCTGCATGACTCCCTCATCGGTTGCGTCGAAGCCATTGTGTATGAGTGTGAAGAGGTTTTGTGTGTTATGGCTGACGATCACTTTATTTGGCTGGAATTTTTTTGTTGTAAAGTCGATTTCGTCAGTGATGGTGCTGTGATAAATTTTTTTGTTTTCTGTTGAGATCTTTTTATTAATAGTGTCGCTGACCTGTTTGAACAATTTGACGTTAATGTTCTTACACCGTGATACATCTAGGTAGCTTAGGTTTGTGGCGTTTTTTAGCAGTTTTTCAACCCCCCGATTTGTTATGTTTGTACATTCGTTTAAAAGAATTTTTTTGAGATTAGTAATTTCTTTTAGATAGCCAAGACTTTTATCAGTAATTTGTGGAATGTCTGATATGTTGAGTTCTTCAAGTGAGTTAGTTGCCGGTTTTTTTTCAGGCGATGAAAATAGCCCCATGAACCAGGTAGTTTTTGTTGGTTTAGTGAGATTTTCGAGACCCTTATCGGTTATGTTACACTGTTCGATAGATAGCTTTTTTAACTTTGTTAGCTTTGATATTTCAATAAGCGATAGGTCTGTTATGTTTGTGTGAGCTATGTTGAGAGATTCAAGATTTAACAAACTTTCGGCGATGAGTCCGATGTTGCTATCGGTTACCGCTTTGCAGCCGGACAAGTCTAGCGAGATAATGTGATCGTGCAACCGAAGGAGTTTTGCCAAATGAAGCTCGTTTACATTTGATTCGGAGAAAGAGAGTTTTATGGGGTTCTTTGATTGATAATACATGTCAATTATGGCATCGAATTTTTCTGGCACCAGATGCTCGTTTGTGATGATGAGCTTTGTTGTTGCAAGATCTCCATGAATGGTCTTACAGAAAAGTATGGTAAGTAGCAAAACTGTTTTTTTCATACGTTTCTCCTGATAAGGTTTGGAGTTTATGTTTTTTGATATTTCATCAAATCCGCTACTGGTTCTTGAGTCCCGGAACGGGCCGACGGCTTAACCGGAAAGCGTGGCCGAAGAGCCAAAGGCGATGAGCCCTAAAGCGAAATGTCAAAAGAACCAATAATTTTTGCTCTTTAACGTGACATGAGGCCTGTTTGTTTGTGAATATTTTTGTAAAAAACAACCCATCGATGCATTTCACTGCGTGAAGTATTCGGGGCGAACGGTTTTTTCTAGGCGCTACATTGTTTTTATTTGAAAGGGTTTGTCATGACTTGTTTGGTTTTTGTGCTTCTGGGAATGTTTATAGGGAACTCTTCTGTTTTTGGGATGAATATGGAAATGGAGAGGCGAGCTGGTGGGAACGGTGATGAGACATCTTTTGACGAGCCTGAAGAGCGTGGGAAGAAGCTTGGGGGAACAGTTGTTAGCAAAAAGAAAACGCCTGCAAAAATACTTTTTGTTAATGTCAAGGGTGAGATCGATCATGATGGCAAACCGTGCCGGGCTGTTCGGAAAAAATGGGAGGATCAACAACTTGCTCTACTTCGACAAAAACAGTCAGAAGAAAATTGTGTTGGGTATAGGATAAAAGAAACAGAAGAAGAACAGGAGTATAAAAGACTGATGAAACTGGTCAAAAGATTTTGTTGCCCATGTATGTGCTGTCTTATGTTCTTTGGTTTGCCAGACTTTTGCGAAGAGTACGAAGAACTGTAGGTTTTCTTGTAAAACAGCGCAGAAAGTCTATAGTTATAAAGTATTATTTAAACTTGTTTAGAAGCTTTATAAGAAAGGGTGTGTTGTTATGTATCAGAGATATATGCGGCCAGTGGTTTTTGTTTTTCTAGGTCTTGTTGGGCTGTGGGTTGGTAGTTCGTTATTCAGTTATTTTACATACAATATTGTTCCTGATGTTAGGATTGAGGGGCTTGAACAGGGAGGGGTCTACAAGGGGACGATGCATGGTTCTATTCACGCAAATACCGGATATAAAATTGCTTCAGTATCGATAACAATCGACGATAAGCCGTTTGAGGTTGAAGGGGTGAGGTCGGTGCGAGCGAAAGAGTTTTCGATTCCATTCGAGCTTGATACGACCGAGTTGAGTCAGGGGAGGCATCTTTTAAAAATCGAATCTGTTGATTCAAGTTACAATGCGAATAGGAGCAGTGAACAGATAGAGTTTTTTGTTGACAACGTTCCATTGAAAGCAGCATTTTTACAGCAAGAACTTAGAGTTGATCAAGGGCGAACGCTCCACCCGAAATTTAAGGTAAATAAAACCGTGGTAAATGCTAAGGTTAAAGTTTTTTCTAAGACGTACGACTGCTATCCTGATACAGAAGGCTCGACGGTATACGAAAGTTTCATTCCAATCGACTGTGAACAAAGTAGCGATGAATATATCATGTCGCTTGATGTGACTGATAAAGTTGGAAATACGGTTACGCTTGCGAATGCTATCAAGATTAATGAGGTTAGTTTTCCAAAGCAAAAAGGTTTTTACGTTCCACCAGAAAAGCTTAATGATGAAAAAGAGATAAGTATGAACAACAAAATTTTATCGGAGGCGCTAGAAAAATGGCTTTCAAATTCTCCAAAAAACAAGCTTTGGAGCGGTCCATTCGAGCAGCCGACGGTGGTCAGACGGATTTCGACACCGTATGGTGAAATTCGCATAACACCTGAGAAGGGTCGGTATCTCCATCGGGCGATTGATATTGTTAATACTCCAAAAAGTGTCGTGTGGGCAAGTCAGAATGGAAAAGTGATTATCAAAGATAGATACCTAATGACCGGCAATACAATTGTTTTGGATCATGGCCTTGGGGTTTTTACAAAATATTTCCACTTAGATGATTTTGCTGATATTGAAGTTGGTGACCTGGTTAAGAAGGGCGCGCCTGTTGGTCGTCTTGGTATGACTGGTTACGCGAATGGCTATCATTTACACTGGGAGCTAACAATTAACGGTGTGCCGGTTGACCCGCTTGAGTGGACGAAAACGGTTTTTTAAACATCGCGAAAATAAAGCTTTATTGTTGACAAAGCTGTGAAAATAAACAATTATTGTTTTTTGTTGCACCTTCGGTGTATGCAAGTCTTCGCGTTATGAATTGGCATTTTTGTGTTGTACGTATTTGTGTTGTTTGTATAAATGTTGTACGTAGTAGGAGATGATTATGAGAAAAACCATCGGTTTTGTTGTTGCGCTTGGTTTGAGCGGAGTGGCTTTTGCGGGAGCTCCGGTTGGAGCAGGGGAGATGAAGGCGGTCGAAGCGGGGGAGAAGCAAGCGTTAACCGTTCGTCGTGGTGATACGGTTTGGACATTCGGGGGTAAATCGGTTACGGAACATCGTTTCCAAAAAAATGCGGTCATGCTCAACAAGTGTCTTCCGGATGAGACCAGTCATTTTAGAGAGACTGTTGATTTGGACTTGGGTTTTGCATACGGAGAGAAAAAGTTTGGGCACAAAGCAATTGAACTTGGAACAGATCTTCGATTCAAGACAATCTGGGGAAAGATTGGGCATCAAGCAAGAACAGAAACGAATGACGAGTTCAAGGTTGTTGATGCAGCGCTCGGTGAACACTGCCATGCAATTACGCGGCCTCTCGTTTGGATTAAAAACGCTTGGATCAAAGCAAGTTTGAATGCAGTTTTTGACATTGAATCAGAAAAAGTCCACACGGTTAAACTGGGGATGTTCCCATTTCAGCTTGGTCGCGGTATCGCGTTTGGTCCGTTTTACGGATTAGTTTCGCCTAGCTTCCTTGCTATCTATAGCAGAGATACCGACTACTCAGCTCCAGGAATTTTAATAAATGGTGAAATTGTCAAAGATACCCTCTGGTATGATCTTTACTATGCAAAGTTCGAAGACAAGAGTGCAACGTTCAGTGATGTGTTCAACTCAAATAAAGAAAAAGTTTTGGGCCGACGACGAACACCATGGTCAGGTGTTGCGAAAGACAGCGATGTGTTTGCCGCCCGTTTGAAGTTCAAGCCTCTTGAAGACGAAAAGTATGGAACCCTGGAGTTGGAACCGTATGTCATGTACAACGAAGCATCCGACCAAAAGGTTGAGATGAATGCCGATAGCAAGAGCATGCTTGGCGCAGTTGGTGCAGGTTTAGAGTACGCAAGAAAGAACTTTGAGTTTGGTGCAGAGGCAGCAGTTAACTACGGTCACGAAAGACTTTTCGCAATCGATCGAAACAGAGTTGTTTTGAAAAACGAGAAGTATGGCACAGAGCCTCTAGAGTCTGTTCGTGAAGTGTACAGTCATGTGACCTATGTAAAAAATCCTGATGCTACCACCCAATACAACGGCAAAAATGTTGTCGTGGGTACAGATACAGAGACCTCTCTTATTAACAATCGTAACGCTCAGTGTGGTTCTTCGTACAACGATAAAGTGTGGGCTCCAAGTGAAGCAGGGGCGCTTATTGGTGGGGCTGTTGACAGTTTTAAAAATGCAGCTGACCGATATCGTTGTTCATACAAAAACAATTATCGTGGTTGGATGTTTGTTGCTGACGCATCTTACCTGATTGATTGCATAGACCTTAAGGCTGCCGCTGCATATGGCTTCGCATCTGGTGACAAGAATCCTCATGCGACTGAGTGTGACAAGAACTACAAGGGTTTTGTTGGTCTGTATGAATTATACTCTGGCAAACGAGTTCCTAGTATCTTCATTCTTGATGCTCGCAAGATCAGACGTCCTTTGACATTAGATCAAAACGAAACCGAAGCGCAATCAGATCCATCATTTACCGATATGCATCATTTCGGGTTTGGTTTGACCTGGGAGCCAAAGAGATGGGAAGAAAATAACTTCAAGATTAACTCAAACCTGTTGTTCTTTTGGAAGGAGCATGAGTCAAATAAGTATGATTGCTCGCTTAATGAAGGTGAAGGCGGTGTTTCTGAGTGCTTGAAAGCTCGTAAGTTCATGGGAACTGAGTTCAACTTGATCACACAGTATGATATTTTGAAGGATCTTTCGATTAAGAGTTTCTTCGCGGTCTTTTTCCCTGGTTCATACTACGAGGACATCAAGGGTGTTCCTTTGAAGGGCGATGTCTTTAACAAGCTTGAAGAGGCTGATAAAGCTGATCTTCCTTCATCAAAATACCGACTTGGTGATGACGTTGCGTACTATGCGCAAGCGGTGCTTGAATACAAGTTCTAAAAGCCGAGATTAAAAAGGGCCGCTCTTTCAAGGGCGGCCCTTTTTTTTTAACATGATATAATGGAGTTTAAAGAGAAAGGCGAAATTCATGGAACTATTTAAACGCTCAGTATATTGTGGTCACGTGTCACAGGATTTTGTTGGTAAAGAAATATTTTTATGTGGCTGGGTGCAAGGCCGTCGAGATTTAGGCGGCCTTATTTTTATTGATCTGCGAGATCGAAGTGGGATCATTCAGCTTGTTTTCAATCCTGAGAAGAACAAGCAGCTTGCAGAGCAAGCACATACGCTTCGTAGTGAGTTTGTTATCTCCGTTCGTGGAACGGTTGTCGAGCGGTCACCTGAGTCGATTAACAAAAAGATATTAACCGGTTCGTTTGAAGTATCGATTCTTGATTTGTCGATTGTGAGCAGCTCGCCAACGCCGCCGTTCGAGATTGAAGATGATGTACAGGCGTGCGAAGATTTACGTCTCAAATATCGTTATCTCGACCTACGCCGACCCAAGATGCATCAATATATAAAACTTCGTCATGAAGTAATTCTTTCGGTACGAGAGTATCTGAATAAGCTTGAGTTTTATGAGATTGAGACGCCGCTGCTTTCAAAGAGCACGCCTGAAGGAGCACGAGACTTTTTGGTTCCATCACGATTACAAAAAGAGTCGTTTTATGCTTTGCCTCAATCGCCACAGATTTATAAACAGCTTTTGATGTCCGCCGGCATGGAGAAATATTTCCAGATTGCTCGTTGTTTTCGAGACGAGGATTTTCGGTCCAATCGCCAACCAGAATTTTCCCAGCTTGATTTAGAAATGTCGTTCGTGCATGAGGATGACGTACAAAGTGTCATGGAAGGTGTTGTTGAGACTGTGTGGAGACGGGTTTTTGGTGAAACAATAAGATTGCCATTTTCACATATGAAGTATGAGGAAGCGTTTGCACGGTTTGGTTCAGACAAGCCTGACACGCGATTTGATCTTGAGATTCAAGATATTACGATTGTTTTCGAAAATACAGATGCCAGGTTTTTAAAAAAAGTTATTGATGACAATGGGAAGATTGGCGCACTGTGTGTTAAGGATCAAGCATTCTCTCGGTCAGCTCTTAAGGGCTGGGAGGAAAAGGCAAAAAAGTATTTTGGTGCGAGCGGGTTGTTGTGGGTATCGTTTAAGCAGGACGGATCGTTTGATTCGCCTGTCTCCAAGCTTTTGCCAGAAGATTTTTTTAAACAGATTCGTGATGTTATCCCAACCATTGCGCCAGGCGATACACTTTTTATTGTTGCTGGTTCATATCAAGCGGCATGGACCGCGCTTGGTCGACTACGCAATGCGCTCGGTAAAGCGTTCAATCTGATTGACGAGTCAAAATATAATTTTTTGTGGGTGACCGATTTTCCATTATTGGAGTGGTACGAAGCAGATAAGCGTTGGTATGCGAAGCATCACCCGTTTACGCTGCCAAGGAAGGGATGGGAGAACCAGGAGATTGCTAAGATCAAAGCGCATGCATATGACTTAGTTTGTAATGGCGAGGAGTTGGCTGGTGGATCGCTTCGTATTTATGATCCTGCTACACAGAAAAAAATATTTAAGTTATTGGGGATTTCTGAAAAAGAAGCACAGGACAAGTTTGGTTTCTTGCTTGAGGCTCAACAGTACGGGTTTCCGCCGCATGGTGGCATCGCGCTTGGGATAGAGCGATTGGTTATGGCGCTGGCGAAAACAGATTCTATACGTGACGTTATTGCGTTTCCAAAGACAACGACCGGTTCATGCCTGATGACACAGAGCCCATCACAGGTTGATAAAAAGCAGCTTAAAGAATTGGGAATTAAGATATAAGCACCGCTCGTGCTGGACAGCCCTCTAGGCCTGGTATAAGAAGCGGGAGACAATAGAGTTGGTAATTTCCCGGTTCTACCTGCTCGAGTCTTAGTCCTTCAATAATAGGTATTTTTTTTGAGAGAAGTGCGATATGACTTTTATGATTAGGTTGGCAGCGCTCGATACCAAGATAATCGATTCCAACACATCGTACTTTTTGTTTGGCAAGATAATGTGCGCCGGTTTCATCGAGATAGACAAAGCTATAGTTGAAAGAATCTGTTGAAGATAAAAGACTATTTTTTGTTTTGAGCAAGATTCGGTCGTTTGTTTTGATGGTGTGAGGTATCAAGGCTTCTTCTGTTATTTGTTCTTTTATATTTGTGAAATCGAGAACACGACAGGGGCCGACCAACGTTTCAAGAGCTATTTGGTCGAGCGTTGCTCCGTCTTGTAGAAAGTGCGCTGGGGCGTCGATATGGGTGCCGATATGAGAGCTAATAGATAGCCTGTGCTCGCGAACGCTGTTTGTTTTGAACGACTGGATTTTTTCGATAGAGATATCGTCTCCGTCTTTGTAGGTTGTCATTTCGTTAGATATTGGCCAACTGATATCGATAATTTTCATGTTTTTTTCACCTCGTGACCGCCAAATTTATTTCGAAGTAATGCGACGATTTTTGTTGCATAATCGCCCCCGGTTTGTCTCGATTGCGCCCTGATTTCGAGCGAAATTTCCAAGAGTTTCATGGATATGTTTTGTTTGTTCGCTTCTTCGATAGTCCATTGTCCGGTAAGGTTTTCGTCTATAAAGCCAGAAATATCGGTAAAACTTTGGTCTTGTGCGAAAATTTCTTCGAGTAGCTCGCAGATCCATGATCTAATAACTGATCCATTATTCCAGACTTTAGAGATCTTATGTAAATCAAGATCTTTATATTGTCCATGTTTGAGCAAATTAAATCCATCAGCGTACGATTGCAGAATTACATATTCGACGCCGTTGTGAACTGTTTTAACGTAATGGCCGGCGCCAGATGGCCCTAGGTAGGCGTAGCCGTTCGGTGCTGCGATAGCTTTGAAAATTGGTTCTGCTTTTTTATATGAGTTATGGTCGCCGCCGATCATAAGGGAGAACCCTATATCGCTACCACGCAGCCCCCCAGATGTTCCGCAATCAAGTAAGAAGATGTTGTCTTTAGCAAGTTCTTGTGACCGTCTGATGGTATCTTGGAAGTGACTGTTACCCCCATCGATAATAATGCTAGATTCTTTTACATTGGATTTTATTTGAGCAATAACGCTATCGATTACTTTTCCTGCAGGCACCATGAGCCACATTATGTCACACTTGTTTGGGATCTCTGTTATGGCGTCGACGGGGGCACCGCCCAACAGTTCAAGCTTTTCTCGGGCTTGTTTGTCTTGGTCAAACCCTAGTACCGTGAAGTTTGCTTGTATTAATCGATGGGCGATCGCGAGTCCCATACGTCCAAGACCAACTAACCCTATATATTTTTTTTTGTGAATACTCATGTTCGCCACCTGATATTATTTTTTTTATTAAATATAGCTAACTGTTTTGGCCCATCAGTATTTTTTTTGTATGTATAGATAGGGTGTTTTTTTGCCAAGATTTTATCGATTAGTTTCCATGAATATTCGATCTCATCGAATCGAACGAAAACAGAGTGGTCACCTTCAAGAACCTCTGAGAGGAGAGTTTCATATGCTTGAGGGGTGTTCGGCCCAAAGTGGCAGGCGTGACAAAAGTCCATCTTGACCGGTGTTACATTATGCGTTTCTCCAGGAATTTTTGTGTTGACCTGCAGGTAAAATCCTTCTCGCGGTTGAATCTGAATCGTGAGATAGTTGCTTTCTGCGGGGCAGTCTTGTTGTAGGCATGTTGGGTTTTTAAATTTTATGTGAATACTGGTTTCTTTTTTTGATAAGCATTTTCCGGTTTTTAAAAAAAATGGTACGCCCTTCCATCGCCTGTTTGCAATTTCTAGACGAAGTGCGGTAAAAGTTTCGGTACGAGACTTTGGATTGACGCCTCGTTCGTCTTGATACTCTTTGTATTGTCCTAGTAAAATGTCGTTGTGTTGTACTCTTTTTAATACTCGGACTTTTGCGTCTCTGATATATTCGCCGCTAAGTTTTTTAGGAGGTTCCATGGCGATGAGAGCGAGCATCTGAAGCATGTGGTTTTGGACAACGTCTTTGAGCGCGCCGTAGTGATCGTAAAAAGCTCCCCGACCTTCGATGCCAATTTTTTCATGCAAAACTATCTGCACAGATTCTATATATTTATTGTTCCAGAGAGGCTCGAAAAAGAGATTAGAGAATCGAACGAGGGCGATGTTGGTGACGAGTTCTTCCAATAGGAAGTGGTCGATTCGATACACCTGAGATTCATCGAATAGTTTTGCGATACAGCGATTAATTTTTCGTGCAGATTTTAAGTCGTGTCCGAATGGTTTTTCGTATACGACTCGAGACCAGAGCGTTTGTTTGCCTTTTTGAACGATTTTGTTTTTAGAGAGATTTGCGGTAATTGTTTCGAAGTGTTCTGGAAGCGTTGCGAGATAGAAGATTCGATTCCCTGGTAATTTATGTTTTTTTTCAACACGTATTAGTAATTTTTGTAGTTTTTGAAAATCGTTTTGGTTATGAAAGTCGAGTTGGCAGTAGTATGATGATTGTTCAAGCTGTTTCCATACTTTACGGTCAGGTTTTTGAATAAACTTTTGAGATTTTTGTAAGACATCTTGTATTGTTGTATCGGTGATTGCGGCACCGACAAGCGCAAAGTTTTTAATTTTGTTCTTTTTTATGAGGTGATACATTGCTGGAATTAGTTTGCGCTTTGTCAGGTCGCCGGTTGCGCCCAGGATGACAAAGGTACATTGGTTCATAACGACGCCCCTTACGAGAAGGTGAAAAAATGACTTTTTTAAACGTAACGGGTTTGGGACAAAAAATCAAAAAAGTTATTTGTACGATTTTTATTATTTTTTTAATAGTTATTGAGAGGTGTTCTTTTTTTGCTTTCCATGAATTCAATGCAAGAACAAAAAAAGTGTCCGTCTCTATGTAAGCCGATATTGTTTGATCTTCCAAAAGAGGTGTTTGTCGAAATTATATTTTTTATGCTTGGAGAGGACCATGAAAGTCCAATTTTGACAAACGCCTGTCCATCCCCTCTCCCATTGTTCAAGAACTGTCTTCCTCCTTTAAATCCGTCGGGGGCTGCTCCTGTTTCATTTATAATGTTCAAAACGTCATAGGCTTTGTCTGGCACGCTATTGATTTTGCCGCTAAAACCTCTGCAGGGAAGCCCTAGGCTAGGCTTTTATCAAATCTAAAATTTTTTGTTTAAAACCAGGAATTATAACGTTATTAATTTCTTCTAAATACTGTTTTGTTTTTTTGATTGCAATTATTTCTTCAATTTGGTCCCAGTATTGATGAAAAAGATTACTGAATTCTTTTGCCTCGTTCGGGAGGTCAGTTGACTCGTATAGCCCCAATAAATTTTCGTGCATTGTTTTTAATGTTACCGAACCTGTTTGATATTTTTCCATTTGCTTTACCATCATTTTCAAGTGCTCTTTGTTTTTTTCTTTCATAATACAAATCCTATTGTGGTATAACGGTTACAACATCACCTGATTATTAATAATAACCTTAACATTTTTAAATGTATAAGCAGTTGTACTAGGGGTTTTGCCAGCAAGAGCCACGCCATTTTTTATGACGCTTTCAACTATCGATGGCGTTATGCCCCGTCCCTGCATTCTATCAAGAGCGTGACCTGTAAAGACTCTACCATTAATTATTTTTGCAGAATTGGAACCAGAGCAATTCAGTGGTTGCCCCCTTCTTCCTATTGGCGTGGAAGGTGGTTTTTGTCTGCCATCACCGATAGCTGCAAAGAAATTACCTGTTTGTTCTAGAACTCCATAAACGGCTTGAGCTGCCTGTCCAATTGAGGTCGCGATTGCCTGCCATACGGAACCACCTGATGAAGCCGCTTGCGCTATAGCTGCGGTACCATCTGGATTTATGCTGAGAGCGAGTGGTTCGAATAAATTTTTGGCGGCGATGGCGCCTAGTGTTCCCGTGGCGGCTGTGACGCCGGCTTCTATTATTATTGCAGTTGCTGCTACTGAAACTATGATGACAGACGCATGAACGGTTGTCCTTGATAGAAGCTGTATGACGTCTCCAAGGCGTTCTTTGACTGATTGAAATTTTACTTTTTGTAGAAATCCTGGGGCAAAGTTGCTTCGGTTTTCTATGAGTTCTTTTTTTAGAACAGTTTGAATATCAATGCCAGATTCACTGAGCCCCATCATAAATCGACCGAGAAAATACCGGGCTGGTTCGCCAATCTCAGTCTGTAGAAGATTGTTACAGAGAGTTGTCAAAGAGATTTTTATATTTTTTATTGCTTCGCAGGCGGCTCTGAATGCATGGCCTGCATAGTGCTTGAGTGCGGGAATTTTTTTGCGATGACCAAACACTTTTTTCTTGCCGACTTTTTTCGATTTGTAGATTCCAACCCCGTAAAAACTGAGAAGCGTGTTTTCTGAATTCTTCGCAGGAATCGAATTTATCGAAAAACTTCTGCAACAACTGTTTCATTTCGACGAGCTTGCTTGGCAACTTGTTTTTCAGGACGGTTGGCATATTGCGATAGGCAACGTTTTGTAACTCTAAAAAGATACTTGGGTTGATATGGTTTTTGACCAGCAAGCTTTGTGGGGTTTTGAATTCATGTTGTTTATGGGAGTTTGTGTGGCAGGATTGACTTTGTGCCCAACCAGGGCTCCCCAGGGTTTCGTGTCCTTCGCGCATAAACGATCTCAAATTATTTGTGCAAAGAACAGAACCGGTCCAATTTGCTTGGGTAATTGCGGTCATGTAACGATCAAAATTTGCGAAGCATGTGCCAGATAGAAAAATTATTTGGACAAAAAAAAGAGCCCGCTTCAAGCGGGCCGTGACAATGTTCTTTTGATATAAGATAGGCTCTCTCATGGCAAAACCTCCCATAAAATAGCATACAAACTTGGCTTAGTATGAAACGGGAAAGTTTTATGTCAAGGCGAAACTGGTGGCCTGGTTTACTGTTTAGAATTTCTAGACCCCTCGATACATCCCACTACGCTAAAGCTACGTGGGGACACTCGGGGCAAGCGGGCTCGGGACAAACGAGATTGATCATAACCAGAATAACATTGTCATAGAATTGGGACAAATCTCTTAAGTTGATGACATTGCGCTCTTCGAGCTACGGAGGACACTCGGGGCAGGCGGACAAGCTAGGCGAACGGGATTGGGATGGGCGTGACCCGCCCTTAAAACCCATGACGGGAAGCCCTAGGCTATTTAGGACCAACAATCTTCTCTAGCTGATTTTCTGTTCGTTCTATTGGCGAGTTGTTAAGCCCCATTTTTTCTCTGGCTTCGCAGAGTTTAAGTCTATTTGAAAAATGCTCCTTGGCTAAGATCAAATCGTTTTCTAGCAAAAGATCCAATCGTTGACTGTGAACTTTCATGTGAGAGCTTTCTCGTTTCATTTTTTGTTTTAGTTCGCTGATTTTTTTGTTTTGTTCTTGATCATTTGTTTGAGTTTGTTTTTTCAGGCGCTTTATTTCTTGTTCGAGCTCGTCTATTTTTTCTTTTTCGCGTAATCGTATGTTGCGTAGTTCTTCTAGAATTCGAAATGTTGCAATTTTCTCGTTAATTTCGTCCTTGAGTTTGGGAAAGTCGTTTTTAAGAACATTATCGAGGACTTTTATTCCTCCCTTAACGGCTTTTTTTATTTCGTTTGTTCTTTTTTTTATAGGTTGAAGATTGTCTTTGAGGTTTTCGACGTTTTCTGTTAATTGGTCGCCTAGTTTGGAGACTTCCTTTATTTGTTGTTCGATCTCTTTGTCCATCTCCTCGATTGGGGCCATGAAGAACGATTTTATTTTTTTATAGGCCTGGTAGCCAAGGACGATTACCCCTATAGCGGCAGCGGTGCCGGAGACTAGGTATATACCAATTTTTATATTTTTCCATCGGTTTGGCCGCGTTAATTTTTCAATGGTTGCATTTGATTGTTCGATTGCATTGATAAGATTATCAATGATCTGTTGTTGGTTTGCCTGAACGATTTGTTCAGGGGTTGGTTGTTGGTTTTCTTCGTTGTCTTTTTCGTCGTTTGGTCGTAGGTCAAGTTGTTCTACGCTGTTGAGTTCATGAATGGACACCTGGATTGTCTCGAGAATTGCTTCGATCATAGCGATGTCGCCCTCGATCTTTGGCGATGGCGCTTGCTGGTTAAGTTCAGTAAGAGAGTTGTGGAGAAGATTGAGCTGCGAGATTGAGACGGCCGACTGGGCTAAGAGGTCACCAGTATTGTTAAGGTTCACTTCGCTTTGAAGTGCTGGCGTTCCAACGAGTAAAAACAAAAGATAAAAGAGATATTGTTCCACCTTCATGGTCCCCCCCCCAGGATTGTGGTTTAACGTTTTCTCTTTTAAGCGTACAGAGGTTAGTTTGTGGAAGTAAAGTGCTTAGAAAATCATGGGCAAAAAACGTTGGATAAGGTATTTAATGCTTGTTTAGCCTCTTGTTTTTTGTTGTCAAGATTGAGGATCCTAACGCCGAACGTGGTTTTTAAGTCAAAACCAATCAAGTCGATGGTCGTTCTGAGTATGGTTTTTAATCTTTTGGCATAGAGTTTTGCGATATAAGTTCGTTTTTTTGAGATGAGAAGTTTAATGAGGGGTGTTCTTTTTTTAACCCACTGGATGATCGAGGTTTTATACCAGTGATTTATATGATTTTTTTGATCCACAGATGTTGGGTATAAGCTAATTTCCGATTGTATTTGTCCATCAAAGAAATTTTTTATGGTATAGAGCTGTTGAATTTGATTTGTGTATGTATCGATCATACGTCTGAGTAACGGGGGTGTGTTCGTACACCTTGTTTCACGGGCTATGGTAAACAGTTTTTCTTGCTCTATGAATAGTGCTTCTATTTCGATATCAATGTCTATTATAAGATCTGTTTTTGGGCGATGAGTTAGATTGTTATTGGTAATGATTTTGCAGACTTGATTGAGAAAGTAATCAACCGGGCTATCAGATTTCTCGTTAGCAGCTTTGCCCATAGGGGTGAGGTGGCCAGAATTTAGAACCAAAATAAATACAATAAATAAAAAGTTTTTTTTCATATTCACGACAAGACCTTTCTGTTTTAATTTTTTATACGATGAGTTCATGCCCAAGAGCTATAACGAGTATCCTCCTCGTTCTATTTCTTGAGCAAGTTCTTTTGTGCCTGATTGTACGATGGTCCCATTTTGCATGATGTGAACAACATCAGGGACCAAGTAGCTAAGAATACGCGGATAATGGGTGATGATGATGAGCGTGAGGTTTGGGTTGGTAGCTTTTATTTTGTTTATGCACGAGCAAACCGTTTTGAGGGCATCGACGTCTAGCCCAGAGTCGATCTCATCAAGAATAGCAAGCTTTGGTTGCAGTATAGCGAGTTGAAGGATTTCGGCCTGCTTTTTTTCGCCTCCAGAAAAACCGACATTCAAGTGTCGTTCGACGAATTTTGGTTTTAGGTTAAGTATTTTGAGCTTTTCGATAAGAAGCGTTTCGAATTCGGTGACGCCAGAGCCCGGGTGTTTGGCCAGATAGATCTGATACAAAAATTCCCGCAACGATATACCTTCTATTTCAAATGGTGTTTGAAATGCGAGAAAGATTCCTGACAGACCCCGTTTTTCGACTGGAAGAGCGAGTAGGTTTTTGCCGTCAAAGTTTATTAAGCCGTTGTTTATAGCGTATCTCGGGTGTCCCATGAGCGTGAGCGCAAGCGTGCTCTTACCGGACCCATTTGGCCCCATGATGGCATGAATTTCGCCAGAGGCTATTTCTAGAGAAACCCCTTTGAGAATCTCAGACTCTTTAATAGAAACATGAAGGTTATTGATAGAGAGTAATTTTTGCATGGAAATAGTCTGCCAGGAACTGGTTCTTTTCGCAAGAAAAAAGGGGTCGCGGTGTTGGAGCCGCGACCCTTCAGGAGATGAAAGATGATGTATTAATCTTTATCGTCACCCATGCTGTTTCCGATGAGTCCACCGACGCCGGCGCCAAGAATTCCGCCGATGACGCCACCCTCAGTATTACCTGCTGCAGAACCGATACCAATACCGGCTCCGGCGCCAATTAATGCTCCGGCGATAGTCTTTTCTTCTTTAGAGCAGCTACTTAAGACGCAAGCGGATCCAATAAGGCCCAAGATGAGAAATAATGCGGCAAGACGTTTCATTTTTTTACCCTCCTACAACGGTTTTTCTATTACAACACGTACCACCTGTATAGGCCCATCTGTGTGCATGGCTTTGCAGTCACTGCCTGACAAGGCCATGCCTCAGATGGTTCACTCGTAACCAAGCGATTACAAGTTCTATACTCAGTGTACAAGAAAATAATTACAAAATGGAATATTTTTATAGAATATTTATAAGTATCGATTCAGGAAGAAAAAAGGGGCCTCTGGAAGGCCCCTTTCGATTAACGTCCTTTTAGTGCTGCTCGTACGCTACAGTACGGACAGTATCGATAGCCGCTGTCTGGGGTAAAGACTGTTTTGCAACGTTCACAAAACTTTTCTTGGATTAGGCTGCCACCACAGTCAGGACAGCTTCTCGCGCCTTTCATTCTGACCTGTCGGTTGCAATCGCCACACCACTTAGTGAGTTGCCGTTGCAAATTGCGGTTTTGCGTTTTAAGCTCAGCAACTTCTTTTTTGTGTTTGCTTTGTTCTCGTTTATTATCGCTTGAGCAGCCCAACGTTCGTCCGATATAGTTTCCAATAACACCTCCAACAAGCGCGCCTTCCCCTTTGCTGTGTCTTCCCGAGACGGCAGCTCCGAGCATCGCACCACTTGCGGCACCAGCGGCTCCGCCGGCCGTTTCATCTTTTCCGCAACCAGCCATTATGATGACCGCGGTGAGTAAGCATGTTGCAATAACACCTGAGCTTATGTTTTTTTCCATAATAAAACCTCCATAACATGTTTTTTGTCTATCCATCCAACTTTTTGTTGCGCTTTAATCTTATAGTAGCCAGTGGTTTCTTTTTTGATTATGACCTCAGAGGCAGGATCAAGTTGTATGAGCGTTTGAAACGTTTCTCCCGGTCCCGATAGGAGACTACTTTGTTGGCTGACTACGATGGCGTCTCGTCTTGCTTCAAGGCTATAGCGCAGGGTAAGCAGTATACCAAATAATGCTATGAGGGCAAAAAGCAACAGAATAGCCCCATTTTTGCGTTTTTTGTATAGGAATCGAATGTAGCCAAACAGAAAGAACCAGAGCAGCAGGAAGAGAAGCTGGAGGACGAGCAGTGGTATTGCGTAGGTCCATGAGAGTACGAGTTGTTTTATTTTTTTGATGATGGGAGGCCCCTGCTCTGAGGTTAGATTGAGTTTTTTCTTGAGAAGAGAGATGTTTTCAATCAGCTCGTTTCTATTAAAAAATCCCCATGTTCTCTCGGCGCGCCGCCAATATAATAATGCCCAACCATATTTTTCTAGTTTATACGCACAGTTCCCAAGATTGTAGTTGACCCGGGCGCTTTTGTTTGGAATTTGCTCATACAACTTCATTGCTTCATCGAAAAGTCCCTTTTTATAAAGGGTGTTTGCATGTTCAAACTGGTCTTGATGGCTGTTGCCTGAGAGGCCGACTGGTAAGGAGAATAGTAGTCCGAATATTGTTATGAGCATATTGTGACGCTTCATGGTTTGGCCCTTTATTTTTTAAATGTTTTAGAGATAACGATTAACCAATATTCAGCTTTTTTTTTCAGCTTCTGAAGGCGCTCTGTTGTCATCTCTTTTGATGCAAATGAATAGTGAGCACATTCGTTCAAGAAATCTAGAAACGAGTCTGTTTTTTCTCTACTAAGATCTGTTTTGGTTAATGCTTTTGTGATTGTTTCTTCGTTGACCATACTGACTGACAAGTCAGAATTTTCAGCAAAAAAATTGCAAAACAGTGAGTAGAGCTTTTCAAACTCGTCGTACTCGATCAGGTCGATTAATTTTTTTTGATATAGGGCTAGATTGCTTTTTCGATTGGTTAGAGCAAGACCACGTGGTGAGAGCGAAGAAAGTACCGGTATAAGAAGTAATAGTAACGCGAAACCCCATATGGGTATTTTTGTAGGTGGTTGTTCTGTTGCTTGCGCATGTTCTTCAATAAAGTGAATGTCACTGGTTGTAGGTGTTGGCGCTGTTGCTTTCACTTGTTTCGGCATAGGCATTGGTGCTGACTGTGCCCCATACGGTATCGAGACGGTGATAGGGATTGGGGCGGTTTGCATGGTTTGGTATTTTTTTGTCTTAGTATCGAAGTAGTGAAGTGACTGCGCAGGTATCTCCCATTTTCCTGATTCTGGAACCTGAAAGATGAACTCAAAAGATTTAACTCCCGGCGAGTCGTTGTGGGTTAAGTCTTGAGAGAGCTCTGTTTTTGAATCGTATGTTTTAAAAAAATTTGGAAGAGAGAGCTTTGGAGGCAAGATAATGTCGAAGTTTGCGTGACCGGTTAGCTCAAGGGTAAATTTTATTGGCTCGTTAGCGACCACGGTTGTTTTGTCGATTTTAGCGGTAAATGAACGAAAACTTCCTACTGCATCGACATAGTCCTGAGTCGATGGCAGGTCTTTTATGGTTAACGAGAGGGAGTTCGAGGCTGAAACTTTTTGTTTAGCCTGAGTTGGGAAAAAGTCGGAGAAAAAATCGTTATCGAAAAAACGAAACCCACTTTTTCTATTATTTCTTTTTTCTTGTACTGTGTAGACCGCCTGTGCTGGCTGTAAGGTCAGTGTCCCGGTCTTTTGTGGGAAGATAAGATATTGTTTTTGGGTTACGGTGACCGTCTGACCATCCTTTTTTTGGCGGTATTCTTTCGCATGTTCGATTTCTTTGACCGTGCAATTAGGAAACTTTGGAGGGATCAGCCCTCGTATCCGAGGATTTTTTTCTGGCCTAACGATTGAGATGGTGATGGTAATCGGTTCTTCGGTTACGGCTGTTTGCTTATCAGCGGTTAATTTGCAGAAAAGATCGCTTTCTGATGTATTTGTCTGACCTGAGACCGGCTTGTTTTGAGTGTCGCTTTGTTGCGTTACGAGAATTGTTATCGTGTTTGATTCATAGGTTTTTCCGTTTTGATTGACCGTTGCCGGTCCTATGACAAATGTTCCAACTTGTCGGGGGAGCATTGTGTAGGCGGTTGTTTTTTCAGCCAGAAGTGATGAGTTGTTGATCGATATATTGCTTGAGGAACTTTGCCCCCGGATAAGAAATTGCTCAAGCCCTTTAATCTGTAGTTCTTCAGGGGCCTGCTTGGTTCCTGAAACGATTGCCTTGAGCTCGAATGAATCGCTGACAAAGACTGTTGGCTTTATTGCTCCAGTCTCGTCTTTGATGTAGTGAATGTCTGATAGTTCAAGCGAGATGGACAGGCTATCACAGCGAACTGTTTGCGCCAGAGCACTAATAAGAATAAGACAAAAGAAGATTACTCGTATATTACCAAGGTTTTTGATATGAATTTTTCGGCTTTGCATTTGTATTCACTTTTTTCTTGAGTAACTGTTTTTGTAATTTTTTTTCTTGCTCTTGGAGCTTTTTGAGGAGAACTTGTGTTCTTCTCTTCTCCATGCTTTTTTCTAAGCTTTCTTTTTTGTTTTGCTTGTTTGGTTTGCTTTTTTTTTCTTGCCTCTTTTGTTTGTTATCTTGGTTTCTTTCTTGTTCTTGTTTCTTTTGCTTGTCTTGCTTGTTCTCTTGATTTTGTTTCTTATTTAGTTTAGTAAGCAGCTTTTCTGCCGCCCGCTTGTTTGTTTGGGCTTGTTTACTCTTGTTGATTGACAGACTGCTTTTGTAGTGTTCTATTGACAGCTTGACTTCTTTTATTGCTCGTTGAGTGATTTGAGGATCAAGCTGCTTGTGTTCCCACGTTTCTGGCAGTAGATCGAGTGTGTTTTTATAAAAACAGTTGCCAAGATTGAATTGGGATTTTTCTGCTAGAGACTTGTGGGTAGCGGCGCGTTCAAAATTTTTTTTTGATAAATCATACTTTTTCTGTTTGTAGTAGGTTGCGCCAAGGTTGTAGTTGATGAGTGGGTCGTTTGGTTTTTCAACCTGCTCTGACTCTAAAATCTCTTGTGCTTTGAGGAATTCGTTTTGTTGGTATGCTTTATGCGCGTTGTACGATGGTAAAAACGAAAAAGGTAAGAAGAAAAATAGTGTGATCATAACACCCACTCCAGTGCAAACAGAAACCAAGAGACTCCCAAAAGCCATGGGTATTGGTCTTCGTGCGTCGAAAGTCTTTTGTCGTTGAATTTTTCTTTCTCAAACTTGTTGATAAGTCGAATGAGATAATCGATGTCTGAGTCGTCATACGTTGTGCGAACATACGCGCCATTGAGCGTTCGGCAAATATCTTTAAGAAGAGACTCATTGATCTTTGAGAGTGCGATTTTGCCGGTCGGGTCAGTTTCATATCCTGTGTGTTTTCCAACGAGGTCAACTTTTGGAATAGGTGCTCCCTGGGCGGTTCCAGTCCCTAGGGCAAGAACGGTGATGCCATCTTGTTTTGCGCTTTTCTTGATCGATTCAAGATTGAGCGAAAAATCTTCTCCGTCGGTGACGAGAAGAGCAAGCTTGTTTTTACGAGTAGGATAGTTTTTATAGAGGTCGATTGCTTTTTGAAGTGCTGAGTCTATTGCGGTGGTTCCGGATGAGATGCTTTCAACGTCTACCTGATCGAGAAACATAAGGAATGTTTGATAGTCAACGGTAAGTGGGCACTGGACGAAAGCGGTTCCAGAAAAAAGAATAAGCCCGACTCGTTCACAGGACATCTTTCTAAGCAATGTTTTGAGCTTGAGCTTTATGAATTCTAGTCTATTTGGTTTCAAGTCCTGTGCGAGCATGCTGCGAGAAATGTCGAGTAGTACAAGTAAGTCTCGCCCCTTCTGATCGATCGGTTGATTCTTTTTGTTCCATTGTGGTTGGAGTATGGCGACAAAGAGGAAGAAGAGGGCTGTGCAAAAGAAAACAAGTTTTGCGAGTTGTTTTCTTGGCGATAAATTTTTAAACACAGTTGTTTGGTGAGTTGCGCTGGCAAGTTTGGCTAAGAAGAATTTTGCCATTCGATGCTTTTTGATTACCAAGAATATTGCCGCTAAAAAAAACGGGAGTAAGAAGATTCGGTTGGTTGCGTGCCAAAAGATCCCTAGGAATTCGGTCATACGAGTTCCCTCCAGATGAACAGTCTAAAAAGCAATTCAAAACATAGTAAAAAGAGAAAAAACCAGATAAACGAGGCAAAAGCTTCATAGTGGCGTGAGAATAGACTTGTTTCGTATTGGGTTTTTTCAAGTTTGTTGATTGTGTTATAGATGGCTCTCATCTCTTTTGGATTGTTTGCCCTGAAAAATTTCCCCCCGGTTTGCTGAGCAATGTTTTGGAGAAGCAGCTCGTTTACACTGTCGGGAATCTGTTGGACAAATCCGAAGCTATTTTGTCCATAGCCACCGCGCTTGTTTCCGATAGCGACGGTGTAGATTTTTGTCTGAAATTTTTTTGCAAGTTCAAGGGCGGTTTCGATTGATACGCTTTCGGTTTCAGGTGTTGGTTGACCATCAGTGAGTAAGATAATAATTTTATTTTTTGCTTTTGAGTTCTTGAGCTTGGTGATTGTTGTTGCAAGGCCGGTTGCGAGAGAGGTTCCGCTTGGACTAATGATACCGAGGTTGGTGTTGTCGATGATTTTTATAAGAATTTCTTTGTCGAGAGTGAGTGGGCATCGAGCAATTGCCTCTGCGCCAAAAATAACAATTCCTATCTGATCCTCCGGTCGCTTTTTTACAAAGTTGATAGCTTCTTTTTTTGCGATGGCGATTCGTTGACGGCGATCCTGAAGGTCGTCAAAAAGTTGCATGCTACCTGAGACGTCAAGAGCGAGCATTATGTCGACCCCATCGACCGTTATTTTCGAACGTGCGTCGGTCCATTGAGGGCGAGCAATGAGAACGATAAGAAAGAGCAAGGTCATGCTGCGAAGCAGTAATAGAACGGTTTTATAAGATTTGTTTTTCGTGAGACCGGATTTTTTTATTTGATTTGTAAGGGGGTATTGGTATGTAGGATATCGATGAAATTTTATACGATAGACAATTGCGGCGATCAGGAGAGGGACAAACAGATAAAAAACTTGTGGATAGGCAAAACGAAAGTAATACATAATAGATAGAGTGTATAAAAAACTTGGTCAGTTGAGAAGCTGCTTGAACCAGTTGTGTGTTCGTTGTGCAAAATCCTCGACCGATTCGCTTTTTCCAATTGTTAGTGGTTTTCCAATTGTCATAGTGGGCTGTGTTGCGTGATAGTCTATGAAGATTGATTTTTTAGGCATAATTTTATTAAAGCCTGAGATGGCGATCGGGATGACTGGGCGATTGAGCTTTTTTGCAAGAAGTGCAAACCCAGAATTAAATTCATGTACTTTTCCATCATGATGTCGTGTGCCCTCGGGGAACATAATTACGTGGCTAGTTAGGCTTTTTGCTAGCTTGTAAGATTTGAGAAGCGCTTTTCCTGCAGCTACGGTGCTATCTCTCTTGACCGGTATATGCATCCGTTTGATAAGTATGGAGAACAGGGGGACTTTTGCGTATGCGTCTTTGAAAAGCCAGATGTGGGGATAGCCTTTCATGATGCTTTCCATAATGAAGATATCAAGACATGAAGTGTGGTTGACGACAAAAATTGACGGTGAATCGGGGTGCTCTGGGAGGTTTTCAAGACCATGTTTTTTGACAAAAATAAATGAGAAAAACATTAAACACTTTCCCCAAAGAGTCGTTATACAGAAGTAAAGGCGGTTTCTATGTCGCTGAGGTGCTGGTATAAGCGTTAATGGAATACAGATAATGGTGAAAAAAAGAGATACGGCGAACCAGCCAGCAAAGGATATTGGCGTTTTTAGATACGACAAGGCTGACATATAGTTAAGAGTTTTTTTTGTGAAAGAGTTGCGGGTTTTCGTGTTTCATCTTGAGATATAGAATTGAAAATGCGCAGATGGATGAGAAATTAATTAATATCATGTCTATGGTGATGGCTATAGTTAGTGTTCTTGGAAAAGTCGAGAGTAGAGTCGTTAATAGGAGGGTCGAGAGCTGTGTGGATGCTATGATGAGCGATGATATGAGAAGAACGATGGGGAAGTTTGCTGTGGTCCCCTTGAAAGAGTTGGAGGAGGCTTTCAATACGCGCCTAAGCCACGTGGTTTTTGGGGCGCTATCAAGAAAGAAAAACACTGCTATCAGGACTACGGGATAGACTAATAACATAAACAGGGAGAAAAATATGATTGTGGCGGCGACTTGATACATGGGAAAAAGCATCATTATTGGGAAAGCTAGTAAGGCTAAGGCTAAGGCTAGAGCTATAGTTAGAGGTATAAACACGGTGATATTCTTTAGGTTGACAAGAAAGTATCTAAGTGTTTTTGTTTCAACCGATGCTCGTATTGATAGAAGGTAAAGATAGTAAGAGATCACAGATGTAGCTATGGTGATGATTTGGATTTTTGGCATTATGGTTGTGTATGATGTAAGAATAAGTTCAAGAGCGATGAGCCACCAAAAATATTTGATGAACACAAGAAACGATCGTTTAAATGTTTGAATCCAACTAAACAGAAAAATTTGTAATTCTTTTTTTGATACCATGAGATACGCCTGCTTTTATTCG
Organism: Candidatus Babelota bacterium; assembly: GCA_018817025.1. Lineage (GTDB taxonomy): Bacteria > Babelota > Babeliae > Babelales > JAHIUU01 > JAHIUU01. The sequence continues at coordinate 46,802 of JAHIUU010000006.1, read as the reverse complement.
TTGTTTTGCCCCCAACTCCACAGTAATTTCAGTAGCACACCTGTGTATTATAGTGCTAGCCTGCTCAAAAGTCTAATCAGCAAGATTGGCCCTGAGATAATATTTGTTGCTAGCAATAATAATTGCATAGCTTTATTTGTCTTGTCTTGACATTTAGAAAATTATCTCCATACACTGGGGGTAGTTGGATTGGGAGAAGATTTGGCTCTCTGTTTGACAAAAACTTTTTAATCAGTAAAAACAGAGATACGCGTAGTTATCGAGGGTACTTGCTCGGGGGATAAAGGGATGGCGGAAAAGAAAACGAAAAAGAAGGCGGTTGCGAAGAAAACAACCAAAAAAATAACCAAACGAATGACACGGAGGGCTGGTGCGCTTCGTCAGAAGGTGGCTGGTGACGTGGAAAAACTTCTCATTGTAGAATCTCCTGCAAAAATCAAAACAATATCAAAGTTCTTGGGTAAAGATGTTCGAATTATGTCGACATTTGGACACATTAAAGATTTGCCTGCGCGTAAGCTTGGTGTTGAGGTTGATCCAAAAAGTAAATCAATTACATTGACCTATGTGCCGATTAAAGATAAAGCGGTTGTGATTGCTGATATTTGCAAACAGGCTAGTCGTGCCAAGGAGGTCTATCTGGCTTCTGACCCTGACCGTGAGGGTGAGATTATTTCGTGGCACATTGGCGGAGAGATTGAGAAGGTTATCAAGGATCCGTCGAAGATTTATCGAATTACATTCAACGAGATAACAGAACCTGCGATTACTCAGGCGATTCAAGATAAATCGACCGTCGACATGAACTTGGTTCGGGCGCAGCAGGCCCGGCGAGTATTAGACCGATGGGTTGGGTACGAGGTATCACCTATCTTATGGAAAAAAATTATGAAAGGGCTTTCGGCTGGACGAGTGCAGTCGGTGGCCCTTCTTCTTGTTTGTACCCGCGATGAAGAGATTGTTAATTTTAAGCCGGAAGAGTCGTGGTCGATTCATGGTGTCTTTTATATGGCAAAGACTGACATTGAAGCTGAACTTGTTACCATAAACGGGAAGAAGTGCGCATTAAAAAATAAGGGGGAGGCGGACAAAGTACTTGCTGATGCAAAAAAACAGTCTTTTATTATTGATAAGATTTCCGAAAAAGATCGGCTTAAATCGTCGCTTCCTCCATTTATGACCAGTACGTTGCAGCAGGACGCATATAATAAATTGGGATTTTCGGTTAGTCGAACGATGACGATTGCGCAAAAATTATATGAAGGTCTTCCTCTTTCTGATCCATCCAAGCCGGAAGCACTTATCACCTACATGCGTACTGACTCACTTCGGATTTCTGATACGGCACTTAAAGAGACGCGAGCGTTCATTTCCAAAAATTACGGAGAAAAGTATTTGCCAAAGGTGACTAACGTTTATTCAAAGAAGGGCGCACAGGATGCGCACGAGGCGATTCGTCCAATTAACGTTGAGGTGACACCAGAGGTTGCGGCTAAATATCTTGATTCGGCTTCAACAAAACTGTATTCACTTATTTGGAAGCGTTTTATGGCCTGTCAGATGAGCAAGGCTGAATATTTTCAACGACAGGTTTCTCTGAAGGGCGGAAAGTATCTCTTTCGGGTGACCGGCTCGACGCTTGTTTTCGATGGCTTTTTAAAGGTGTACGCAGTTGAAGACGCAGAGAGTAAGAATGTTGTAAACATTCCAAAAGATATCAAAGAGAAAGATGATGTTGAGCTGAAGAAAGCTGCCGGGAAACAACATTTTACGCAACCGCCACCTCGATATTCAGAGGCAACCCTTGTTAAAGAGCTTGAAAAGAAGGGGGTTGGGCGACCAAGTACGTACGCCGCGATTCTTTCGACTATTCAAAATCGAAAGTATGTCGAAAAAGATCCTAAGGTAAAACGGTTCTTCCCAACAGATCTAGGCAAAACGGTTAACAGTTTGCTTGTCAAAAATCTCCCTGATATTATCAATGTTTCGTTCACGGCTCATATGGAAGAGGATCTTGATAAGATTGCGGACGGCAAGATTGAGCGCGATAACGTGCTTAATGAGTTCTATAAAGAGTTCAAAAAAGATTTAAAAGAGTTTGCTGGCAAAGACGGCAAGAAAGAGGCGGTCAAGACAGGCCTGCAGTGTCCGAAATGCAAAAGCGATTTACTTGTAAGGTTTGGAAAAGCAGGTCAGTTCGCCGGTTGCTCCGGATACCCAGAATGTACATTCACCTCAAATTTCACCCGAGATGAATCTGGGGCGGTTGTTCTTCAAAAGCAAACCGGAACGAAGATAAGTAGCGAGCTTGCCTGTCCGAATTGCGGCAAGACCCTTGCTCAGAAAATGAGTAAGTATGGTCCGTTCTGGGCCTGTCCAGGTTATCCGGAGTGTAAATACATCCACCAAGAAGTGCTCAAGATGGTTTGTCCGAAGTGTCAAGGTAAGCTGGTAAAACGAAAGTGGCGAGGCGGTAGTTTTTGGGGTTGTTCAGGCTATCCAAAGTGTCGGTTTGCTATTTTTGGCCAGGTTCTAGAAGAGCCTTGTCCAAAGTGTAAATCGCCGTACCTGCTAGTCACCAAAGGCAAGGATGAGAGCGAGAGTTACTCGTGTCCAGATAAAGAATGTGGATACAAAAAATAGTTAGATAATTCCTGCTGCTATTCGTATGATCATCCAGAGAGATTCACTGGCAAAGATACCCGAGCAAAATGGCATATAGTTCTCTTTGTTTTTTACAAAAAGCGAGAGCGTCGCGCCGAAAACAAGACCAATTGTTAAGCCATTTGGCATGAGAATTCCGCCAAAAACCATGGTGGGGTTGATTTTCAATTTTTTTAGAATAAGTCCATATAAAAAGCCAAGGCTTACGACGACCCAATTAAAATTAAATGATTGGATGAGGAGAGCTCTAGCTTTTCCTCTTTGAGCAAATAGTTCTGTCGAACCTACTTGAAGGTTTGTGAGCAGGATCCACAGGAAATAGCCGAGGCAGGCTGCGGTGACGATTAACCCTAACCACTGATATCGTCTGATTCGTTCGAGATTAATATTGCAGAGTTCCCCAACTTTGTAATCAATTAGGAGGTCGGTTGATACGGTGATGCAGCTACTAACGAAAACACAGAGAACGGTGATTTGAAGAGGGGTTAATTTGAAGAGTAGCATGATTGGGATCATGACGAATGTCGTAAAGCGGCCAATTTGAGCAAGACCTATTTTACCTGCGATATAGCTTATGTGGTAGGCGGAGACTACGGTGAGAGGGATCATGACAAAGATTATTGATAGAGGGAATTTTAGGTAGGTAAAAAGTGCAGCGGTGATAGCGAGTGCAAAAATTGCTTCGAGATTGGTCAGGAGTTTAGGGGCGCCTGCCATTAGTTTTCTTATAAAGCTTTTTCCAGAGCGAAATCGGTGGAGGTAGGTGTAGCCTGAGTATTGTTTGATGCTGCCCCAGATGATTGACGGATACCTAAGGAGGCCCGGCAAAACCTGGGCGAGTATCAGTCCAGAGCAGAAAGCCATTGAGAAGAGGGCTTTATCGAGGACAGGAAACAGTTTTATAGGGAGATAGGAAGCGTGGTTGTTGATTGGATATAGGACAAGATATTTGGAAATCATACCGACAAGAAGGGGGTAAGCGATAGCGGTTCCGGCAATAAAACCTATCGCCCAGAGCATGGGCATCAGTGTTATAGGGAACCCTGCTGGAATGAGTGATGGAAGGCTGAGGCTGTCCCGTAACGCACAAAAGAGCCCTGTTATTGAGAACCCTGTAAGCATTCGTTTTGCTTGGCTTGTCTGGCTTTGTGAAGTGATTGTTTTGTGGATTAGGTGACCAATTGGGAAGGGAAGATTTTCTTTCACGAGTAACTTGCGGCCGAACGCTCGGCCGAGAAGTATACCAAGGCTGCCAGAACCGAGAACAATAGCACCAATTAATATGCAGAATGTGGCTGGATTTTCGAGCAATTGTTCAAATGCTGGCTTGTCTAGGAAGTATAGGGTAGGAAGCGTAAAACCTACTGCTGTCGCAATGATACCTCCAATTGAGCCGACAGTTTGGATAAGTGCTATCTCCTGATTTTGTTTTTGCGACGAAATGCTTTTTTTCTTTAGCCTGAGAGCTAAACCTGCGATTAGAACGAGAGTAGGGGCGATCCATGGGCCAATCATGGTCGCCATGGATATATATGACAGAACGACTGACGAAAACATCGTCAGAACAACGCTTAAGGTCAGGTTAAATATACTCATAAAAACCCCAATGGTATGGTTTCTTGCCCAGTTTATTTAAAAAGATTACCTTTTCCTCTACAATGAGGCAACTGCCTGTAGAAATGGGTTAAATTCTTGTGTAAATAGGTGGAAATAATTTACAATTAGAAATGAGGCTGGTTGAGTATACACAGAAATGTGGTAAAATGTTACTTTGAGCGTTTAGGAATCAATACCTTTGGTGGTTTGAATGAAGAAACTAGGCAAGTCAAATTTCCTGTTTTATATCAAGACGCTTATAATCTATGGCCTTTTGATCGCTTTGTTGCATTGTCCGAGTATGCAGAACGAGCAAAAGTATGACGAGCATTCTGTTGATTCTGTTGTTCAAAATCTTAATGGAATGGTAACTGAGATTGGGTTGTCTTCAGAGGATGGCTCTGGGAAAAAGCAAATCTATCCTTATGCTAAAATGATGAATCTAATTGAGCAGTGTCGTTCGATTGAATCGGAGTTTCGTGTTGGCAAAGTCGATATTGCTACAGATCAGATTGGACAACTTGATGGTATAATGGAGTTATTTGAAAAGTCTTCGAAACTTGTTCAGAAGTTAAAGGAGGAGAAGAGCCGATTTACCAGACACATTTCTGGGGTTGAAATGGCTCATGGATCAGACGGGGTTCGTTACGTTTGTTCAAAAGGGAAGTGCCGCTATTCGGTTGATAGTGATTCCGCCTTTCAGAGTAATCGTGCGGCTTTATCGGTAAGAGGGCGACGAAAAAAAGCAACACGATACACATCGCTAGTTTTGAATGAGTACATTAATCGGATGGGGTTTGTTTCGGATAGACTTAAGGCGCTTTTGGACCGTGTTCAACAAGAGAATGAACGTGCCAAAGCTCGTTCTGAGAATGAGGCTCGGGCAATGATGGAGAATAATCAGCCGCGTTAGTTTTCAAATTGTTTGTTAGACAATCGTTTTGACAAAAACTTGCTTACTTTCTTTTTGTACAAATCAGGATACTTCCTGTGAAGCCAGCCATGTTTGCATTCTGGGGCTATCCACAGTTTTGCTCCGGTTTTTGCTGCCTGTGCATACATAAGTAGCGATTCTTGCACCGGAACAACCTTGTCGATACAAGAATGTATGAGCAAAAGTGGCTGCTTGATTTTTTTTACTGATTCGAGAGGTTTCATTGCATCGAGGTTGCATGAGCCGAGGTAGTTGAACATTTTTTCCATGATAGGCAAAAATGGAAAAGTTGGAAGTCCTGATTTTGTTGCGAAGGTATTGTACAAGACAGATTTTAGGCTTGAAAATGATGAATCGATGATGAGAGCGTCGCACGCATTTGAATTATGTTCAACGGCTCTAAGGGCGGCTGCGCCGCCCATTGAGACTCCAAGGATAACAAATGGAACGGTATACAGCTCAGGTTCATGCTCCCTGAGCCAACTGGAAACCGTTTCTATATCTTTGTGCTCGTGACACCCTATTGTTGTGATGCTTTTTTTATTTTCGCCATGTGCCCTGAAGTCAAATAACACGATGTTGTAATTTGGAAACATGTCGATATAGCCGGCCCCAAGTTCTTTGCAGCATCGATAGCCATGACAGATGAGCACCGTTGCAACAGGATTTTTGCGTTTGATGACTAAACCGTTCAGAGAAATTTTGTCTTTTGTCTTACATGTAAACGATTTTGCGCCGAGACGATCTATCAGGTCCTGCCGTACGCGTTTGGCGACGACATACATGTTTTCTTTTCCCATCATGATGTTTTTGCTGATAAATATCAACTTGTGAAGTGATAGGTAGGCGATAACAAGAGTTATGCTGGAAGCGATGACAAATAGTCTGAAAAAAGAAAGGCTTCTCCTGTTTTTACTCACAGTTTGATTCCAGAAGAGTAAATGTTTTTTCCTGATATAAAATGCCAATGCATGTGAAAAACGCGCTGTCCAGATGCGGCGCCATTGTTGACGATGAGATTGAAAGCTTGTGGCTCAGGAAGATTTTTTGCGAGGTTTCGAAGCATGCCCCACATTGCCTGAATAGCAATAGTGTGCTCGTGGGTATCCAGAATATCGTTGATAGTTGGCACATGGATTTTTGGGATAATTAGGTAGTGAATTGGAGCTTTTGGTTGAATATCTTTAATGACGATAACGTGCTCGTTTTCGGCAACAAAATCACTTGGAATTTCTTTTTCTATAATTTTACAAAACAGACACGTGGACATGATAAAAACTCAAGATGGTGCCGAAGGTCGGATTCGAACCGACACAGTGTTTCCACCGCGGGATTTTGAGTCCCGTGCGTCTACCAGTTTCGCCACTTCGGCAATGCGATATTCTCAATTTAAACACATCATTCATGCTATCAAACGGAGGAATAAGGTCAAGAAAAGTTGAAAAGGGGCAGGTAGATGGAGAGAAGAAGAAATGAAATGATGAGTCCGGTTATAATGAGTAAAATCGGCTGGGCCATAGAGATGATTGTTTGAAGATGGCTTTGGAGTTGTGTTTCAAGAAGTTGGGCGCCCTTATCGAGCATAGACTCAAGTTTTCCTGTTTGTTCCCCAACTTTTATAGCGGCAAGTAGGCTTGCCGGAAAGTAATGGGTATCAACTGATAAGCAGGCCAGGTGTAAAGAACTTCCCGCTTCGACATGGACATTGATTTTTTTCACAAGTCCGCGCAAGTGTTGGTTGGTGCAGCAGTCGCCTGCAAGATGAAGTGATTCAATCAGGGGTACGCCAGACTTGAGCAAAAGCGAAAGCGTTTGAGCGAACTGGGTGAGATTTACCAGAACGACGAGTCTCCCAACCAAAGGAAGTCGTAGGATGAGGCGTGTGGGAAACATTATTTTGTTTCGAGAAAACCTGGTGGTACCAAGAATTACTATGAGTCCAAAAATAATGATGAACTTGGATTGTTCCGATCGTAGAGTCTGGCTTATTGAAAAAATGAGCCTGGTGCTGGGGGGGAGTGTGTTGGATCGCTCTATGAGCATGGGCTGAAATTGTGGTATTACGAATAAAAAGAGTGATATGATGATAGCGATAGAAAACATAAGAGTGATCGCTGGGAGTAGCGCTGCTTGTTTTAAATTTCTTATTGTTTCTTGTTTTCTTGTTAGGTAAATGGAAAGAGTCTTGCAACTCTCGGTTAGCTTATTTGCCCGCTCGCCCGATCGTATAATCTGAATCATGAGCGACGAGAAAAAGGGCATGCGGCTAGCCATAGCATCGGCGAAGCTGCTCCCTCGCTCAATCGCCCGTATAGTCGATTCGACTTCGTTTTGTTGTCTTGATGAGCCGGTATAGTTTTGGGTTAGCTGGAGTGCCTGTACAAGAGGTATTCCACCTTCTAGTAGGATGCTGAGGTGGTAAAAGAGGTCAGGCGGACTGGTTTGTGTTTTTTGTAGAAATATTCTTTTGGCACTTTTTTTTCTAAACGAAAGAAGAGCTATTTCTTTTTCCAAAAGATGAGTTTGAAGTTTTTCTGACGACTCGAGGCGTATTCTGCCCTTGTGAAAGGCACCCTGAGAGTCGATGCCTCTCCAGTGATACTGGTGCATATACTGGCCTAAAAGAACTTTAATATTCTGGCGGAGAGAGAGGGATTCGAACCCTCGATTCCAGTTTCCCGGAATACTTGCTTAGCAGGCAAGCGCTTTCGACCACTCAGCCATCTCTCCTGTCTCTCAAGTAAGCTTCTGGTGGAGAGGGTGGGATTCGAACCCACGATTCCGGTCTCCCGGAATAACGGTTTTCAAGACCGCCGCATTCGACCTCTCTGCCACCTCTCCATTCTGGTGCGCCCGAGAGGAGTCGAACCTCTAACCTCCAGATCCGTAGTCTGACGCTCTATCCAATTGAGCTACGGGCGCCTAAGTTTATCAAAGATATGTTTTCCATTATAATTGATTCGAAGTCGATTGTCTCGTAAAAAATAAATGGTGAAACTATGTCACTTATTGTAGAGATTAAAGTGGTTCCATCTTCTGGCAGGCAGCGTTGTTCTGTCGATAAGTCAGGTGCTATAAAGTGCTATCTAAAAAGTGCTCCCGAGAAGGGAAAGGCGAATTATGAGCTCGTTGGTTTTTTGAGCAAGAGGCTTGGGATCTCTAAGCGTGAAATAACGATTTTGACCGGTGCAACAACACGAAAAAAACGACTTAAATTTGATGTCGATCTTACTTTGGAGCAGTTTTTTCTGAAGCTTGGGATTGAGTTGCAAAAAAGTATCTAGCGGTTTTTCTTGTATAGGCTTTGTTTGTTTTGTTACCTTTGGTAGCAAGTGCGTTTGTTTTTTTGTTACGGCAGGAGGGTGGTCGTGAAAAGAATTAATCATATTTTTCTCTTGTTAGTCGTCGGTTTTTTTTGTAGCAATTTTGGGGGCGGTGAGTATTCACGGAGTGTTGCTGGCGATGAAGCGCCACTTTTTGAGCTGGAAGAGGGGGCACGACGTGACGGAAACATTTTTGCTGCAACGGTTATTGACGAAGGTAATAGGGCAAATGGGTACGGGCTTTGCTTCCATAATCCAAATGATGACAACTGCTTTAAAGATGGTGATCCGATTGGACGTGTCGTTGTAGAGGCGTTTCCGGTGGGCAAGAGCGGGACGACCGAATTTCGACTCAACGATATTGTTGCACTCGAGGTGATGAGCGATCCATCGACGGGAGCGCGGCTTTTCATAGACGAGGAACGTAAAAAAAATGAGCAGTATCGACAATTTTTAAAAGTGCGGTTGACTTCGATAGACTCTGCGGGCAAAGAATCATACGAAGATCTCTATGTTGACCAACGCGTGTCGCTTGGCTATAAGTTCAAGCGAGGCGACAAATACGCGAAATTTACCGTTTTTTTACGTCGGGTGGACAAGATCGAAGGTATCAAGAGAGTGGGTAAAGACGAAGTTGCTACGCGGTTATTTGGTGGCGCTTTAGTTGGTGGTTGATGAAAAAAGCCAATCTTTCTGAAAAAAGACCACTTTATTCTTTCAGGTTGAAAAAACAGCCTATTCTAGTATACTTTAACTATTAAAATAGTAGTTTTATTGGGGGAATACTGAATGGAGGAGCCATGAACCTTTCAAGAAAAGATATTAGAAATATTGCAATTATTGCACACGTAGACCACGGAAAAACGACTCTTGTTGACGAAATGCTCAAGCAGTCAGGGACTGTTGCCTATGACTCAGAACATCTGGTTGACCGGGTTATGGATTCTGGCGATATAGAAAAAGAGCGGGGCATTACGATCTTAGCCAAAAATGCTTCCATACGACTTCCAAATATAAAAATTAATATTGTCGATACGCCTGGCCACATGGATTTTGGTGGAGAGGTTGAGCGAACGTTGCAAATGGTAGAAGGATTTTTGTTGTTGGTTGATGCTGCCGAGGGGCCGCTTCCTGGGACTCGGTTCGTTTTGCAAAAAGCTCTGCAGCTTGGCCTAAAACCGATGGTTCTTATAAACAAAATCGACAGAAAAGATGCGGACATTGAGCACACTGAGTCGATGATTCATGATCTCTTTTTAGACCTAGCGACCAAAGATGAGCAGTTGGAGTTTCCGATGTTATACGGATCTTCTAAGGGCGGTTTTGTGTCAGAAGATCCAAGTGTGACCGAAGGAACGATGCAGCCACTTTTTGATGTGATTTGCAAAGAAGTTCCAGCTCCAGCTCAGACAGACGATGATCTTCGGCTGTTGATTACTAGTTTAGATTATTCTGATTATCTCGGCCGTATCGGCATTGGAAAAGTTATTAGTGGCTCGATCGAGTTTGGTCAGCAGGTGATATGCTGTAAGAACGACGAGGTAGGCAGCCCAACTAAAATTACAAAGATTTATCAGTTTGAGGGATTGGATCGCGTCGAGTCTGGTAGGGCCGAGTTTGGTGACATTATTGCGGTTGCCGGATTTGAAAAAGAGATTACGATTGGAACGACAATCTGTGCGGTTGGCAAGCCGTCTCCAGTGCCTTATGTTGACATTGACGAACCAACGATCACAATTTTTGTTTCGGTGAATAAATCACCATTCTCAGGAAGAGAGGGAAGCTTGTTAACCTCTCGTCAAATACGAGATCGACTTTACAAAGAATTAAAGACGAATGTTGCCTTGCGGGTTGAAGACACTGGTCAAGCAGAGACGTTTAAGGTTTCTGGACGTGGTCAGCTGCACCTTGGAATTTTGCTTGAAAATATGCGTCGAGAAGGGTTTGAAATGGCGGTCTCTGCGCCTCATGTTATTTATAAGCAGATTGATGGAAAGAAGCATGAGCCGTTTGAACTGTTAATTCTCGATATTAATGAAGAGCACCAGGGCGTGATCATGGAAAAACTTGGGCAAAGAAAGGCTGAACTTCAAAATCTTGTACCCGAACAGAATGGAAAACTTCGTTTGGAATTTAAGGTTCCATCTCGAGGATTGCTTGGGTTTCGAAGTCAGTTTGTGACCGATACTCGAGGGACTGGCTTGATGAACCAGCAGTTTTCCGGGTATGAGCCGTATTGTGGCGAGATTCCACGCCGAACGAAAGGTTCTCTTATTTCGATGGAAGCTGGGCCTTGCACCGGATATTCTTTGGATGCTCTGCAGGCACGAGGAACGCTTTTTGTTTCACCTGGTGCGCAGGTGTATGAAGGTATGGTTGTTGGCGAACATACTCGAAGTAACGATCTTGATGTAAACCCAACCAAGAAGAAAAAATTAACAAACATGCGGGCTTCCGGTTCTGATGATGCTGTCAAACTTGCGCCACCAAAGATTATGACGCTTGAAGAGTCGATGGAGTGGATTAACGATGACGAGCTCATCGAGATAACACCAAAATCGATTCGACTACGAAAACAGTATCTTAAAGCTGTTGAGCGGAAGCGAAAAAAGTAACAAAAAAAGTATCAATCGATTTTTTTATAGTAGCCTCCGTAGTTTTCTACAGGGGGCTGCTCTTTTATTGCGTTCCCACTATAAAAATCTATTATGGGCTCGGTTTTTTTTGTGATGGGCGTTCGATCTGTCGATTTAGTTTTTCTATGGTGATTGTATAGTTTCTCTGCAGCTGTTAATAATATTTTTTTCGATACTATTCTGAACATGGCACTACATGCTCCTGTGGCCAACAAAAATGCAAGGCATAAAATGTATGGTAGAGAGTTTTTTTTTGCCATTATCGATCTCCCATAGGGTTTCGAGTGATACGATGGGGGAAGTTATAGGTGTAATTTTATTGAACAGTTTGAATTTTAACAACAGTTTTCTGTTTGTACTATCATCTGCTCGCTAAGGGGCTTTCGTAGTTTCTTGAAAGAAGTTTGTGAAAAATGGTATAGCAAGAGTGAGAAAAATGAGGGAGGTAAGTATGAAGCGTTGGTCATTAGTTGGGATGCCGATTGTTTTATTGGTTGTTTTGCTGGGGATAGCTATGGTTCGTGATTTGAATAATAAAAACTTTTTTGGAAAAGCAACTTAGTTTGCAGGAGGCTGTTTTTGATATATGGAGCAATCGTTTAAAAAGATGCTGGGGGAGTTATGTTCAAACGTAAGCCGGGTCATAGGATAAACGATCTTTTTATCAAGCGTTGGTCGCCACGAGCGATGTCGGGTGAGGCGCTTGATCATGAAAAACTACTAGAACTGTTCGAAGCAGCTCGGTGGGCCCCGTCTTCGTACAACGGGCAACCGTGGCGATTTATCTATGCCCATCGAGATACGTCTCATTGGGAAAAGCTGTTTGGTTTGCTTGTTCCGTTTAACCAAAGCTGGGTGAACCGAGCGTCTGTTCTTGTGGTTATTATTTCCAAAAAAACATTCGAATATAACGATAAGACAGCAAGAACGCATTCGTTTGATACCGGGTCAGCTTGGATGAGTTTGGCGCTCCAGGGATCGATGAATGGGTTAGTTGTTCATGGGATGGAGGGATTTGATTATGAAAAAGCGAGAGAAGTTTTGAGAATTCCCGAAGATTTTGTTATTGAAGCGATGTGTGCGATCGGTAAACCAGGAAAGAAAGAAGACCTATCTGCAGAATTGCAAGAACGTGAGGAGCCTTCAGATCGTAGACCTTTAGAGGATGTCGTTTATGATGGCGTTTTCTCCAAAGCCGTAGTGTGAGTGAGTAAAACTTGGCTGGGAAGAGAGGATTTGAACCTCTGTTGCTGGAACCAGAATCCAGAGTCCTGCCACTAGACGACTTCCCAGAGTAGTTTTTAGGAAAGTAAAAAGTTTGTCATAAAGTTGTTGTGTTGGCAACATAAAAGTTATGAGGAGGGATCTGTGGAAAATCATGCGTTGATTTTGATGAGGAAGCTTCTTGGGGTACTGTTGATCATAGGAGGGATCTTGGGGCTATTCCTGCCATTTTTTCAAGGGATTGCGATGATTGTTGCAGGGGCGGTACTGTTAGAAAATGAGTTTGTTTTGCGTAAAGTTAGACGTGTTATTGCCTATCTGAAGTGTCGCGGAAGGTGCTAGGTTCAGCCGGGGAGTCGGGCGGCGGCTATTTTTTGTCGAATTTTCGCTTTTTCTGCGGCATCGAGAGCGCTTGCTGTCTGTGTCGTCAGTTGTTTGACTACGGTTTGTAGTTTCGAGTTTTCTAGAATCTTTTTTTGTAGGCCTATATTTTCTTGCTGAAGTTGTGTGTATTGTTTAGCTGAAATTGCCTTTTTGAGTCGGTGTATTTTTTTTACTTCATCAAACGATTTTTGCATAGTTGAGAGCTGGTTTTGCAGGTGTTTGACTTTTTTTACTTCAGCTTGTGCGGCTGTAATGTTTCGTTTTGATTCTTCAAGAGCTTGCTTGAGATATTCGATTTGGTATTGTTTTTTCTGTTCGGCCATCGTCGCTAGCATCAAATCTTTTTTGTTTTGTTCAAGAAGTTGCTCCAGTTTTTCTTGTTCTTTGTTTTGGGCATCTAAACTTTTTTTCATGGATTCGAGCTCTGTTTGAAAATGTTTGTCTCGAGAAAGCTTCTCGTTTGTTTGTTTGGCAAGAATTTTAAGCGAGAGCTTTTCTTTTTTTAGTTGATCAAGGCTTTGTTTTAGTTCGTTAATAGTCGAGTTCATTTGTTGGGCTTGTTCACGGTTCTTTTTTTGCTCTGCTCGCAGTTTTTTTTCGAAAATTGCAAGTTGCTTTCGAAGTGTTTTGTCGACCATGGGCAGCGGTTGTTGTTCTGGTGTTGGGAGTGGGACAATGGTGGTTGGGATCAGCTGTACCTCAGCAACGGCGTTTGTGACGAGACTGAGTATCTGTTGCTGCGAGATTTCTTGTCCTGATTGAACAAGCCGCTGTATATGTGGTTGCAGCTCTGCAAGTATAATGAAACGGATGTCTTGACGAGTTTTGGTCGATATCGCCATGGTTTGGAGTTTTTCGTCGACCATTTGGTCGGCTGATTGTTGGGTTTTGTAGATGAGTAGAAGAGGTGAGAGCTCATCCATGACCGCGTTATAGCTTTCGTCGTCTATTTTTTGTGTATTGGTAATATTGGTTTCGATGGCAATTTTTTTGTTGGCGAGAAGTTGCGTGAGTTCTGTGTCTGATGACAGAATTGGGCCGAGGAATGTTGCGACGTTATTGAGTTCTTCTTGTTTTGTTTTTTTCCAGGATTCTATTTTTTTGTTTTTGTTGTCAGGAGGTAATGGTGTTATTGTAGCTTGAGCAAGAACGATTTTTGGATTAAGAAAGTTTTCCATAAGCATAAGTTCGGCTGAGCTTATTTTTTGTAAGGTCTCTCTTTTTGTTTTAAGGACAAGCTCTTCTTCGTGTTTGGTTGCTTCTTTTTGCAGTTTCGCAAGTTTCGTCTCTGTTTTGTGAGAAAGCTGTTTGATTTTGTCGTAGAGCTTTTGGTTAAGTTGCTTTTCAACGTGCTTGAGCATGGCTTTGTGTTGTTCTTGTAGTTGGGTAATCTGTTGAACTTTGTTTTTTTCAAGCTGAGTTTGCTTGATTGTGAAATCTTTCTTTATTTTTCGGGCTTGTTTTTCTGAACGAGAAATTTCTTGTTGGCCTAACAGTTCTAGCTTTTTGAGGTGCCTCGCGAGGGTTTTGTTTTTTTGTGAGAATTTTTTGATGAAAGGCGAGACGAGGCGCGGGGTTTCATTTTTTCTGGCGCCTTCTGGGGTTGGAGTTAGGTAGGCGGGGCGTTTTTTGCGGGCAAGACAGGGTGTTGTAAGGGTACTTACAAAGCATGATAGAATAAGTAGCGCGTATAAAGCGTTCATAGAGCTCTCCATAAAATTAGAACAGATGGCGATTCCATGTCTATTGTAGAAAAAAGGGGCTGATCATTACAAGGAAATGGCGAGAAAGCGAGTTTCTTGAAAATACTCTTTTTTATGATAAGTATCATAAGTATGATAGTAGTTGGTATGAAGCATATGTTCTATTTATTCTTGTTAAGAAGGGGTGAGGATGACAAAGCTTTTTGCTCGAAAACTAGTGATATCTGTTATTGGAGGAATAGTTGTTGTTTGTGGTTTTTTTGTCATGAAGGATCGATTCGGCAGTTGTGTTACAAAGATTGGTTATAAGATTGGAAAGAGCCTGACTGAAGACACGGTGGTTGCAAGGGAGCCGTGGATAACGATTTTTGTTCATGGCTCGTTTGGTTCTCTTCTTGGTTTTCTGAGTTATTCTCAAGTTATGGATGACCGTGTTGATGGGACACCGTATAAAAAAGCGGTTAATAAAATGCGTAAGGATTCGTTTTTTTATCGTGAGCAGCCTCTATTAGGAAGAGGACTTGTTAAAGTTAATCCCTCGTTTGATCTCTGTGCAACCGGAAGTGAAAAACTTGCTGTGTATCCGCTGCTAAAAACATATGAAGAGATTGTTGAGCATATGTATCCAGGGAAAGAGCAGAATTTTTTTTATACGTTTGGATGGAGTGGCCTCTTAAGTCAAAGAAGGCGTTGTCTGGAGGCTATTCGCTTTTACAATATGCTTAGCGAAGAGCTTGAGAAGTATCGAAAAGATGGCATGTCTCCTAAAATAAGGGTTATCACTCACAGTCATGGTGGCAATGTGATAGCGTATGCTGCGGCGATCGATGAGGCACTTCGGTTTGAGGGGGGTGTATTGAAGAATAAAGATAAAAGGCGAAAAGCCGTACAACTTGTTCGAGAGCGGTTTAAGGTTCTTTCTGTGAAAAAAGAGGCGAAGGAACGAAAGGGCCAAAAACGGTGGGATTATGTGCCTGAAGGAAAACTTATTGGGATAGATGAATTTATTTTGTGGGGTATGCCGGTACAACCTGAAACGGATCATCTTTTCACGAGCGCTCTATTCAAAAACGTTTATCATTTCTATTCAGATGATGATTTGGTTCAGAGAATTGACGGATTTTCTACGAAAAAGGGGTATAGCGATCGAAGGTTTGATGTTGAACGTTTATGCAAGATGGCGGGCAACCACGGGAAAGAAAAGGCGTGTCGGCTTGTTCAGTCTCGTATCATGGTAAATAGGAAAGTTCTTGGAGGGGATGGTATTGCAGAATCGAATGATGCAGTTAGTCCACCAGAAGAAAAGGTCGCGATGAAACAGGAGTCATTTTGGAGCGTGCTTTTTTCTGGGGGGGCGTTGCTGACCCCAACTGGCCAGGACCCGACTCACAAGGAACTCTGGTTTTTCTCCTGGAAAAAAGATGGCGACGACGTACGGGAGTTTATATTGGCTCCTTTTCCAGCAGCAATATTTTCTCCTGTTTTCGTTAATCTTATCAATCAAAAGCCCGATCTCAGTGATGTTGATATTAATATTGCAAAGCGAGATGATCGGATTGAATTTGAGCTGGTAAAGCACGATGACCTTTGTTTGCAGGATGTCTGTTTGATAGAAAAGAAGTTTCTTTTAGGTATTACCGAGAAGGTTGAGCCATGGAAGCCAGGAAAGACTTCGCCACAAGATGTTCTTAATGTTGTCCGAGGGTATGCCGATTATTTGTAATTCTCCTGACGATCGAGTCTCAGATTGCTTTTTTTACACAAAATTGTATTCTGAACTCTTCAGCAGATCGTAAAAATCTCTTTAGTTGGGAAAGTTTTTTACTATGAACAAACCTGGTTATCTTAAGTGTTTCTTGGTCTTTTTTAGCGCAAGTCTTTTATTTTTTAATACGATTTCTTGTCAGGGTGACAAAGAAAGTAATCCTGTTGTAAAAACTATTGTGATTGAGGGGAACAAGTTTATCAAAAAAGACGCGATTCTGCGTCGGTTGTCGTACAAAGAGGGTGAGGAGTTTGACCCAAAGAAGTCAGCAGACGCCGTTCATCGACTCTATGCGCTTGGTTACTTTCGACAAGTACAGCTTGAAAAAGAGGTCGTTGGCGATAATTTGATCAACCTATATGTGGTAGTTGAAGAACGCAAACTTCTCGACGGTGTTTCTTTTCATGGCAACAAGGCGTTACGAACAAAGAAGATTAGCGATAAATTAGAGATTGATAAAGTGGAAACGATTGATGAGGAACAGCTTCGGAGAATTGTTCTTGCCATTCAGGAGATGTATCGAGATGAAAACTTTCACTTTGTGAAGGTGGATTACAAGGTCGTTGTCAATAAAGAAAATCCAGATAAGGCGAGTGTTGAATTTCATATCGATGAAGGGAAGAAGGCAAAAATCAAGCGGATTCATTTTCGTGGATGTAAAAAACTTCCCGAGCGGAAGCTGCGGACCGCAATTTTTACTCGAGAGGATTGGGTTCTGGGGTTCCTGGACGATTCTGGTAAGTACAGTGAAGAATCGGTAGAGATGGATAAGAAGCGCATTGAATATATCTATAGGGACCATGGTTTTTTGATGGCTAGGGTTGTCAAGGCTGATGCGGTGTTTTCTGAGAATAAGCGAGAGGTTGATATTCTATTTGATATTCGTGAGGGCGATATTTTTACCGTTCGGTATTTAAGCGTTCCAGGAGATAATGTTTTTAATGAAGACGAGCTTTTGCCACACGTTACGCTTGAGCAAGGGGAGGCATTTTCGCAATCAAAATTAGTTGATTCTATTAGCAGCTTAAAGGCACAATGGGGAAATGTTGGGTATATTCACGCCGATGTCTATCCTCAAGTTTTGCCTAATGAAGAGACGAAGGAAGTTGATATTACTTTTCATGTTGAGAAGGGCAAAAAGATATTTGTTAATCGGATTAATATTACCGGAAATAAGATAACAAAAGACCGTGTGATTAGACGAGAGCTTACCGTTGAAGAGGGCGATCTTTTAACGAGCAAGAAGCTTGCAATATCTCGAAACAGCGTCGAATTTCTCGGTTTTTTTGAGAAGGGATCGGTGAACTGGAAGACTCACAAACTTCATGATGATAAGGTTGATCTTGAGTTGAAGGTTAGGGAGTCGAAAACTGGTAAGTTTAATCTGGGTGCAAGCTATGGAAGCGATAAGGGTTCTTCCGAGAGGTCGCTTCGGGGGAATGTGCAGCTCGAGAAGAGTAATTTTTGGGGCAGAGGATTCGACATTGGAGTAAACGCACAGTCAAGCATTCATAGATTCCAGAAGGCGTCGATTTACTTTTTTGACCCGCATATATTTGATACAGATATATCAACCGCTTTTAGTTTATATATTAAACAAGAAGAATACGATCAATGGAAAAATGTTACTCCTATGCCGATAGAGAAGATATGGGGTGGATCGACGAGAGTCGGCTTCTTGTTACCGTGGCTTTCTCGAAGGACCAGAGCCACACTTGAGTTAGGTGCCGAGCATATTACGAACAACAATCCACGAGCGCTTCCTTCGATGGGAGAAGCTTTTCAAGCGAGAGTTGAGCAGACGTTTCAAGAGGGTGACCATATTTGGTTAGGTCTTGATGTTGGGAAAGACACTCGAAATCATCGAGTGTATCCAACGCATGGCTATAAGGTTTTCTGGAATTTCAGAACGGCTCCTCCAGGTATAAACCGTCAGTTTAGTTTTGTTAAAACAGAACTTGATTGGAGTTGGTACACGCCATTAATTGGAGAGGACAATCTTGTGTTAGCGCTTCATGCGTGGGGAGGCGTGGTTGATGCTGTTGTTAGGAACAAGATTATTCCGTACAAAGAGCTATTCCACATGGGAGGGCAGGACACCGTTCGAGGATTTGTTTTTGGTGGCGTTGGCCCTGCGTGGTACCATGGTGATCCGTTAGGTGCTCGAAAAGCGTTTCAGTTTAATGCCGAACTTATTTTTCCGCTTGTTCCTGACTATCAGATGAAGGGACACGTGTTTTACGATGCTGGAGCCGGATGGGATACGCCGAAGGGATGTGGAGTAAGTTCGAATATGATTAAACGAGATAAGTTTAATTTACGACATTCAGTTGGATTTGGTATTAATTTGTCAAGTCCATTTCCCGCAAAGATTGATTGGGGTTATAAGCTTGATAGAGATAAAGCGGCTGGTGAATCGCCACACGAATTTCATATTGCTATGAACACCGCTTGGTAAAAACAGGTGCTTTGAGGAGAAGTGATGACGCATGAAGTAATTGTTATTGGCTCTGGGCCCGCAGGTCTCACCGCTGGTATTTACCTTGGACGATTAAAAAGAAATCCTTTGATTATTGATGGGAATCAGCCTGGGGGGCAGTTGACTACTACTGGCTTAGTTGAGAACTGGCCTGGAGAGGTTGCGATTGACGGTCCAGTGTTAATGAAAAAAATACGGGAACAAGCAGAGGCTTGCGGAGTTAGCTTTTTGGCTGACTTGGTTGAGCGGGTCGATTTTTCGTCTTCTCCTTTTGCTATCTTTACAAAAAACAGCGAAAAACTTCTGACGAGATCTGTTATTATTGCGACTGGTTCATCGCCAAGACGATTGGGTGTTCCTGGAGAGGATGAGTATTGGGGCAAGGGGGTAGCCGTTTGCGCGACTTGTGATGCGCCGTTATATGAAGATCATGAGGTTGTTGTTGTTGGTGGTGGAAATAGTGCGGTTGCAGAAAGCTATGCGTTAAGTAAGCACGCAAAAAAAGTGACGATTATTCAGATACATGATCGTTTGACAGCAACCGACCCACTAACTGAAAAAGTTTTGAAGATGCCCAATGTTTCGGTTCTGTATAACAAAAAAGTCGTTGGTGTGAAGGGCGATGGGGAGAGTGTTGCCTCTGTTGTTCTGGAGGATCGGCATGGTGGTGATGGTAAGATAACCGAATTTTCGACGGAGGGGGTTTTTGTTGCGATTGGGATGGTGCCAAATTCTGGGCCGTTTCGAAATATTTTGGAGACCGATGATTCTGGATATGTTCTAAGCAAAGAAACGCCTGGTACTTCTGTACCAGGCGTTTTTGTTGCTGGTGATGTTTTTGATCGTAAGTATCGTCAGGCGATTACTGCGGCCGGCCAAGGATGTGCCGCGGCTCTGGCGTGCGAGGAATGGCTGAGGAGCTTGTCGCTCTAATCAAGGAGTGCCGTTGCTTTGTTGTTGGCAACCTTGAAAATGCCCCCATATGTATCGAGAGAAGTCTCATTGCCATTGTATTCTTTGTAGGTTAGTTTACCGCGGTGCTTGAGAAGCGAGACAAGCGGGTGGTGTTCGGGGCCAACGACAAAGTTTCCGGTTGGGCTTTGTATCTCGACCCACAGGATAGAAACTTTTTTCGATTCAGTTTGTTTTATGATTTCCAATTCAAAAGCGTTTGTGTGTTCCATCGTTTATCCGTAAATACTTTTTGCTTTTTCGATCGCCTCTTCGAGTGTGCCGACCATATAGAACGCTTGTTCAGGCATTTCATCACATTCCCCGGCGACAATTTTTTCAAAATCTTCGACGCATTTCTCTCGGGAAACAAACTTTCCTGGCACGTTGGTGAAACTTGCTGCGACGAATAGGGGCTGGGTTAAGAACTTGTGGATTTTTTTGGCTCGATTAACAATTAATTTATCTTCGTCAGAGAGTTCTTCCATGCCCAAGATTGCGATAATGTCTTGAAGCTCTTTATATTTTTGAAGTGTCTGCTGAACGGCTCGTGCGACGTCATAATGTTTTTGTCCAACGATCTCTGGCCTAAGAGCTTTCGAGACGGTTTCGAGTGGATCAACTGCTGGATATAGACCTGATTGGGCAATTTTTCGCGACAATACGGTGCTTGCATCGAGATGCTGGAATGTTGTTGCTGGCGCTGGATCTGTATAGTCGTCAGCAGGGACATAGACTGCTTGAATCGAGGTGATGGAGCCGCTTTGTGTGCTGGTTATACGTTCTTGGAGCATGCCCATTTCGGACGCGAGCGTAGGTTGATAACCTACCGCTGATGGCATACGACCGAGCAGCGCTGAAACCTCTGAGCCGGCTTGGACGTAACGGAAGATGTTGTCAATGAATAACAATGTGTCTTTTCCTTCTTTGTCCCGGAAGTATTCGGCCATGGTTAGACCGGTTAGGCCGACACGAAGTCGTGCGCCTGGGACTTCTCCCATTTGGCCGAAGACAAGTGCCGTTTTATCGATGACGCCTGATGATTTCATTTCGAGCCAGAGATCGTTTCCTTCTCGCGTTCGTTCGCCGATTCCAACAAAAACTGAGTAGCCGCCGTGCTCGATGGCCACGTTTCGAATAATTTCTTGGACTAAAATTGTTTTACCGACACCAGCGCCTCCGAAGAGGCCGATCTTTGAACCCTTGATATAGGGGCAAAGGAGGTCAATAACCTTGATTCCTGTCTCAAGAATTTCTTCTGAGACCTCTTGTTCGATTAATGATGGTGCTGAGCGATAGATTGGCCAGTGCTCACTTGATTCGAATTTTTTTTTGTCACCACCGAGTGGCCGACCAAGTACGTCAAATACTTGCCCGAGGACGTCTTTGCCGACAGGAACTTTTATTGGGCCACCTGTGTCAATAACTGGGAGCCCTCGGTTTATTCCATCTGTTGGCTCGAGCGCGATGCAGCGAACAACGCCATCTCCGAGGTGCTGAGCGACTTCGAGATTAATTTGGTATGTGCATCGGGAATCGACGCAGATTGAGGCATCGATAATGAGTTGGTTGTATATGTTTGGAACTTTTGCTTGATCGAACTGAACATCAACTATTGTTCCGCTGATTCGTAAAACCTTGCCTGTTTGCAAACTGTTTTCTTCTTGTTTTTGCATCGCGACTCCATGGTTAATTCAAATAGACATGCGCCTATGCATGGTTTGATTACTCTTTTATAAAGATGTTATAATAGCACGAACTTTGTAGAAAGGGGTACTGTTTAAGGAAAAAACCCAGTATTACGTTAGGGTAGGGATTCTCTGTGAAAAATTCAAAAAAAATATCAATTCTTTTTTTTTCGATGGTCGTTGTTTTTTTCATAGCTTGCTGTAACGCAAAGCTGAAACAAGAAGTGCGTGTTCAGCAAGAATCAGGCGATGTGAATAAAAATTACTGTATCATGACGGTGTTTGTCCATGGAACCGTCGGGCCGCATTTTTCGTTTAAGGCTATTGGTAATTGGGTTTTCTCTTTTTTTAAAAGAAAAAAGAGAAAACTTAGCCCGTTTCAGCGGTATATTGAACAGGTTAAGCAGAATGGTTTTCACCGGTTGCAACCGATCGATGAGTTGGGGCTTCATCCTATTGATCAATCTAAAGAGCTCAAAAAAAGCGATCTTGCGTACATTGGCCAGCAAACGGTCAAGTTATATAAAAAGGTATTTGATGCATCGTATCTAGATAGCAAAGACGATCTTATGTTCTACACGTTTAACTGGAGCGGACGATTGAGTAAGCGGTTGCGGGGGAAGGCTGCTGGGAAGCTGTATGGTGCGGTTTATGATGAGGCAAAACGATTACATAAGCTTACTGGAAAGCCGATAAAGATCTGGTTGTTGGGTCACAGTCATGGTGCCAATGTTATTCTCAACTTGGAGAAAGAAGCGTTGGTGCAGAAGAAAGATTTAGTTGTTGATAAGGCGGTCTTTTTTGGTGGGCCGGTTCAGACGGAGACAGAAACGTTTGTGAATGGTCGGGTGTTTAAAAAAATTTACCATATCTTTTCAAGAGGCGATCATATACAGCGAATCGATTTTGTTTCGACAAAGGATTGGTTTTCACGGCAAACGTTTGGATCGAATAAGAAAAAGCCAATTTGTGTGCCAAAAAATGTAAACCAGATTGAGGTTGTGATTGGTGATCATAAGCCGTTTCATTATGAGCTATGGCTTTGGGGTAGAAAGCGCCCACCCTATTTTTTTTATAGAAAAGATTTGTCAATTCATCCGTTGCCACTTTCAATATTTTCACCTGCTGTTATAGCGATGGTTGACGCTCTCGAGGTACCGGACGATAAAAAAACAGGCTTGTATTTTTTGAACGTTGATGGTAATAAGGGGGTGTTTGATTTGCGTAGAGCAGGGCTTCAGGCAAATAGAACAGTTGACATTGACACGTTACGAGGTGAGGGGTTGGCTGTACTGTAAAAATTGACCTGTTAATACCGAAAAAGACAAAAGTTTGGTATAATTAATTCAACTAAAAAATTGGTATAAAAAAACGGGAAGAATTATGGTGCTTGTTACAAAAGTGCTCTCAAAAATTTTTGGGACGAAAAATGAGCGAGAGCTCAAGAAAATGCGTCCCATTGTTCATAAGATTAATCAACTTGAAGAAGAGATGCTTGCGCTAGGTGAGCTCGATCTTACTGCAAAAACAAATCATTTTAGAGAGCGACTTTCTCGAGGAGAGTCGCTCGATAGCATTTTACCCGAGGCGTTTGCTGTTGTTCGTGAGACCGCGCGTCGGAAACTTGGCGAACGTCACTATGATGTACAGCTTATTGGTGGCATTGTGTTGCACCAAGGGCGTATTGCCGAGATGAGAACCGGTGAGGGGAAAACGCTAACTTCAACGTTGCCAATGTACCTGAACGGTTTGACTGGCAAGGGGTCGCATCTTGTGACTGTTAACGATTATCTGGCGAAGCGAGATGCGGAGTGGATGAGTCCGGTTTACAATCACCTGGGCCTAGAGATAGGGGTTATTCAGAATCAGATGAGCGACGCTGAGCGAAAGAAGGCGTATCGAGCTGATGTTACCTATGGAACTAACAACGAATTTGGATTTGATTATCTACGCGATAACATGAAGTTTAATCGAGAAGATTATGCTCAAGGCGAGTTGAGCTTTGCTATTGTTGACGAGGTTGACTCGATTTTGATTGACGAAGCAAGAACGCCGCTTATTATTTCTGGTCCGAGCGAG
Organism: Candidatus Babelota bacterium; assembly: GCA_018817025.1. GTDB lineage: Bacteria > Babelota > Babeliae > Babelales > JAHIUU01 > JAHIUU01. Next base: position 23,376 of record JAHIUU010000006.1, on the reverse strand, counting down.
AAGGGAAGTGATCTGTATTTCACAGCGAATCGTGCGGTTCTACCATTGAAAAAGGATGAAGATTATGAGATTGATGAAAAGTCTCGATCGGTTCAGCTGACGGAAATGGGACACGACAGAGTTGAGCACAATATGGGAGTTGGCAATCTATATGCTCCTGAAAATATTCTAGCACTTCATCACGTGACTCAGGCTCTTAAAGCGCAAACGTTGTTCAAACGTGATGTTGATTATGTTGTTAGTGAGGGCGAGGTTCTTATCGTTGATGAGTTTACCGGACGAATTTTGCCAGGTCGTCGGTACAGTGACGGGCTGCACCAGGCGCTTGAAGCAAAAGAGGGTGCTCGTATCGAGCGTGAGAACCAGACACTTGCAACAATCACACTCCAAAACTACTTTCGTTTATACAAAAAACTATCTGGTATGACCGGTACGGCTGAAACTGAGGCATTCGAATTCCATAAGATTTATGGATTAGATGTGGTCGTTATTCCAACGCACAAGCCTATCATTAGAGACGATCAGTCGGATGCCATATTTTTAAGTCGGGATGATAAGTTTAAGGCCGTCGTTGAAGATATCAAAGATTGCTACGACCGAGGTCAGCCGGTGCTTGTTGGGACTATTGCGGTTGAGACTTCTGAGTACGTTAGTTATTTGCTTAATCAGGCCGGGATTCCTCATAATGTTTTGAATGCTAAGCAGCACGATCGTGAGGCTGATATTGTCAAAGAGGCTGGTGAAAAAGGTAAGATTACGATCGCAACCAATATGGCCGGTCGTGGTACCGATATTAAGTTGGGTAAAGGAGTTCGTGAGCTTGGTGGGCTTAAGATTATTGGTACAGAACGGCATGAAAGTCGTCGTATTGATAACCAGCTGCGGGGTCGAGCAGGTAGGCAGGGTGATCCTGGTGCATCAAAGTTTTTTCTTTCGCTAGATGATGATCTCATGAGAATCTTTGGTGGTGAGCGGCTCAAGAAGACGATGACACGAATTGGAATGAAGCCTGGTGAGAGCATTGAGCACAAGATGGTATCGAGACGAATTGAGGGTGCGCAGGAAAAAGTTGAACGACATAACTTTGATATTCGAAAGCATCTGCTTGAGTATGACGATGTGCTTAACCAGCAGCGAACCGTTGTATATCGCTATAGACACGACGTTCTCAATGGTGAAGAACAGATTCAAGAGGTGATCAAAGAGATGCTTTCAGACGGGCTTTCTCGATTGTTCTCAATCTATTGTCCAAAAGCAAAGTGTGCCCCTGAATATGTTGTGGAGTTGTATAAGATTCTCGAGAAGATGACGGGAGTTAAGCAGGAGGCTTTCATAGAAGCGAATTTTGACCAATCGTCGTCAACTAATCTTGAAAAAGCGATATATGACTACCTTGTGTATTACTACGATCAGTATCGTAGTAATACACAAGAAATTGTTAGAGAAGCCGAAAAGTGGGTATTGCTCGAGACGATTGATCGGGCATGGAGAATTCATTTACAAAATATTGATCAGATTAAAGAGGGGATTGGGTTACGAGGATACGGCCAAAAAAATCCACTTGTCGAATATAAAAAAGAATCGTTCTCGACTTTTGAGAGTATGATGTCTCAGATTAAGTGGGACGTTGTCCAAGGGGTTTTCCGCATGAAGCCTGACGATCTGACCGTGTCGCATCTCCATCAGATTGAAAGTGAACACGAAAAGGAGCTAGATTCTCTCAAGATTGGCGGTGATGAGAGTGGCGGAGATTCTAGGACCGTTAAACGAATCGAAGAAAAGATCGGACGGAACGACCCGTGTTCATGTGGCTCTGGGAAGAAATACAAGAAATGCTGTGGAAGGTAATGGCCTAAGCTAAAAGTAGGATCTTCTTGAAAAAAATCTTTAATATTTTTTTACTGTTTTTTATTTGTCCCCTTATGGCTTCGATTTCTGTTGATCCTCTTTCAAAAGTGATTGTTAAAAGTCAAAGCGCGACAATTCAAAAAGATAGGCTTGATACATCGATGATTTGTTTGCAGTACAGAGATGATGTACATGTAACATTTGCTGATTCGAGTACTGTTTCAGCAGATTCACTTGAAATTTTTGTTAAAAAGAATGAAGCAAAGAAAATTGTTTTTAAGAGTAATGTTTGTATGAACCGCAACAACCAAAAAGTTCGAGCTGATGTTGTTAAGTTATTCGTTGAAGAGAAGCGATGCGAGTTGCGAGGGCATGTGTTGGTTGAGCAAATGAAAGAGCAAGAGAATGATGTGCCGCTGAAGACCAAATGTGAACATGCGCGACTAAAGTGGGATTCTGAAGAGATCGAATTAGTTGGTAGTGAAATTCATCCGGTGAGTACAACGATCGAGTTTGGAGGAACGTTGCGTGTCTTGCGAAAAAATAAGAAAAAGAAGAAAGCATGAGTGTCATACAAATATTATCTGATGTAGAAGCGAAAAAAATAGCTGCGGGTGAGGTTGTTGAACGGCCGGCAAGTGTGGTGAAAGAGCTTGTTGAAAATTCGGTTGATGCCGGGGCTACAAGAATTTTTCTTTACCTAGAAAAGTCGGGGAGACAGTTGATCCGTGTGGTTGATAATGGCTTTGGAATGGTGCCAGAAGACGCGAAAGCTTGTTTTGAAAATCATGCAACAAGCAAAGTAAGATCTCTTGACGACCTAAAAAAACTAGACACATTTGGGTTTCGCGGAGAAGCTCTTGCAAGTATTTCGTCAGTGAGCAAAGTGGTACTTGAGACCAGACATAATGCCAAAAATTACGAAGAGGAGACAGGGGTTCGAATCGAGTATGTTGATGGTAGGGTTGTTCGAGAAGAAATAGTTGCTTGCCCCCTTGGCACTGATTTGCAAATCAGGGATATTTTTTATAATACGCCGGTTCGTCAAAAGTTTTTAAAGCAAGACGAGACGGAATGGAATCAGATACAAAATTTTTGTCATGCTTTTTGCTTAAGTCATCGGGATATTCACTTTCAGTTATATCGTGACGGGCGTTTGATGTTGAACGCTCCGCCAGTTAGCGGGATGAAAGATAGGGTGATGCAAATCTGGGGGCATAATTTTGGCCAAAACGTAACTGAGATAGCACAAGAGAACAATAAAACAGGAGCGTCTATTTCTGGTTTGATTTCAAGGCATAACTTCTGGCGCTATGGCCGGCAGCAAATTTTCTTTTTTGTTAATGGTCGCTGGGTAAAAAATAGCGAGTTGGGTAAGGCGCTTATGAAGGGGTATCGAAGTGCTTTGCCACCGGCACGGTTTCCGGCGGCGTTTTTATTCATTACGATTGACCGGTCGCTTGTCGACATTAATGTGCATCCAAGAAAAGAAGAGGTTCGATTTGCGAATCCTGTGACGGTTGCTAACTTAGTTCAGCAAAATGTTACAAAGACGCTTGAGGGGTTAGTTTCTCAACAGTTGGGGCCTGTTTTGGAAGAAAACAGATTTTCTTTAACCACTTCTTCACCAATGACACCTGAACCAATAATGCCCATGCCAACGACACTCACACGAGCCATTTCTTTACCAAGTAAGGCTGCTGAGCCTTATGTTGCACCAGTTTTTAAGCAAGTTGTTGTACAGGAGACCGTTGCACCAAAACCATATGTTCAGACGGGTAAAATTATTGGGCAGTTGTTAAACATGTACATTGTCGTTGAGAACAAAGAGGGTTTGCTGCTTATCGATCAGCATGCGGCGCATGAACGGATCTTGTACGAAAAATATTTAAAAAACTTTGAGCACAAAGATGGCACGAGATTACTGTTTCCAGAAGTTATTCGACTGAACGAATCTCATCGCAAGTTGATTTTAGAGCAGCAGGATTTTCTGAAGCAACAGGGAATTGAGGTTGAACAGATTGGAACCGAGGAGCTTGTGATTAAAACATCGCCGCCAAAGTTGCAATCGAACTCTTTACGAGCGTTAGTTTTTGAGATGATCGAGTTTGTTGAGCAAAATGAGCATCTTGATCATGAGACGTTTCGCAAAAAGCTAAACGAACATGTTCATGCGCAAATGGCGTGTAAAATGGCGGTCAAAGCGGGTGATGTTCTTTCGCAAACGATGATGCACAGCATTGTGTCTCAACTACAAGAGGTTGATAATCGATTTATCTGTGTGCACGGTCGGCCGACGACGTGGAGTATGAGTAAACTGGATCTGGAGAAAACGTTTCGGCGAAAGTGAGTGCACTTCTCAAAATAGTTTCTAAATCTGAGTGGGTTGGCTTCCAGCCAAGAACAGAGCTTGCTTTTGCAGGGTTGGCGAGCAGAATTGCAGGGTCGCCTGGTCGGCGGTTTTCATGTTTGATCACCATTTTTTTGTCGCAAATTTTTTCCATTGCACCGATCATTTCTTTAACCGAGAAACCATTGCCTGACCCAAGATTAAACGCGCTAGCTTTACTTGATTCTGAGTGCTTGTGATCAAGGTGTTCTAGCGCGAGTACGTGAGCCTGTGCGATGTCAAGCACGTGAATATAGTCTCGAATGCACGATCCGTCTGGTGTGTCATAATCGGTTCCAAAAATTTTGAATGGCGTTTGGTTTTTTATTGCGCGAATCATGAGGGGGATGATGTGGGTTTCTGGATCGTGTTGCTCGCCAAGGCCGGCTTCGGGAAGAGCTCCGGCAGCGTTGAAGTAGCGCAGTGAAACAGAATCAAGGTTGTACGCTGTTGCATAGTCCTGAAGCGCAAACTCGACGATTAGCTTGTTTTTTCCGTACGGACTGAGAGGCCTGAATGGATTCGACTCGTCCATGGGGACCGTAACCGGTTCACCGTAGACGGCGCAGCTGGATGAGAAGATGAAATTTTTTACATCATGCGCTAGCATGCGGTCGAGTAGTGTGAGCGTTTTAACGACGTTGTTATGGTAAAATCTTTTTGGATGCTTGACCGATTCGCCAACCTCGATAAAGGCCGCAAAGTGCATGACAGCGTCTATTTTATGTGTTGTAAATATTTGATCGAGAATGGTTTTGTTTGAAAAGTCTTCTTGAATTATCGTTGCCCACGACGGTGAAAATTTCTGATTGTGAATGCGTTTGTCGACGATTATGACCGCATGGCCTTTTTTTGCCAAAAGATAGGCGGTATGAGAGCCGACATAGCCCGCTCCCCCTGGGATTAATATGGTTTTTCTCATAGCAACACTCCCTTTGAGTATACGTATAATTCTGCTAGGCTTTACCTGTTCATGATATTTTGTTGTTTTATCGTACTAGGATTTCGATACAAAGGGTAGCTGAAATGAAAAAAATGGTACTGTTTTTGCTGAGCATTTTGTTATTTGGGGTCCGTTTTCCGGTTGTGATGGGAGAAGGGTATTCAGTGGATCAAGAGGTTGTTGAAGAAGTGTTTGAAGATTCTGATTTCGATGAGGATTTTGATTATGATGAGTTTGATTATGATTTAGAAGAAGAGCCTGAGAACACCGTTGAAGAAGTAGAACCTGAGGTAAAACCAGAAACGACAGAGCCAGAGGCAGCAGCTGAAGAGGTTGCTGAGGAAGTTGCTGAAGAGCCGGCTAAGCCAGAGGAGATGATCGATCCTTCTCCGTCAATGTCTCAAAAAATGATGTGGCAATTTATTGAGGACGAGTTGCTGCTTGGACCGGGCTATCTTTCGGCATTTATGACGCCACTTAAGGGGCTTGGTGCGGCGGGAGCCCTTTCACTTCTTATACAAGATAATGCTTCATCAGAAGGATTATCGCCAAGGGGTTGTGTTAAGGATGCTGTAAAAACGATTTCGGAACGAGCCGCGAATTCTCCGTTTGTGCAGAAGACATTATTGGCAATATGGGCTGTCGCTGGGTATAAGCTTACTAAGTGGACAATAGAATGTATTATATATAGCTTTTTTCTTAAAAGTTTCTTGTATGACTATCCAAGAATTAATCGATCGAAAACACCTGAGCAACTGCGTCCATACCTTGATAAAGAATACGATGCGTTTATCATGGGTAATGCTTCGTATCTCATGAAACGTTCAAAGAAGGTTCTCAATTTTGTCAGAATGGCTGTCAAAATGCACAAGAAGGGAGTTGCATTTTAAAAGGGGTACATAAATTATGTTATTTTCTCGAGTTCGGGGGACGCAGGACTGGCTTGACCTACGTCTCTATAATTTTCTTGTAGAGCAGGCTGGAAAACATCTTCAACGCTATAATTTTTCTCAGATTCAAACACCAATTTTAGAACAGACCAATCTTTTTGTTCGCTCGCTCGGTCAGGAGACTGATGTGGTGACCAAGGAGATGTATGTTTTTGAAACATCTAGCGGTGAAAGCATTTGTCTCCGTCCGGAGGCAACCGCGGGAACGATGCGTGCTTTTTTAGAGAATCACATCGAAAAGAAGCCTTGGAAGGTCTGGTGCTACGGGCCAATGTTTCGGCACGAAAGACCGCAAAAGGGGCGGTGGCGTCAGTTTGAACAGATCAATATTGAGGTGATTAATGATGATTCGATCCAGCAGGATGCTTACTTTATCAAGATGCTGGATGCGTTTTTCAAGGACAAACTGTTTTTGGAGAATTACGTTATAAAGCTAAATTTTTTAGGGTGTCCCGACGATCGAAACAATCACAAAAAATCGTTAAAAGCTTATTTAGATACGGTTGCTGATACGATATGTGATACCTGTCGAGTCAGAAAAGAGAAAAATATTCTTCGTGTCTTTGATTGCAAAAACGAATCTTGTCAGGAAGTGTATCGCGATGCACCAAAGCTGACCGATTATCTTTGTGTTGACTGCGGCGTAGAGTGGGCTCAGTTGCAAGCGTTACTTCAAGTGCTTTCAGTTAGTGTTGTGCTTGATCCGTCGCTTGTCAGAGGTCTCGATTATTATAATAAGACGGTATTTGAGTTTAGCTCGCGTGATCTTGGGGCGCAGGATGCATTTTGTGGCGGCGGTCGATATGACTTGAGTGAACAGCTTGGAGCAAAAAAAGAACATCCGTCGATAGGAGCAGCGATGGGTGTTGGTCGACTGCTTATGTTGGTGTCTTCTGTACAAGATAGATTACCTGTTCCACACGAACCGGCAGTTCACGTTCTTATTCCGATGGGTGACGACCAGCAGCCGCTCGCGTTACTTCTGGCAGATGTTATGCAAACAAACGGATTGTGTGTAGATGTTTTGCTTGAAGGTGGTTCAATGAAAAGCATGATGCGTAAGGCTAATAAGATGGGCGCATCACATGTGTTGATTATTGGCGAAGCCGAGCAACGGGATGGAACGGTGTCGGTAAAAAATATGATAACGGGAGATAGTGTTGTTCTCAAACAGGGTGAGGTTGTTTCGTATGTTAGGAAAGGGAGCTAAGTATTGACTTTGTGTTAGGAGTTTGTAGTAAAATGCTTACAGGTAGGAGTTATTTATGAAGTATATGAGCAAGATAAGATCAGGTAAGTTTTTTGTTATGGTATTTGCGATTTCGGTGGTGCCAGGCTGCTCATGGTTTTCATCAGCTGAAAAAGCGGATGATTCTAACGGGACCAAGACTGAGGTTATAGAAACTCATAATGGTACGATCATAGATGTTACGAGTAAGTCAGATTTTGACGGTTACATTAAGACGAAAAAGAATGTTGTGGCAGACTTTTCTGCAACGTGGTGTCCGCCATGTAGGAGAATGCATCCAATTAACGAAGAACTAGCGAAAGAGTATGCAGACGTGACTTTTTTGGTGATTAACATTGACCAAGCTCGTGATTTGGCTTCGTCGCAAGAGGTTCAGGGTGTGCCAACATTTTTATTTTTCAATGACGGCAGGTTAGTTGAACGAAATGTTGGGGCGATGGACAAAGAGACGTACAAGGGGAAACTTAAAAAACACTTTGGTTTGTAATTTTACATATAGGCGGAGCTCTTCGGGGCTCCACCTGATCTAGTTCTTAAGAGGGGGGGCTGTGATCGAACGACATATCTTTTTTGTTATTTTGCTTATTTATTTTCAGCCTATTTTTTGTGTGCGTATTGGTGGCGTACAAATGGCTCGAGTTGCTGGTGATACATTGGCCTTACGCTCGAGTGGCTTTAAGTATGGGGGGTGTTTGCCTGCTAAGTATACGATTGATGGTGGGAATATTTTTCCCGCGCTTTCCTGGAAGCCTGGACCCTGTGGGACGGCATCGTTTGTAGTTATGTGTGTTCATCCTGATGCGCCCACCGGTGATACGGTGCTCTGGATTGTCTATAATATCCCACCAGTGGTGACAGGTTTACCTGAAAAGTTTATTAATCCAAATCACAATTATGGAGATGGAATAGCGACGGTACGGGATGGTATCAAGCAGATTGGATATGAGGGTATTAATTTGCCCAAAAAATTTCCTGTGCCTCAGGATTATTTTTTTATTATATTTGCGCTTGATACAACACTGAATTTCTTGAAAGAGAGTGATGTGTTAAAAGAAGATGTGTTTAGAACGATAAAGGGACATGAGCTTGCGGCAGGGATTTTAAAGGGTAGCTATACCAAGGAGCCGGAGGCAACGCCAATTTTTAGTAGTTAGGGGGGACGAATATGAAGTGTTTTAGTTCTATAGTACTTTGCTTGTGTTTATTAGGTTCTGTATCAGGGGCTGTTCCAGAAAAATTTGTTTTAAAGTCTGATGGGTTTAAGAATAATATGGTTATGCCAGAAAAATACACGTGTGATGGGGCAAACGTTTCTCCTGCCCTTTCGTGGCAAGGGGTTCCGGAGGGGACCGAGTCGTTTGCCGTTATCTGTCATGATACGCATACTGCTGCTAACAATTGGGTGCACTGGGTCCTCTATAATATCCCTGTTGGAACGGTTCAGCTTGAAGAGGGGGCTGGTAAGAGTGGTGTTTGGGAGCTAGGTGATGGTACTTTTCAGGGTAAAACAACGTTTGGGAGTACTGGTTACGGGGGGGCATGCCCGCCGCCAGGAAGTGGTTTCCATCAATATCACTTCACGATCTACGCACTTGACGTCTCTATGCTTGATATTAAAAAAGACAAAAAGCTGGTGGATCGAGATGATATTAAAGAAGCGATGAATGGACATATTCTTGCTGAGAGTGTCTTGGTAGGGACGTACGAGAAATAGTGATTTTTTTCCAGGCATGCTACGCTTTCGCATGAGCAAAATCTGTTTTTCAGCGTACTTTGGAGAAAAAATGCGAGTAAAAATAAATAAAATTTCTCAGGCAGATATTGGTAAGGCGATTACAATTAAGGGGTGGATTAGAACGGTTCGAGATCAGGGGCAATTTGCATTTATTACTATTAACGACGGTTCCTGTTTGGCTGGGTTACAGGTTGTTGCTGATAATGATACGGCAGGTTACGAAGAGGTTCTCCCAAATCTTTCGACAGGGGCTGCGGTTTCTGTTGACGGGTTGGTCGTTGAAAGTCCTGGCAAAGGGCAAGCATTTGAGCTTAAGGCGCAATCGATTGAGCTTATCGGTGCATGCGATTCTGAGACCTATCCGCTGCAAAAAAAACGTCACACGTTTGAATTTTTACGAACCATTGCTCATCTACGACCCCGTACCAATACGATTGGTGCCGTGACTCGTGTTCGTAACGCCCTTGCTTTTGCAACACACAAATTTTTCAACGAGGAGGGGTTTTATTATATCAATACCCCGATTGTCACAGGTTCTGATTGCGAGGGTGCGGGACAGATGTTTCAGGTGACAACGTTCGATTTTGATAACGTTCCTAAAAAAGATCGAGAAATAGATTATTCACAAGACTTTTTTGATAAGCGTGCTTACTTGACTGTTTCAGGTCAGCTTGAAGGAGAGGCATTTGCCTGTGCCATGTCTGATATTTACACGTTTGGTCCAACATTTCGAGCTGAGAATTCTAACACGTCGCGTCATCTAGCTGAGTTTTGGATGATTGAGCCAGAGCTTGCATTTGCAGATATTAACGATGATATGGACTGTGCAGAGAAATATGTAAAATATATAATCTCTTATGTTTTAGAAAACTGTCAGGACGATCTTGAGTTTTTTAATAAATTTATTGATGAGGGATTACTTGGACGATTAAAGCATCTTGTTGAGAGCCCGTTTGAACGGGTGACGTATACGCAGGCGGTTGAGATTTTGCAAAAATCTGGAAAAACGTTTGAGTTTCCTGTTGTGTGGGGCAAAGATTTGCAATCAGAGCATGAGCGTTATTTGGCAGAGGAACACTTTAAAACACCAGTTTTTGTTGTTGACTATCCTAAAGAGATAAAATCTTTTTATATGCGCTTGAACGATGATGGAAAGACCGTTGCTGCGATGGATATGTTGGTAGCCGGCGTTGGTGAGTTGATAGGTGGCAGTCAGCGCGAAGAGCGCCTTGATATTCTGAAGCAGCGTATTGAGGGGCAAGGCCTTTGTCTCGATGATTACTGGTGGTATCTCGAGTTGCGTAAGTACGGTTCAGTACCACACGCCGGATTTGGTTTAGGATTCGAGAGACTGGTGCAGCTTGCGACTGGCATGGAAAATATTCGGGATGTGATCCCGTTTCCTCGGTATCCAGGCCACGTGGAGTTCTAAATATTGCGTAGGAATGCTTCTACGGTTTTTTACATATGAAGCTTGGAATATGAGCGATAGGGTTTTTTTGGATTTCAACGTCTTTGTTTAAGAAGAACTCGTCGATTGCTTTAGTTTCGCCATGTACTGTTCCATAATCATCAAATACAATTATTCCTCCGGGAACAAGTTTATTATAACATTGCTCCAGTACTATTTTGGTTGGCTCATAAACATCAACGTCGATATGGAGTAAGGAGATTTTTAGTTCTGGATGTTTTTTTAAATACTTAGGAAGAGTTTTCAGAATGTCGCCTTTGATCAACTCAAAATTTTTAAACTCTTTATTAAACAGGGCTTTTTCAAGTGTTTTTTCTGGGATGCCGTTTCCTCCTTCGGTTTCAAATTTTTGCACAAAGCTTTTATCTGTTGCCAAATGTTGCGACTTTGGAAATTCTCCGAAGACGTCAAATCCGATCACTTTTCTTGAGTACGGGCTTTCAAGTATTTCGCGAAACGTTAAGAATCTAATTAGGGAGCTTCCCTTGTAAACCCCAAATTCAAGAACCTCTCCTGGAAGATTCACAATTTTTTTATACAATTCATAGTGGGCAAGTAACTTACTTATTCGTCTGATATCGGACGTCAAGTAAAAACCGTTTTCATAGTTCCAGCACTCTTTAGTGTCAAAATTTAAAAGCCTCATAAAACCAGATCCTTATTTTTAGGGAAAAAACCGCAGAATAATCATAGCACAAGAACGTTAGGGCTTCCACAGATTGATACCACAGTCTTTCAGAGAAAAAATGATGGTGGGCGTAAGCAAATAGTGGAGTTTTAACCCCAGAGAAACTTTGGTTTCACAAAGATAGAAACAACAAACAGAATTGCGTTTACAATGATAATTAAAGGCCCTATTGCTAGGCCGGTTATTGTTGATGCGAGTACCCCGGTCACACAAGAAATTACTCCGGCAAAGAGGCTAATGTACCTGTATTGCGAGAGCGTGCCGGTTACGTTCTTGCTGGTACAGGCGGGGATCGCGACTAGGGCTGCAGTCATGAGACCGCCTACCACTCGTACGCTTAACGCAATAACAAATGCCACACAAGTCAGATAAATAAAATTATATAGTTTGACGTTGACCCCTGTTGTTTTTGCGAGATTAGAAGAGATGGTTATCAAGAGCATTTTTGAATAGATATAGTGCAGTATGATAAAAACGATTGCTGCGATTGTGATCGTTGTTAGGACGGTAAGTAGTGAGATTTGAGAAATATCACCGAAAAGGGCGGCTTTAATCTTTTTTTTCCGTAGAAGTAAGAGTGCAATCGACAATGACGAAGCAAAAACTGTTGCGGTGATTGCTTCGAACGGGAGTTTTGTTTTTTGTTGGATGAGCCAGATCATGAATGTGCCAAAAGAAATAAATAACAGTGCTCCGAGAGAGACATCGAAGTTGTAGGTGAGTGCGATAGCCATGCCCGGCATAGCTAGATGGCCGAGTGGGCCGCCTATTAGCGACATGCGTTTGGTGAGCATAAGTGATCCGGCATAGCCAGCAACTCCTCCAACAAATGCGCCAAGAATGATTGCGAGAAATAAGTTTATAACCATTATTCTACCTGTTATCGTGATGGTGTTCGTAATATTTTAATCCGGTTCCGTATAATTCTTTTAATTTCTCTGGGGTCAAGACGATACTTGGTTGTCCCAAGCACATTTTTTGTTTGTTTAAACAAAGCACTTGGTTGGCGTGTTCCCAGACGATGTTAAGGTCGTGTGTGACCAAAATTATTGTTAAGTTGCGTTCTTCCAAGAATTTGTGGAGTAACGTATAGATTGTTTCCTCGCCGCCAATGTCGATGCCTGAGGTTGGCTCGTCGAATAACAGTACTTTCGGATTATCGATTAGTGCCCAGGCGATAAGCATGCGTTGGAATTGGCCAGTTGAAAGTGTATTGAATTGTTGAGAGCGAATTGATGGGTCAAGACCAACTTTGGTGAGCATGCCTATGATTGCATGGTCATCTTTTGTTTTAAAATGAAAAAATTCTTGGACGCTGAGTGGCGGAAGATTTTTGCGTTGCAAAAACTCTTGTGGTGGTAGGTAGCTAATGTTTTTGGTGTGCCAGATAACGTCCCCCTTGTATGGGATTAATCCTAAGAGCGCTCGAAGTAGGGTCGTTTTGCCCGCGCCGTTTGGGCCAAGGACCACCATGACCTCGTGTTCTGGGATTTTGAAGGAGAGGTCTGAGATGACCTGATTCTCTTCGAATGAGACGGAGAGATTGTTAACCTCTAAGATATCCATAGATTCTCTTTTCTTTTCTGTGTTCGTTTGAAATTTTCAACCTACTGTCAGGATAATCGATAAATCGAAAAACAAAAAAACAATTAAAAAAATAAGATTTATGGGGCGATTTAGAATCCCCACGTAACATCACACCCAACTCCCCCCCCGACCAATGAACTCATCATAACCCTTTTGCCACTAAATGGATAATCGTAGAAAATGCTGATGCGAGGTTGCCATAAACGCTTTTTACAAATGTCGTGAACTCCAAAATCGTACTCAGCGAGCGCGTGAATGACGTGCATGCGCCAATTTTTCAGCCGGCAGTCATTGTTGATAATTACATTGTTTGTGTGTGTATAGTCGCATCCTTTTGGAATAGAGACAGAATCTCTCGATTGATGGCTGTATGAATAGCCAAGTAACATAGATAGTCCTTTGATGAAATGGTCCAACTTCAGATAGGAGCCAACATCAAAGATGGTTCCTTTTTTTTCATGAATAGTAGTTCGGTATAACTTTATGAAGCCGTTTTGGCTTTCGTGTGTTCTAGCGGGAAAGCTGTCGAGAGTTCTTGATGAAAAGAAGAGCAAGCCAAGGTAGGTGCCGATGTACATGTCTTTGCTTAAGCCAAAAATGGCGTCCACTCGGACGGGAAAGCCCCAATGTCCATTGTATCCCGTTTCGATTGAAAATGGTTGTTGGTATTTTCTGTTAGTTCCTGTTGGCGCGAGTATGCCTGCTTTGATTGCAAGGTCGAAGTACTCAAAAAGATTAACGAGAGAAGGGATGCGTCCCTGCCGGCCAAGCAGAAGGGCTGTGTCGCCAAGATTGGTGCTTTTTGAGCGACGGGTGTATTGGTCAAGGCCGTATGCGCGTAAAATATCGGGAAGGTTGTTTCTAAAATTGGTCCAGCTGACGTCTTGTTGTGTATAATTTTGATCTGAGCCAGAGCCAACTGGTGTTCTGTCACACAGGGTTCGCCGTCCCGACTTGATTGTTCTGATGGGGACGTTAAGCTCCGTAAAAAAATTATAGATAAGATTCTGGCGATAATTGAGGACAAACTCGCTAACATCGAATTTTCCTGAAAAGCCAACCTGACCAAACAACTGCTTATCGGCAGGGTTAGCGGCAGTAAATGCGGCTCTAGTTGTTTCGAGTGCGTCGATATACCCGGTCAGAGCAGCGGAAAGATTTGTTGGTCGAGGGACGTTGGCTGTCAAATACAGTATGTTTTGGTTTCCATACAGATCGAATGCTTCAGCTTGATGGCCCCTGTTATCTCGTGAATGATTGGTGCTGCCATATGCGTAGTGCGCGTCGAAAACAGCAAGCCAGTTTTTTGTTTCCCATGATTTAGTTGCATGAAAATATGGCGGTTTGTAAAAGTGTGAGTTGTCGATAGAGAAGAGTCGGAAGGTGTTGGTGAGTAAGAAGAGTAAGAAGAGACGCTTTTTAGGCAAAAAATTCATGAGTGCTCCCTTAAGAGTTTATTTTTGATAAGATTTACAATTTTAGGCTATAAATAATAGAGTTACAATTTCAAGAGTTCGCTGAGGGTGAATTGGGAATATGTACTCTTTATGGTAGAATGCTAGGTGAAAGGGTATAACATATGGTTTTTAAAAAGAAGTCTAAGATAGACTATGAAGATTTGTACACACGCGTGAGCGCAGATTTTCAGAATTACAAAAGACGGGTTGAAAAGGAGCGGGCTAGTTGGATTGCCCAGGCCAAAAGCGATGTGATTCGACCGTTGTTAATGGTGATGGATGATCTTGAACGGGCAACGGAGTCTTGTCGAAAGCAGAAATCGGTAGATGGTGCAAGTGTGTTGGCCGGTCTAGAGCTTGTTTCCAAAAATGTTGCAAAGACGTTTAGCGATTTGGGGGTTGAGGAGATTGATTGTTCGAGCACGTTCGATCCTGCTCTGCATGAGGCGTTGGTTCAGGTCGAGTCTGAGGATCATGAGACTGGAGAGATTGTTGAGGTTGTGGTTAAGGGGTACCTGTTTCAAGGACAGGTTTTGCGGCACGCAAAAGTAAGCGTTGCAAAGTAAGATGAAAAGTTTTAGATTTCACCCTATCAGAAGATTGAGAGAAAAGAAGCAGTTTTTTAAGCGGGGCATTCGTTTTGTCCCTTTTCTTTTTACCCTAGGAAACGCGTTTTTTGGATTTTGTTCCATTGCTCTTGCGATAGAAGGTGAGCGTATAGCCGCTATCTACTGTGTTTTTCTTGCTGCTATGATGGATGCGCTTGATGGACGAATTGCTCGCTTAATGAGGGTTGAAAGTGAGCTTGGGGTGGAAATGGATTCGTTGTGCGATGCGATTTCATTTTGTTTGGCACCGGCGTTTTTGGCGTACGCTTGGTCTTTACGAACATTGGGATTTGTTGGGGTGATGGTTGGCGCGCTTTTTTTAATTGCCGGAATTGTTCGCTTGGCAAGATTTAATTTGTTGCATGATCAACAGAGCGTTTTCTTTATAGGATTGCCAACAACGATAGCAGGTTGCTTTATTGTGATAGTTTTACTCAATGCGAATGGGTTGGTATATCGGCCATGGTTTAGCTTTTTTCTTTCTTTCTTATTGCTTTTGTTTTCATGGCTAATGATTAGTTCGATTCGATTTCCTGCATTTAAACGGGGTTCTCTTCGCGTAAAGAAGCACTATCCTGTTGTTGGTGCGGTTGTGCTTTTTGCTATTTTGACTGTTATGAGGCTTGAGCTGTCGTTGCTTTTTTTGTTTTCAGGATACCTATTAGTGTCGTTTGGCTATCAGGGGTACAACTTTTATAAAAAGAATATTGAGAGAGGCTAATCATGAGTCGTAATCAAGGAAGACTTTCGATTTTCCAACTATTTTTTGGGTTGGTTATGTTAGGGGGCGTTGGTTTTGGTGGATATTTTTTATACCAGCGAGACAAAGTTGTGCAATATCAGCTGTATCAACTTTCAAAAACAATCGACATAGAAAAAAAATCGGTGACTGTTGCTCCAACCATTATTCGTGCAAATGGCGCTTCGGTGACGACTTGGATTGATGTGCAGCGACAGGTAAAAAACACTGTTGTTAAAATTATTTGTGATGTTGCGGCGTTTCATTGGCTAGAGCCTTATAACCCACCGATGGTAAGCAGTGGAAGCGGAAGCGGTTTCTTTATCAATAGTGATGGGGATATTGTTACGAATTGGCACGTTGTTAACCAGGCACAATTGGTTCAGATAGAGATTCCTGCGCTTGGTGCCGAGAGGTTGACGGTTGAAGTTGCAGGGATTAGTCCAGAGCGTGACGTTGCACTGCTTCGTTTGACTCAGTATGCGAAGGAGCGAATAGCGAAAGTTCTTGGTGACATTCCATTTCTAAAGTTTGGCAACTCAGATGAGGTTCGTCGCGAGCAGGATGTTTTGGCTCTAGGATATCCCCTTGGTGTACAGGCACTTAAGAGTACGCAGGGTATCGTGAGTGGTCGCGAACGAATTTCGTTAATCAAGCAGTCGTGTATTCAGACTACAGCGCCGCTTAATCCAGGTAACTCTGGTGGTCCTGCGATAAATTCAGCAGGACAAGTTGTTGGGATTAATTTTGCAGGGATGGGTAAGGCGCAAAACGTTGGATATATCATACCAATAAACGATGTTAAGAGTGCTATTAAAGATTTGCATAAAATAAGGTTGCTTAGAAGGCCATTATTGGGCTGTTCACTTGAACCAGCTAATGAAGATATGATTGAGTTTTTGGGTAATCCAAAGCCGGGTGGTTTTTATATTGCAAAAGTGTTCAAGAATATGATGCTTGAAAAATTTGGCGTGCAAGCTGGAGATATGATTTACGAGGTGAATGGTTATCAGGTTGATCGGTTTGGTCGGGCAGCAGTACCGTGGAATGAGGATAAAGTTTCGATGCTTGAGATTCTGGATCGGCTTGAGGTTGGCGACAAGATATATATGGTGATCTACCGTAATGGTGAGCGAAAAGAGATCGAGTTTATGCTTGAACCTCGTTTTTTACAGCCGGTTCGTTTTATTTATCCTGATTTTGAAGAGATTGATTATGAAACGATTGCTGGGATTGTTGTGATGGAGCTTGCGCAGAATCATCTTCCAATATTAGCGGAACAAGCGCATGCACTTCTCGCATATGAATCACCGGAAAAGCAGTATGAGCCGGCCTTGGTTGTTTCGAGTGTTCAACCAACTTCGTTGGCAAATAAGTTACGATTATTATATCCCGGGATGATCATCTCAGAAGTGAACGGTGAGCCGGTCAAGACGCTTGAAGAGTTTCGGGTAGCTGTTCGTAAAAGTAAGAAAACTCGCTTTTTAACGATAAGAACACAGGAACACTGGTTTGTGGTTTTTTCAGTTGATAATATTGTTCTTGATGAAGATCGTTTGTCGAAGATTTATCAGTTTGAGAAGTCGAAGTTGATTGATGAGATTGCATAGCGAGATTTTCATGAAAGAAAAAAAACGATTAGATAAACTTGTTTTCGAACAACATCCCGATCTTTCTCGTACCTACATACAAAGCATTATTATGCAGGGGAAAGTTTTGGTTAACGGGCAATCGTGCGTGAAGCCAGGTACGATGCTTGCGAGCGATGCTGAGCTAACGATTACGGCGAAAGAGCCAAAGTATGTGAGTCGAGCTGGTTTGAAACTGGAGCGGGCGCTTGACCACTTTGATATTAATGTGAACGGTTTAGTTGCTTTAGATTCTGGTATTTCAACGGGCGGATTTTCTGATTGCTTGTTGCAGCGAGGAGCGAAACGGGTCTATGGTGTTGACGTTGGGTATGGCCAGGTTCACGAAAAGGTTTCTTCAAACCCGCGTCTAACGCTTATGGAGCGGACTAATTTACGTCATTTGGAAAGACTTCCCGAGCTTGTTGATCTTGTTACGCTTGATTTATCTTTTATTTCGATCCTAAAAGTAATGCCGGCAGTATCGAGGTTGATCAAACCCGATGGAAAAATAATTCTGTTAATCAAGCCTCAGTTTGAAGCTGAACGTCACGAGATTGGCCGAGGGGGAATTGTTAAAAGTGAACTTGTGCATGAACGGGTTATTGAAAAAATTAGGCTTGGTATGGAAGAATTTGGCTTTGTAATGGATGGTATCGTCGATTCACCTATTACAGGGGCGAAGGGGAACAAAGAATTTTTGGCTTTATTCTTGCATAATGGGTTTGTCTCTAAATAAATTATGTATCGTTGGTTTAAACTTTAAAAAAAGGAGTTTGGATGAAAAAGTACATTGTGGAGTGCTTTGGGACGATGTTTTTGGTTCTTGCGATCAGTCTGACTGGAAATCCGATTGCGATTGGTACGATGCTAGCTGTGATTATGTACTTAGGGGCACATATTTCAGGTGGGCACTATAACCCAGCAGTCACGCTTGCAATCTGGCTTCGAGGCAAGTTGAAGTCGAAAGATGTTTTATATTATATGTTTTTCCAGGTTTTGGGTGGCTTTTTCGCGGCGGCAATCTATTGGTTTCTTGCGGACCAGCGCTATTATCCTGCCCCGGCAGCCGGAGTTTCGTATCCAAAAGTTTTTGCTGTTGAACTAATTTTTACTTTTTTCTTGGCGTTTGTTGTTTTGGTAGTAATGACAACCAAGAAAGTAAAGCTCACCAATATGTTTGGCCTTGTGATTGGTTTTGCGCTGATGACGATAGCGTTTCTTGGTGGCACGTATAATCCGGCGGTTTCCTTGGGGCCGTCACTATTCGATCTGATTTTTGGAGGATCTGCGATAACGCATGTACCGGTATATCTTCTAGGGACATTCTCGGGCGGCGGGCTTGCTGCACTTGCGTATCGATATATCCATTGTGAAGAGTTTAAATAAGCCAAATTAATTATTTTCAGAGCAAAAGAAAGAGCCCTGGCGTTAAACCAGGGCTCTTTCTTTTTACCCTTTGCATGAATGAGGACAAACTGTTTGTTAATGTTCCATCGATTGTAAGACTGGAGTCCCTGTTAGGGGACGACTGCTAAATTGGAAAGCATGGCCGAGTCAGGGGGACGAGCCCTGCGGCTAATAAGTGGCTATCATAAGCGAATATGGTCTTAGGGAAGCCCTAGGCGAAGATTAGGTCCACAATTAATGACACACAATAACAAAGCACGATGCTCGCACATTATTGACAAATATAAGATAATCGTGTCAAGATTAGGTTAGAAAAGACCATTTTTAACGAAAAATTTGGGAAGGGGATTTTGTGAAGAAAAATATTTTTATGCTATTAGTTGTTGTTATGTCTGTTGGTGGTCAGTTGCGGGCTGGGCAGGCCCCAGCTCGTCTTGTGAGTTTTATTTCTTTTGGACAAGGAGAAGGGAAGAATTTTAATACGTACTGGACTATGTCATTGGAGCCTGAGGAGTCGACTGACATGGGAAAAATAATGGGCTTGATAGGTGAGCTTGAAAGGCCTGCGAGAATATCGACAGCACTATGGGACTCAAAGGATAAGGCGATGCTTCAGTTAGAGAGGGAATTCAGTCTTACAACAAAGGATGCGAGAGAGTTTGCCTGGCTCGTTGTCAAGGGAGAGACAAAAAAAGTTGAAGCGATGGCTGAAAAGTTGAGTTTATCTGACGACGAGTTACGGTCGATAATGAAATTGGCGGTTGCTTATCGCAGAAAAGACACAACAAAGTACTTAATCGGAAAAATGTCTCCTTTTTATAAGAGATTTAAGAAGTGGGAACGAGGCATTTATGGGGCATGTGTTAGGATAAGGCGATTTACATGGTTTACAAAGGGGCGGTTTTTGAGCGATGTCCTACTGGTGTTTCAGGGGCACAAGCCTGCGGTATTATTGGATACTAGCCTTGCAGATGAGGGGTGGCAGAGAAAAATGAATGTGACGCAGGATGTCAAAACGCAGGATGTGCCTTATCACCAGGTACAGACCGGGTACTATTTTAGATTGTATTTTGGCGTATCTTTGAAAGTCATCAAGTAACTTTTAAACGCGTTGCGCGGCTCCAAATTTAAGCACAGAAAGCTGCTTGCCTAAACCATCGAGTCCATGTTTGTGCCAAAACTTTTTGAGCAAGATTATCGGTTCATCGTATTGTTCCGTGCCGAACTGAAATGTTCCCCAGTGCATTGGAATGAACCGCTGTGCATTAAGATCCAAGAATGCCTGAATTGCCTGCTTGCCATCTAAATGGGCATGCTCAACAAGATGTCTTGGTTCGATAGGGCTTATTGGCATCAGGGCTGTTTGAATTGATTCGAATTGTTGGCCGATTTCGCAAAAGTGTTTTCCATATGATGAGTCTCCTGCGAAATAGATAGCATGAAGGTCATGCTCAATCATCCAGCTACCAAACTTTGACTTATTAATATTGAAGAGGTTGCAGCCGGCCCAGTGTGATGCCGGCAAGAAAGAAAAATCTATTTTTTTGCCTGAAGGGGTGGCGAAGGAGAGTTTATCGTTCCAATTATGTTCAGAGATTTTATCAAACCCCCATCGAGAGAGGCGCTTTCCAAGTCCGAGTGGTGCAAGAATCGTTGGTTTGTGTAGCAAAAGCGCGCGCATGCTATTTTTTTCCATGTGGTCACGATGGTCGTGTGATATCAGTACAACGTCGATTCGGGGAAGCTGCTCCGGGGTGATGCCAGCAGGGACGAGACGAGGGAAAATGTAGGAGAGGTCATAAAAGATTGGGTCGGTTAGAATGTTTATTCCGTCGATTTGAACTAGAAATGTTGCTTGTCCTATCCAGGTGACCGTAGGCTCTGTTGTTCGATCGGTTGGTTTCGCCGGAGCGTACCACTCTTGGTGAACACGTTTCCTATCGATAACAGAGCGTTTACCGGAAAACTTTAGAGAGAAGAGGTTTTTTAAGAGGTTGACTAAATGATGACGTGTTTTCACTTTCTACCGCTCCTCTAATTTAGGTTTGATTGCTGTCTATTCATATGTCGTCATACCGTCGAGTTTCAAGCTATCAGGAAAGTCCGTTGGTTTCAAGTTGGGGGGACATTAGCACAGGCAGCGGTTGTCATTTGTCAATATTTTTGCCAATATAAGCCTGTGGATCGGTCTGTTTGTAATCTTTGGGTTAGGTTTTATGGAGGGACTATGAAATCTCGATTGTTATTCTTACTATGTTGTTTTTTTAGTGTCGGGTTGTTGTTTGGCATGGAACGAAAACAAAAAACACGCTTGCCTTCAAAATTATCTTGTTGTAATACCTGTGATGTTGTTGAGCCCGTGCCTTATGGCGTTATAAAGACGCTTGATTTAAGCGGGTGTTCTCTTACTGATGTGGGGGCATTAAAAGAGTTGCCAGAAGACGTTGAGGTGCTTAATCTTTCAGGGTGTCGCTACCAAAAACCATGTGGTTATTGGTTTGAGCCTGATCAGGGGCCGGTACTATTTGATGATGAAGCAATAAAACGTCTTTTATATTATAAGAGTCTAAAAAGTCTAGACATTAGCGGAAGTAATGTGACGGATAAAGGGCTATCATATCTAGGAAATGATAAAATGTTTCCCTGTCTAAATGATCTGACCCTTACTAATTGCGCGAAGATAACAAAATTTGGTCTGTTGAAATCAGGTTTATCGAATAAGAATCTTGTTTCACTTAAAATTGGTAATTGTGAGAACATAACGAGCGATAGCATAAAGGAATTTCTTTGTTATTTTGTGCTGGACAAGAAACAAAACAAACTTAAGTCGCTTGCTCTTGTCGATTATGAGATTGATGATGAGCTCTTAGAGATTCTTGAAGAGTTTAAAAACTTAAAGAGCTTATCGTTTGAAAATAGTAGTCAAAATAAAGAACGCCGAGCACTGTTATCTAGCAAGAGCACAGAAAGCCTTGCGGCGCTTCCTATAAGGGAGTTGCGTCTAGACGGGATTTCTTTGGAGTTGGGAGGAAGTGGTGAGATGTTTAAACCATTAACAAGGAGTAAAAGTTTAGAAAGAATCTATTTGCCGGTAGAGGTGGACGAGAGCCTAAGAGCCGCCGTCTGTGAAAGCAATTTTGAGAGCTTCATGAAACGAGAAGACAATAGCTTATCGACCAAAGCTCGAGAACTTAGAAAATTCTTTGAAGAATGGGAGATGGGTGAGCTTCCTGGGTGGTGGAATCGCCGTTCCGGTTTGATTCGGTGCAGCAAAAGTGATTGCATGGTTCAGTAGGCGTGGCTTTTTTTGGGTCAGATAGGCGAATTTTGCCAGTGAAAATACTCGTAAAAAGTTAAAAAAGCGCGATCTTTATTGCACTTTGAAATATAAGTAGGTAATTCAAATTTTTTTCGATTTTATTCTTCAAAAAACTTGCATTAAGTTTGGGAAAATGTATTCTATTACTGTGAACATTGAAAAAAAGTTGAAAACGAAAGAAAACCGGGAAACTTTCGGAGAAAGTTCTCCGGTTTTTGATTCAAAAGTTCTTTGACATACACGGTCAGTCAGTAATAAAAAGATAGCTTGGATTGTTACGGATTTCTAAATTTCGTGAGTTTTGATATGGAGAGTTTGATCCTGGCTCAGAATGAACGCTGGCGGCGTGCTTAACACATGCAAGTCGAACGAGAAAGTTCTTCGGAACGAGTATAGTGGCGAACGGGTGCATAACGCGTAAGAATTTGCCCTTTAGTGAAGAATACCCTCGAGAAATTGAGGTTAATACTGCATACGTCCCTTCGGGGAGAAAGGTGGCCTCTTGCTACCGCTAAAGGATAAGCTTGCGTACTATTAGCTTGTTGGTGAGGTAAAGGCTCACCAAGGCTATGATGGTTAGCCGGCCTGAGAGGGTGGTCGGCCACATTGGGACTGAGATACGGCCCAGACTCCTACGGGAGGCAGCAGTGGGGAATCTTGCACAATGGGCGAAAGCCTGATGCAGCGACGCCGCGTGGAGGATGACGGTCTTCGGATTGTAAACTCCTGTTAAGAGGGAAGAAAGAAGCGTGGTTAATATCCACGTTAGATGACGGTACCTCTAGAGAAAGCTCCGGCTAACTTCGTGCCAGCAGCCGCGGTAATACGAAGGGAGCAAGCGTTATTCGGAATTACTGGGCGTAAAGTGCGCGTAGGCGGCCTATTAAGTCAGTTGTTAAAGATCATGGCTTACCCATGGAAAAGCAGTTGATACTGGTGGGCTGAGAGGGCAAGAGAGAGAAGTGGAATTCTCGGAGTAGCGGTAAAATGCGTAGATCTCGAGAGGAACACCGATGGCGAAGGCAGCTTCTTGGCTTGTACCTGACGCTGAGGCGCGAAAGCGTGGGGAGCAAACAGGATTAGATACCCTGGTAGTCCACGCCGTAAACGATGATCACTAGATGTTGGTTTCGCATAGCGAGATCAGTGTCAAAGCTAACGCGTTAAGTGATCCGCCTGGGGAGTACGGTCGCAAGATTAAAACTCAAAGGAATTGACGGGGGTCCGCACAAGCGGTGGAACATGTGGTTTAATTCGACACTACGCGAGAAACCTTACCTGGGCTTGACATGTATTTGACAGTTGTAGAAATACAATCTTCTGGGTTCGCCTAGACAGATACACAGGTGCTGCAT